>NZ_BAFW01000190.1 GCF_000308535.1 Nocardia cerradoensis NBRC 101014 | reverse complement strand
GATCGTGCGCCGGCTGGATGCGGGGGAGACGGTCGCGGCCACCGCCGACGCGCTGGGGCTGGGTGCGCGGCGGCTGCACCGGCTCTCGGTCGCTGCCTTCGGATACGGGCCGAAGATGCTGGCCCGCGTGCTGCGGATGCGCAAAGCTCTGGATCTGACTCGCGCGGGTGTGGGTTTCGCCGAGACCGCGGCGCTGGCCGGATATGCGGATCAGGCCCATATGACCCGCGAGATCCGGGCGCTGACCGGGCGATCTCCGGGCCGTATCCGGGGGGCCGCCGCGCGCCCCGAGAACGGTCAGCCCAGCGGCGCGTAGAGATCGACGCCGTTGCCGTCGGGGTCGTGCACGGTGGCGTAGCGCTGGCCCCAGACGGCGTCGAAGGGCTTCGTCTCCCCGTGGTATCCGGCCGCGACCAGATCGTCGAATACCGCGTCGACCTCGGCCGCCGAACCGCATTCGACGGCCAGTCCGATCCGGCCGGTCGCGGCGTTCCAGCGCCGATCGCCGCCGACGTCCTGGGCGATGTTCTCCTCGGAATCGAGCATCAGCCGGAATCCGCCGGGCAGCGGCGCTTCCACGTGCCCGCCCCCGACGACCTCGCCGAATTCGAGACCGAGCCGCCGGTAGAAGCCGAGTGCGGCCGTCAGATCGGAGACGACCACGCCGATTGCGTTGAGTTGAGGTGCCATGGCGTCACCGTAGGGCGCCGCCGGCGGTGCCGTCTTGAACGAATCGGACGGCGTGGCTGGTTTTGTCACAATTCGGGATCGAAAGCCTGGTGACCAGGATCAATCTATTACCGCAACGTGCTGACCACCACAATCGGAGTGAATTTCGGTCGAAACGCTGGTCGGAGTGATTAGCGTTTCCTCCAACGTGTTCGGGGACGCGAATGAGGGCAGGAGGGATATGGGTACCGACCAGACATTGCTGCATCGTTTCGTGATCTCGCAGATGACCGACGCCGGGATCGATCGTGACCGACTGCTGCGCGAATGCGAACTACCGGAATGGACACTGGCCGGCGAAGGCGTGCATGTGCCCGCGCGGGTCTTTTCCCGGTTGTGGGAGATCGGGGAGAATTGGCTCGACGATCCCGACGTGGCGCTGCATGTGGCCAGCAGATATCAGCTCGCCGCCACCCGGCTCTACGACTATCTGTTCGCCAGTGCGCCGACCGTGGGCGCCGGCCTGGCGACCTGCGGCCCGTACGTCACGGCCGTGACCACCAATCACCGTTTCGATCTGGTGGTCGAGAACGAGGCCGAAACCACGCTGTACCTGGACATGATCGAGGGTGACGGGCGCGGCCGAGAACTGGTGCAACTGTGGGGACTGGTCGCCGTGCTGACGCGTGCCCGTCGCGTCGTCGCGGCACCGCTGGACCCGGTCCGGGTAGCGCTGCGACAGCCGGCGCCGCGTCGCCTGGAGGCGTTCGCCGAGGTATTCGGTTCGGCCGAGGTGGAATTCGGTGCCCCGGTGGATTCGATGACCTTTCGGTCGGCCGATATGGATCTGCCGCTGACCACCGCCGATCCGGTGCTCGCGGATGTGCTGCAACCGCTGGCCGCCGCGCTCCCGCCGCCACCGCCACTGGCCTCCGCCTGGCCGGAGCGGGTCTCGCGGGCCTTGGCCGACGCCTTCGCCGACGGCGAGGTATCGCTCGAGCAGGTGGCGCGGCGGCTCGCCATCAGTCCGCGCACCCTGCAGCGGCGGCTGTCCGAGGCGGGAACCACGTGGCGGCGCGAATTGGATCGAGCCCGCTTGGCCCGGGCCCAGGCCGCGGGACCGCTGAGCCGGGAGCGGCAGGCGGTGTTGCTCGGCTATGCGGACGCCGGCTCGATGCGGCGTGCGGCGCGGCGCTGGTCGATGGTGGCGCACACGCGCACTGCGGGATCGGCCGACTGTCAGGCCTAGTTCACCGGACGGCCCCTGATCGCGGGGCTGCGTGGCCGCGGAGCGCTTCGCTCGATCACCGGCCTCGGCGTGCGGGTGTAGCCACCGTCGCCGAGATGGGTGATCGAGCGGCACCGCGGGCTGCGCTATGCCCGCAGATTGCTCGCCGCGATACTCCAGAACGTATGCCGGTCCAGTGCCTGGAAATCCCAGCTCTCGGCGATGGCGTGGGAGGTGGCGACGATGGCCGGTACATCGAAGTCTTCGCGGGTAGCCGTGCCCTTGGCCTCCAGTTCGGCGATCACGTACTGGGTGGCGGTTTCGAAGGTGTACAACACGGTGCTCTCCCATCGGTCGTAGCTACACATCCGGAACGCGCTGCGCGTACTTCGTCAGTCTTGTCACGCTGTCACAATCGGGCCAGCGCCGAACGCGCCACATCCGGGCAAATGTGCCATTTTCACATTTCGACGGCCGTGAGGAATCTGCGTGAGAATTCTGTACCCGCAGGCGGTTTCGACCAAACTATTCACCGAAAGTGTAGCGCCGCCGGCAAGTCTCCGGCGGCGAGCAACACATCGGCAAAGCTGTCACGAACCGCTAAACGGTCGGTTGGGCAAGCACATCCTCGTAGCGGAATTCCTGCGCGATGCCGGTGCCGGCGGCATGGGCGGCCTCCTCGCGCTGCCGCAGCTCGACGCGGCGGATCTTGCCCGAGATCGTCTTGGGCAATTCGGTGAATTCGATCCGCCGCACCCGCAGATACGGTGCGAGGTGATCGCGCGCGTATTCCAGGATGGCCCGTGCGGTTTCGCGGTCGGGTTCCCAGCCGGCGGCCAGCGTGACATACGCCTTGGGGACGGCCAGGCGGGTGTCGTCGGGTTGCGGTACCACCGCGGCCTCCACCACCGCCGGATGTTCGATCAGCACACTTTCGAGTTCGAACGGCGAAACCTTGTAATCGGAGGATTTGAACACGTCGTCGGTCCGGCCGATGTAGGTGATGTAGCCGTCGTCGTCGCGTGCCGCCACATCGCCGGTGTGGTAATAGCCGCCCGCCATCACCGCCGCGTTCCGTTCCGGATCCTGGAGATAGCCGTTCATCAGATTGACCGGATGGGCGCTGAGATCCAGGCAGATTTCGCCCTCCTCGGCGGGCAGGCCGGTGACCGGATCGACCAGCACCACCGGCACCCCCGGCATGGGGCGGCCCATCGAGCCGGCCTTGACCGGTTGTCCGGGGGTATTGGCGATCTGCAGGGTGGTCTCGGTCTGCCCGAATCCGTCCCGGATGGTCAGACCCCAGGCGTTTTCCACCTGGGCGATCACATCGGGATTGAGTGGTTCGCCGGCGCCGAGGATTTCGCGCAGTCCGGACGGACGCTCGCCGAGGTCGGCCTGAATCAGCATGCGCCACACCGTCGGCGGCGCACAGAAGGTGTTGACCTCCGCTCGGCGCAGCTGCCCGAGCAGCGCCTCGGCGTCGAACCGGCCGTAGTTGTAGACGAAGATCGTCGCTTCGGCGATCCAGGGTGCGAAGAAACAGCTCCAGGCGTGCTTCGCCCAGCCCGGCGCGCTGATCGCGAGATGCACGTCGCCGGGACGGACGCCGATCCAGTACATGGTGCTCAGATGTCCGACCGGATAGCTGGTCTGGTTGTGCTGCACCATCTTCGGCTTACTCGTCGTGCCGGAGGTGAAATAGACCAGCAGTTCGTCGCCCACCTGCGTCACGGCGGGGAAGGGACCCGCGGACTCGACCGCGGCAGCCTCCGCGTAGTCGTGCCAGCCCTCGACCGGACCGCCGACCGCGATGCGCCGGTAGTCGCCGGGGACCTCGTCGAATTTCGCGGTGTCGCGAGCGTTGGTGAGGACGAAACGCACCTCGCCCCGGGTGATCCGGTCGATCAGATCGGCCGGCCCGAGTGCGCCCGTGGTGGGCATGACCACCGCGCCGAGCTTGGCGACGGCGAGCATCGACTCCCACAGTTCGACCTGGTTGCCCAGCATCAGGATGACCCGATCACCCTGGCGCACACCGAGTTCGGCGAGCCAGGTCGCCACCCGATCCGAGCGCCGCGCCATCTCGTCGAAACTCACCCGCAGTTCGCTGCCGTCCTCCTCGACGATCCACAGCGCGGTGCGGTCGTTGCCGCGCGCGATCACGTCGAACCAGTCCACGGCCCAATTGAACGTGCCGGTCAGCCGAGGCCATTCGAACGTCCGAACCGCGGTGTCGTAGTCGGTCGCCAGCTCGACCAGCCGGTCGCGCGCCTGGCGATACACCTCGGTGTTGGACGTCATCACTGCACTCCTGTCTGTTGCTGATCCTGCTCCGGCCCGCCGAACAGGCGGACCGAGGTCGAGCGGATATCGACCTTGCGCACCTTGCCGGTGACCGTCATCGGGAATTCGTCGACGACGTGGACGTAGCGCGGAATCTTGTAATAGGCCAGGCGGCCGCCGCAGAACTGCGCCAGCGTCTGCGCGTCCAATGCGGCCGCGCCCTCGCGCATCCGGATCCAGGCCACCAATTCCTCACCGTATTTCGGATCCGGGATCCCGACGACCTGGGCGTCGAGGATGTCGGGGTGGGTGTAGAGGAATTCCTCGATCTCGCGCGGATAGATGTTCTCGCCGCCGCGGATCACCATGTCCTTGATCCGGCCGGTGATCGCGACGTACCCGTCGTCGTCCATGGTGGCCAGATCGCCGGTGTGCATCCAGCGGGCGGCGTCGATCGCCTCGGCGGTCTTGTCCGGATCGTTCCAATAGCCGAGCATCACCGAATAGCCGCGCGTGCACAGCTCACCCGGTTCACCGCGCGGGACGGTCAGCCCGGTGTCGGGATCGACGATCTTGATCTCGAGATGCGGGCCCACCCGGCCGACCGTGGCGGTGCGCTGGGTGATGGTGTCGTCGCGACGGGTCTGAGTCGACACCGGGGAGGTTTCGGTCATGCCGTAGCAGATGGACACCTCGGCCATGCCCATTCGCTCGATCACCTGCTTCATCACCTCGACCGGGCACGGGGAGCCGGCCATGATGCCGGTGCGCAGCGAACTCAGGTCGAAGGATTCGAAGTCCGGATCGGCCAGTTCGGCGATGAACATCGTCGGCACCCCGTACAGCGAGGTGCAACCTTCCTCGGCGACCGCGGCGAGGGTGGCCCGCGGTTCGAAGGACGCCGCCGGAATCACCATGGCCGCACCGTGACTCGTCGCCGCCAGATTGCCCATCACCATGCCGAAGCAGTGGTAGAACGGCACCGGAATACAGATCCGGTCGGCCTCGGTGTAGCCGCACAGTTCCCCGACGAAATAGCCGTTGTTGAGGATGTTGTGATGCGACAGCGTCGCACCCTTGGGAAAACCCGTTGTGCCCGAGGTGTATTGGATATTGATCGGATCATCGGCGGCGAGCCGGGCTCCGGCCTCGGCCAGGCGCGCGGGATCGGCCGCGCGACCGGCGGCGACCAGCGCCTCCCATTCGGCGCTGTCGAACAGGACCACCCGCTCCAGCTCCGGGCATTCGGGCCGCACCCGGCCGATGATCTCCGCGTAGTTCGAGCTCTTGTGCGCCCGCGCCGAGATCAGCATCCGGATCCCGGCCTGGGTGATCACATAGCGCACTTCCTCGCTGCGGTAGGCCGGATTGATGTTGACCAGGATCGCGCCGATCTTCGCGGTGGCGAACTGCACCAGCGTCCACTCGGCGCGATTGGGCGACCAGATGCCGACCCGATCACCCTTGCCGATCCCGGACGCCAGCAGCCCGAGAGCCACCGCGTCGACCTCGGCGGCGAATTCGCGGTAGGTCCAGCGCACTCCGGTCACCCGGTCGACGAGTGCGTCTCGATCACCGTGGACGGCCACCGTGCGATCGAGATTCGCCCCGATCGTCTCGCCCAGCAGCGGCACATCCCATACCCCGTGCGTATAACTGACCGGCCGGACCCGGCCCATACTCGCGTTCACGGATATAGGATTCACGTCACACTTTGCTCTCCACCACCCCCGGAAAGGGGTAACGCCGATGGCCGCCGCCGATCTGCTCCGCCCGCGCGACGCCGATGCGTTGCGGGCCGAGTTGCGGCAGGTCTCGGCCCTGTCCGGCATGCCGGTGGTGTTCGGGGGAGAGGTCTGCGACGGGGCGCTGATCCTGAGCGAGTTCTTCGGCACGCGGACCGCCGCGATGCGCGGACTGGTGGTCTCGCCGACCTCGGGGGTGGGTGGCGCGGCCGTCGCGAGCCGGCGTCCGACCTCGGTCGCGGACTATCGGGCGGCCGCGACCATCACCCATCACTACGACGCGCCCGTCTCGATGGAGGGGCTGCGCGCGGTGGTCGGGGTACCGGTCGTGGTGGACGGGAGTTCCCGGGCCGTGCTCTACGTCGCGAGTCGCGAACCGGGACCTATCGGCGATCGGATCGCCGAGCTGGTGCTGCGGTCGAGCCGGCGGCTGGCGGTGGAGCTGGCGGTGCGCGACGAGGTGGACCGGCGGCTGCGCCTGCAGGCGGCGGCGCGTGGGAACTCGGAGATCACCACCGCTCCCGCGCCGGATACCGTTGTCGCGGAACAACTTCGGGATCTGCACGCCGAGGTGCGCGGGATCGCGCAGACGCTCACCGACGCCGAGGCCCGCAAGCGGCTGCGTGCGGTATCGGACACCCTGGTGCGCCTGATGGGCGGGTCCGATGACCCCGTGGCGGCGGACGCCGCGCCCGGGCTGTCCCCGCGCGAGCTGGACGTGTTGTCGTATGTCGCCCTCGGTTGTACGAACAGCGAAGCGGCGCAGCGGCTTTCGCTGCGCCCGGAAACGGTGAAGAGTTATCTGCGCAGTGCCATGACGAAACTCGGCGCCCACACCCGGCACGAGGCGGTGGTGCGGGCGCGCCGCTGCGGTCTGCTGCCGTGATACCGCCGGCCGCCGATCGCCCCGGATACGCGACTGCCGGCCCGGAGAACCGGACCGGCAGGTGCTGTGTTCCGCCCGGCGGCGCGGCCGTAGCGGTGTGACCGTGATCGGTGTGGACTAGGCCTGCGGCTCGACGAGCTGGATGTCGAGCTCGATGGCGACCTTGTCGCTGAGCATGGCGGTGGGCAGGCCGGGGGCGACGTCGAATTCGCTGCGCTTGATGGCGCCGGTGGCGGTGAAGCCGGCGTGGCGGCTGCCGTCCGCGAACGGCTGTACGCCGCCCCACTCGACGTCGAGGGTGACGGGCTTGGTCACGCCGCCCAGGGTCACCTCACCGGTGACCTCGAACTCCTCGGCCACCCGCACCGGCTCGACGGCCTTGAAGTGCAGGGTGGGGCGCTCGGTGACGTTGAGCAGCTCCGCGCTGCGAACGTGCTCGTCGCGCTGGGAGTTGCCGGTGTCGAACGAGTCGAGGTAGATGGTGGCCTCGATGGTGGCCGCACCCGAGGCGTCCACGACGAAGCTGGTCTCGAAGTTGTTGAAGCGGCCGCGGACCTTGGAGATGCCCAGGTGGCGGACGGTGAAGTTCACCGAGGAGTGGGCGGGGTCCAGGGTCCAGGAACCGGTAGCGAGAGTGGTCTGCTCGGAAGTGGTCATGTCCACCAGATTTGCGGACCGTGGTCCGGTTAGCCACACCGCGGTTATCCTGGGACTGCCAGGGCGTGGATAAGGGGGCCCGGACAGATACAGGATGGTGTGGTGGCACGATCGGAATTCGGTGAGTTTCTCATCGCGCGGCGGGCTCAGCTGCAACCCGAGGATGTCGGGTTGCCGGTCGGCCGCCGGCGACGCACCCCCGGACTGCGGCGCGAAGAGGTCGCGGCGCTGGCCGGGGTGAGTGTCGATTATCTCGCCCGCCTCGAACAAGGCCGCGATACCAACCCGTCGATGGCGGTGCTCGGTGCACTGGCCGAGGCGCTGCGGCTCAACGAGGTCGAACGCCACCATTTCGGCAATCTCGCGGTCGGAATGGAACACGCGCGCGAATGCCCGTCCTCGGGTCAGGCGCGGGAACAGGTCACCGATACCGTGCAGGCCGTCCTCGACGCGATGCATCCCACCCCGGCCTTCGTCGTCGGCCGCTGGCTCGACATCCTCGCCTGGAATCCGGCGTGGCGCGATTTCGCCGAACCGCTGGGACTGCTCGACGAGGCCGCCGAACACAATCTGGCCACCTACTTCTTCGCGCATCCGCAGGCGCCGCAGCGGTGGCGGGACTGGCCGGTCGCCGCGGAGATGATGGTGTCGACGCTGCGTTCGGCGCGCACCCACTGGCCCGACGATCCCGGGCTCGACGCGCTGATCCAGGGATTGCACCGATTTCCGGAATTCTCCTGCCGCTGGCGGGAACACCGGGTCACCGAATTCCGGTCCGGGGCGCTGCACATCGACCATCCGCAACGCGGCGAGGTCGAGGTCGAGATCCAAACCCTCAGTCCGGCAATCGATCAGAGCGTGCAGGTGTGGCTGGTCGACCGGCGCGCCGCGCGCACTCCCGCCTTACGGCTGGTCAACGAATAACCTCCGCGCCCGAGTCCGCTCAGCTGTCGATCCGGACACGGAATCCGCGGTCCGCGACTCGTGAGACGCCGATCACGCATAATCCAACGTGAGGATTCCTGCCGGCCGGTGTCTATCGATTCGAGCAGCGGAGGAGGTGCTGTGTGACCGAGGCGGCAACGGCACCCGAGGCAGCGCTGGACGACGCCACCCTGACCGGGCGCGCACGTGACGGCGATGTCCGGGCCTACGAGCAACTGGTGCTGCGATATCAGGGAGCGATGTTCCGGTTGGCGGCGCGGATGCTGGCCGACCGGTCCGAGGCGGAGGACGTCATCCAGGAGGTGTTCCTCACCGCGTGGCGCCGCTTGGCTCAATTGCAGGACGACAGCGCCTTCTCGGGGTGGTTGTACCGGATGACCACCAATCGGTGCCTCAACGTCATCCGGTCCCGGCCGGACCGCGCCGACGTGGATCTCGACACCACGGAATCGCCGCAACGTGCGACCCAGCCCGAACACGCGGCACAGGTGCACGACCAGATGGCCGCGCTCACCGCGGCGTTGCAGCGGCTGACCCCCGAACAGCGTGCCTGCTGGCTGCTGCGGGAGGTGCACGGCCGCTCCTACGAGGAGATCGCCGAGATCGTCGGCACCAACACCACCGCGGTTCGGGGGCGGATCGCCCGAGCCCGGGCGCAATTGGCGGAGGTGATGAAGCCGTGGCGCTGAAGGAGATGACCGACAGCGACTACACGCTGCCCTGCGGGCGCAGCGTCGAACAGGTGTGGGACCGGCTCGACGCCGTGGAGGCGGGGCTGGCCGACGAACACGAATCGGAGTGCCCGCACTGCGAGGCCGCGCGCGAGAGTCTGCTCATGCTGCGCGCCGCCACCCGCGAACTCGTCGACGAGCCGGATCCCCCGCCGCCCGCGATGTTCGACCGGATCATGTCGGCCGTACGGGCCGAGGTCCGGCGCGGACGCATGGTGAGCCTCACCACGCCCCATCCGGGCTCGATCGAGGTGAGCGAGCAGGCCATCGCGGCGGTGCTGCGTTATGCGGCCGACACCGTGCCGGGTGTGCGCGCCCGCAGCTGCCGCATCGACGACCACGGGTCCGATCCCGACGGCCGCCACGCGATCACGGTGGCGCTGTCGATCTCGCTCCGGCACGGCGACACCACGGTCGAACGCGTCGTTCCGCAGGTGCGCGAACGAGTGCGGGCGGCGGCCACGGCCCGCGCCGGTCTGGCGCTGGAGCGGCTCGACATCACCGTGGTCGACGTCTACCAGGAGGAGCCGTGAGCGCGGGATTCGCGGAGAAAGCGGAATATATCGCTTCGGATGCGGTAATCGCTGCAGTAGCGGCTCGGGCCGCGGCCTCGGTTCCCGGGGTGGCGCGGCTGGAGCCCGGTGTGCTCGGTTTGCTCGGCCACCTGGCCCGGACGGGACGGCAGTGGTGGAGCAGCCAGGACATCGCACCCGGTGCGGGCGTGCGCGTCCGCCACAGCGGTGGCTGGCTGAAGGTGCAGGTCGACCTGTCGGTGCGGGGCGGATGCCAGGTCGGCGAGGTCGGGCAGGCGGTACAGCAGGAGGTGGTCCGGATGGTCGCGCAACAGACCGGGATGCTCGTCGACGCCGTGTCGGTGGCGATTCTCGACATCGCACCGGGAGCGTCGTGACGGCGGCCGTGAGCGAGGACGAGCTGGCCGGTGACATCGTCGCCGCGATCGAATCGGTGCCGGGATTGCGTCCGGCCGTGCCGGCGGGCGTCGACCTCGCCGACTGGGTGCCGCGGCTGGGCCCGCGCTCGGCGGTGGACGTGAGCGCCGAGGTCGTCGAGATCCGGGTGATCGCCTCGGCGCTGCCGCTGCCGCCACTGCTGGACAAGCTCGCCGCGGCCGTGGGTGAACTGCAGGCCGCCACCCGGTGGGCCGGTGCGCGCCTGCGCATCGTGGTCACCGATCTGGACGCGGAAGCGTTCGACACCGCGGTTACCTAGATCATCGATCTCGCCCCGTGACATTTCGCCGTCCGGGGGGTCGTAACTAGTGAAGGTTCGTTATCCGCTGTACCGCAAGGGAACTGAACTGGAGGTAATCATGACCAGCACGACAGCCGGTAAGGGCGCGGAGAACGCCAAGGCCGAAGCGGGTAAGGACACCGGGGGCGGCGCGGGCCAGGGCGGAGCCGCGGCCAAAGCGCCCGCCCGGACCAGCAGCGCGCTGGTCAGTGATCAGGGCACCACCGCCATCGCCGACGCCGTCGTCCAGAAGATCGCCGGGCTGGCGACCCGCGAGGTGCGCGGCGTGCACAACCTCGGCGGTGGCGCGGCGCGCGCGTTCGGCGCCTTCCGCGATCGTATCCCCGGTGCTTCGGCCAGTGTGGGACAAGGGGTTTCGGTCGAGGTCGGCGAGACGCAGGCGGCGGTGGACCTGGAGATCGTCGTCGAATACGGCGTGTCCATCGCCGAATTGGCTCGCGCGGTGCGCCGCAACGTCATCACCGCGATCGAGCAGATGACCGGACTCGAGGTGGTCGAGGTGAACATCAACGTCAACGACGTCTTCATCGAAGAGGACGAGGATCAGCCGCCGGCTCGCGAACGGGTGCAGTGATATGAACGCCACCACGATCTGCCTGATCTTCGGTCTCTCCCTCGGTTTCGCCGCCGCGTTCGGCGGTTTCGGGGCCTTCGCGGTGGTGCTGATCTTCGGTGCGCTGGGACTGGTGATCGGCCGCTGGCTCGACGGCCATGTCGACCTGTCCGGCCTGATCCGTTCGGCGCAGGATCGGGGCCGGAAATGAGCGCCGCCGCGGAGACGGCGCCGGCGTCGCTGCTCTCCGCGGCCGAGTTCCGGGGGCGCACCACGGTGTCCGAGCGTGCGGTGCGGCGCTTGGCGGCCCGCGCGGCGCGCGAGGTCGACGGTGTCGCCGCCGGGCCCGAGGTGTCCGCCCGCGTCACGGCGGATACCGCCGTGCTGCGGGTACGCCTTCCGGTCCGCTATCCGACGCCGGTCGCGGTGGTCACCGAGGCGTGCCGCGAGCATCTGATGCGGCGCACCCACGAACTGTCCGGGCTGGTGGTTCCGCGCGTCGACATCGAGGTCTCCGAGCTGGTCAACACGATCGAACCCGCCGGGGGGTTGCGATGAACCGCAGGCCCCGGCGCATCACCCCGGCCGTACTGGTCGCGGTGGCGCTGCTGGTGATCGCCGTCCTCGTGGCGGTGTCGCTGATCCAGAACCTGGGCAATGCGAAGGAGTTGGTGTCCTACCACAGCATCGCGGTGCATCTGCACGACACGACTTGGCACAGCTACTGGGTGCTCGGTGTCGGCATCGCGCTGGCGGTGCTCGGTGCGGTGCTGTTGCTCGCGGCGCTGCTGCCCGGGCGGCGCGTGGTGGAAGCGCTGGTCGCCGAGGAAGGGATGGACGCGGGTATCACCCGGCGCAGTCTCGACGGCGCCCTGCACGATGCCGCGGGCTCGGTCGCCGGTCTCGAAGCGGCGCGAGTTCGACGCGGCCGCAAGAACATTCGGGTCAGCGGCCGTGCCGCCCACCCCGACCACGCCGATCTGGAGCAGACGGTCAACGCCGCCGTCGCCGATCGCCTGGCCCGCATCGCCCCGAAATCCGCCCCGCCCGTCAGCACCCGCCTGCGCGCGGCGCAGCAGCCGGAGCGGGTGGACAAGCGAGTGCACGTTCGCAAGGAGGTGTTGTGAGCGGACAATTGCGCAGCGGCTCGCGACACCGACCGGGTGCGGGTGTCCCGCAGGTCACAGGAGGTGTCGTGAGCGACAATCGCGCAGCGGCTCGCGACACCGACCGGGTGCGGGTGTCCCGCAGGTCACAGGAGGTGTTGTGAGTTCGAGTTCGGCCAATCGTCCTGCACGGCTCAACCGGGCGTTGCTCGCGCTCATCGGGCTGGCGCTGATTCTCGCGGGCGCCTACGCCATTCTCGCGTACGCCGGCGTGCTGCACTGGGTCGATCGGGATGCGCCGCTGGTGCCCGGCACCGCCGAGCCGTCGCAGTGGGTGTTCGTGGCGGTGGTGGCGGGCGCGGTGGTCGTGGGGCTGGCGGCGCTGCGCTGGCTGGCCGCCCAATTCGCGCGGCTGCCGGCGCGGATGCGCTGGCATATCGGGACGGTCGGTAATTCCGGTGAGACGCTGATGGATTCGAATGTCGCGGCCGCCCCGGTGGCGACCGATATCGAGTCCTATCCGGAGGTGCGGTCGGTGCAGGCCAGGCTGTCGGGTCCGGGTCGCGCACCGGAACTGCACCTGGTGGTCACGGCGGAGCCCGACGCCGATCTGACCGCGCTGCGCCGGCGCATTCTCTCCGACGCGGTGGGCCGGCTGCGGCAGGCGCTGGAGGTCGATGCCGTGCCGGTGTCGCTGGAATTGCGGCTCGCCGATCGCGGGCGCACCGCGCGGGCGAAGTAGCGGGCGCACCCGAAACAGCCCGTTCAGTCGAGGGGCCCGAGAACCCGTTCGACGTAGGCGTTGGCGAAGCGCCCCTTCGGATCCAGCCGCCGCCGCACATCCTGGAAGCGATCCCACTCCGGATAGCGCCCGCGCAGTGTTTCCGCGGTCTGGAAGTGGCGCTTACCCCAGTGCGGGCGGCCGTGGTAGCGATCGAAAATCGCTTCGCAGGCACGGAAATACGGTTCGTATTCCATCCCGCGGTATTGGTGCACGGCGATGTAGCAGGTGTCGCGACCCCCGGCGGGGGACAGGAACGCGTCGTCGGGCGCCACGAACCGTACCTCGGTCGGCATCGGCGAATCAAAGTGCTGCCCAACGGCTTTGATCTCGCGAATGGCGTCGACGGCGTATTCGCGCGGGATGGCGTATTCCATCTCGGTGAAGCGAATCAGCCTGGGGGAGGCGAAGACTCGGTAGGAGCGGTCGATCTGGCGGCGGTAGCTGCCGGCATAGGCCGCGCCCCGGTGGATCCACGGGATCAGGCTCGGCTGCCGGCGGGCGAGGCGGCACAGCGCGTCGAAGGTGTGGTTGGACATCAGGATGTCGGCGAACCAGTCCACGGCCTTGGCCCGGGGCTGTTCGGCGAGCTGGACGCGGTTGTTGCGCTTGGTCATCGCCAGTGGGCTGTGCGCGAACATGTAGAACTCGAAATGTTCGTTGCCGTCGACGAATTCGTCGAGATCGGTCAGCACCTCCTCGACCGGAACGGGCCGCTCGACTCCCTCGAGGACGAACGACGGCACCAGCTGCAGCGTCACCGCGGTCACCACGCCGAGCGCGCCGAGGTTCACCCGGGCCGCGCGCCAGCCGTCGGGGTCGCTGCGTTCGTCGAGTTCGACCACGCTCCCGTCGGCGAGCATCAGTTCCACCGAATGCAGTGCGGCGGAGATGTTCTGCAGTGCCGCGCCGGTGCCGTGGGTGGCGGTCGCGGTCGCCCCGGCGATCGACTGCACGTCGATGTCGCCGAGGTTGGGGAAGGCCAGGCCGAGCGGGTGCAGGGCGGTACTCAGCTCGTTCAGCGTCGCACCCGCCTCCACCCGCGCCAGGCCGGTGGCGCGGTCGACCTGCAGAATCCTGTTCAGCTGCGAAAGCTGCAGCAGGGTGCCGTCGGTGAGCACGGTGTCGGTGAACGAATGCCCGGCTCCGGCCACGCGCACGGTATGGCCCTCGGTCTCGGCCCGGGCCAGAAGTTCGGCGACGTCGTCACGTGTGCGCGGAGCGGCGTAGGTCGCCGGCGCGCACCGTTGATCGCCGGCCCAGTTCACCCACGAATTGGTCATGCGTCCAACTTTAGAACATGGCCGAACTGTGCGCCAGCCCTCGTTCGAGCGCGAACGTGTCCGATCACACGTCCGAGATCGAGGCGCGGTACTTACGGTGTGGGGTGATCGCTCGGTAACGTTGGCGGGTGCACGGTGGCCGACGGGGAATTACCTTCTGCGGCAGGCGAATACGGCTTCCTTCGCTTGGTCGACGTCCTCGTCGTCCAGCGGTGGGACCGTCAGCGGTTGCCGCGGAATGCAGTCGCCGCGCACGCCGTCCAGGACGATGCCCATGTAGCGCCGCCAGACATCGGGATTCACCGGCTTGGCGAAACTTGCGATCGCCTCCACCATGTTGATCATCGCGAAGAAGTCCGACGCGGCGATGCCGGGCCGCAGCACGCCCTCGGCGACGGCCTTGTCGAACAGGCGGGTGACCATCGGCTTGATCCGCTCGCGGACCGAGACGAAGCGCTCCATGGCGTCGGGCAGTTCGAGCATCACCTCGCCGAAGCCCCGGTTGCTGGCCATATGTTCGCAGCACCACTCGAACAGCACGGTCAGTCCGTGCCAGGTGTCGGGATCGGCGTAGGCGGCCTCGGTGGCGTCGGCCATATCGGTGACGGTCTGGTCGAAGACCTCGCCGATGAGTTCCTGCTTGTTCGCGAAGCGCCGGTAGACCGTGCCCACGCCCACGCCGGCCGCCTCCGCCACGTCGTCGAGGGTCACCTCCAGGCCGCGATCGGCGAACAGCTCTCTGGCCGCTCTGAGGATCCGCGCGTGGTTGCGGGCGGCATCGGCGCGCAGGCGCCGGGGAGCGGGAGCGGCCGTGGCGTGATTCACACCGCGATATTACCAAGTTCGGGGATTAACCGGAGGCGCTCTCTCCGTTATCGTGATAGCTTTCCATGCAAGCGGAGGTGACTCCTCCACTTCAACTTCCACCTCAACCGCCGTCGGACAAGGAACCCCATGACTTCCGCGATCGATCTCGAAAAGAGCCGGTCGGACCTGCCGTCGAGGCATTCGTCCGGCTCCGCGGGCCGCCGTGGCTCGCATGCAATGCGCTGGTGGGTGCTCGCCGTGCTCGGCGTCGCCCAGCTGATGGTCGTGCTGGACGCGACCGTGGTGAATATCGCACTTCCCGAGGCTCAATTGGATCTCGGCTTCTCCAACGCCGACCGCCAGTGGGTGGTCACCGGTTACGCCCTGGCCTTCGGCAGCCTCCTGCTGCTGGGCGGCCGGCTGAGCGACCTGTTCGGCAGGCGCACGACCTTCATCATCGGACTGGTCGGCTTCGCGGTCGCCTCCGCGGTCGGTGGCGCGGCCAACGGCTTCGAAATGCTCGTGGTGGCTCGCGTCGCCCAGGGTGTGTTCGGCGCGCTCCTCGCGCCCGCCGCGTTGTCGCTGCTGACGGTGACCTTCACCGAACCGTCGGAGCGTGCCAAGGCCTTCGGCATCTTCGGTGCCGTCGCCGGTACCGGTGGTGCGCTCGGCCTGCTGCTGGGCGGCGCGCTCACCGAATGGGCCTCGTGGCGCTGGGTGATGTACGTCAACCTGATCTTCGCCGCGGTCGCGCTGGTCGGCGCCGTGCTGCTGCTGGCCAAGCACACCGCCGAGCACCGGCCCAAGCTCGACATCCCGGGCACGGTCACGGTCAGTGCCGCCCTGTTCGGCATCGTCTACGGCTTCTCGCACGCGGAATCGCACGGCTGGTCCAACGGGCTCACCCTGGCCTTCCTGATCGGCGGCGCGGTGCTGCTGGGCGTGTTCGCGTGGCTCCAGACCCGGGTCGAGCATCCGCTGCTGCCGCTGCGGATCCTGCTCGACCGCACCCGGGCCGGTTCCTACATGACGGTTTTCGTCATGGGTATCGGGATGTTCGCGATCTTCCTGTTCCTGACCTACTACATGCAGCTGACGCTGAAGTACTCGCCGATCATGACCGGCGTCGCGTTCCTGCCGATGATCGCGGCGATGATCGCCTCCTCGACCACGGTGCCCTCGCTGCTGCTGCCCAAGATCGGACCGAAGATCACCGTCGCCGCGGGCTTCCTGATCGCGGCCGCCGGAATGGCGTGGCTGACCCGCATCGGACTGGACACCGGCTACGCCTCGCACATCCTCCCGGCGCTGATCCTGCTGGGCCTGGGTCTCGGTGGCGCCATGTCGACCGCCTTCCAGGGCTCGACCGCCGGTGTGCACCACGAGGACGCCGGTGTGGCCTCGGCGATGGTGAACACCAGCCAGCAGGTCGGTGGTTCGATCGGTACCGCGTTGCTGAGCACCATCGCGTCCTCGGCGGCGGCGAACTACCTGTCCGGCCGCCAGCCCACCCAGCTCGCGGTCGCCGAATCGCTGATCAAGAGCTACACCACCAGCTTCTGGTGGGCGACAGCGATTTTCGTGGTCGGCGCGATCGCCGCGGCGGTGCTGATGCCCAGCACCGCACCGGCTCCGGCCGAGGGCGAGCCGGTGCTGGCGCACTGAGCACGGCCGCGGTCGCGGGGTGAATCGCCCTGCGTGACAATCGGATAGGGTGCCCCGGACTCGACGAGTCCGGGGCACCGTCGTCTATCGGTCCGGGTCGCCTCGGGGAAGCCCGTCAATGGGTCCGCCGCAGTCCCGGTTGCGTACGGCACGGGCCCCTCGATCGAATCCACGACGGGTCCTCTCGTCACCGGAGTCACCGGCCGGCCGCGACGACACGAGAGACGCGCCCGAGCGTCGTTCGGTGGCTACTTCGTGGACGGTGCCGCGATGCGCCGGCGCCCATCGGGCAGCAACCGGTGCGAATTCGGTTGCTACTCTCCGTGCCGCCGGAGAGCAAACCGACGGCTAGCGGCACGGTGGCGCTGGTGAAGCGGTGGGGGACGGGTGCCGCCGCGGCGTGGGCGGCACGGCGGATCGGGGGTGGGAGCCGAACGGGGCAGGCCGAATCCGTCGCCCGGACATCGCCCGGTCGGGGCCGCGCAGCCGGTGTGGCGGGCCCGCACGACCCGGATGCCGGGCCGCGGCTCGATCGCTGACAGTTAGCATGGCTGCACACATTCGGTCGGGCAGGGAGGTGCACCAGGTGGGTTCGCGAACCGGCGCCGCGGTGGCGGTCACGCCGGAGGGGCCGAACGTGGCCCGGGCGAGTTTTTGCTCGTCGCAAGCGAATCCGTTAGTCTGGACAGCTCTCTGTGGCATATGCGACCGCTGCTCCGCCCGATCGGACGACGCTCTAGACTGCACGGATCGGGTGTGGTGGGTCCGCCGCCCGGATCGGTGGGCGGACGGTGGTGACAGCGCGTGGCGCGGCAGAACGGACAACTGGTACGGCACGACGACAGGGGGTTGGCGATGAGTGAAGCACCGGACGAGTCCGCGATGCAGATCGTCACCGAAGCCGATGCGTGGCAGCCGGATCCACGCTGGCGGTCCGCTGCCCGCTTGACGGTGCTGCTGGGTGAGGACGACCACTACAAGCATCGGCCCCGCTACCACGAGATCGTGCGGCGGGCTCGCGACAGCGGCCTGGCCGGGGCCAGCGTCTGGCGCGGTATGGAGGGCTACGGCGTCTCCTCGCGCATCCACACCACCCGCATGCTGGATCTCGCCGAGAACCTGCCCGTGATGGTGATGATCATCGACGATTCGCAGCTGCTGCGCGATTTCGTGGTGGCCAACGCCGAACTCTTCGAATCCGGGACCGTGACCCTGTCCGCGGTCCAGGTGTGGCAGTCGGGCGGGGTGTCGCCGTGATTGTGATGACGAGCCGGGCGCAGGCGCCGAGGAAGGGAGGCCCGAGCATGGCCCACGATCGAGCCGGCCGACCGGCCCGGGCCAGCGATCTCGAGGATCTGCCGCATCTGGTGACGGCGTACTACAGCCGCATCCCCGACCCTGCCGAACCCGCGCAGCAGGTGGTCTTCGGCACGTCCGGACATCGCGGTTCGAGCCTCGATTGCGCGTTCAACGAGGCCCACATCCTCGCGATCACCCAGGCGATCGTGGAGTATCGCGCTACCCGCGGCATCACCGGCCCGGTGTATCTGGCTCGCGACACCCACGCGCTCTCGGAACCGGCGTGGACCACCGCGCTGGAGGTGCTGGCCGCCAACGATGTGACCGCCGTGATCGACAGCCGCGGGCGCTACACGCCGACCCCGGCGCTCAGTCACGCGGTGCTGCGCCACAATCGGGGCGGCACCCGCCATCAGGCCGACGGCATCGTGGTCACGCCCTCGCACAATCCGCCCCGCGACGGCGGCTTCAAATACAACCCGCCGCACGGCGGGCCGGCCGACACCGTCGCGACCGACGCCATCGCCGAACGCGCCAACGAACTGCTGCGCGGCGGGCTGGCCGGGATCAAACGCACCACGCTGCAGCACGCGCTGGCCACCGGTGTGCAGCGCTACGACTACCTCGACCAGTACATCGCCGATCTGCCCGCCGTGTTGAATCTGGACGCGGTGCGCGGCGCCGGAATCCGGCTGGGCGCGGACCCGATGGGCGGGGCGAGCGTCGACTACTGGGAGGAGATCGGCCAGCGCTACGACCTCGAACTCGAGGTGGTCAACCCGTTCGTCGACCCGACCTGGCGGTTCATGACCCTCGACAGCGACGGCAAGATCCGGATGGATCCGTCCTCGCGCTATGCGATGGCCTCGCTCGTGGCGATCCGCGACGACTACGACATCTCCACCGGCAACGACGCCGACGCCGACCGGCACGGCATCGTGACACCGGATGCGGGATTGATGAACCCCAACCACTTCCTGGCGGTCGCCATCGAATATCTGGTCGCCAACCGGATGGGGTGGGACGCGCTGACCAAGATCGGCAAGACCGCGGTGACCTCCTCGATGATCGATCGCGTGGTCGGCGTGCTGGGCCGGCAGACCCACGAGGTGCCGGTCGGCTTCAAATGGTTCGTCCCCGGATTGTTCAGCGGTTCCCTGGCTTTCGGTGGTGAGGAGAGCGCCGGGGCCTCGTTCCTGCGCCACGACGGCACGGTGTGGACCACGGACAAGGACGGCATCCTGCTCGCGCTGCTGGCCGCCGAGATCACCGCGGTCACCGGCCAGAGTCCGTCGGCGCGCTACGCCGAACTCGAAAAGCGTTACGGCACACCGGCTTACGCGCGCATCGACGCCGTCGCGAATGCCGAGCAGAAGCGGCGGCTGGCCGCGCTGACACCGGACGACATCACCGCCACCGAAATCGCCGGGGAATCGGTGCTGTCGGTGCAGACCCGCGCCCGCGGCAACGGCGCGGCGCTGGGCGGGGTCAAGGTCACCACCGAGAACGCGTGGTTCGCGGCCCGCCCGTCGGGCACCGAGGACAAATACAAGATCTACGCCGAATCGTTCGAGGGGCCCGAACATCTGGCCCGGGTGCAGGCGGCCGCGGAGGAAGTGGTCGGACGCGCGCTCGGGATCGAGGAGCCCGCGGTCGACTGATTCGCGGAAATGTGGTGAACGACAGTCACGGTGCCGGATCCCGGCTGCCCGCCGAGACCTGGGTGCTGATCGGCGCGGCATTCCTCATCGCGCTCGGATTCGGGCTGGTCGCACCGGCGTTGCCGCAGTTCGCCCGCAGCTTCGGCGTCGGTGTCGCGGCCGCCTCGGCGATCGTGAGCAGTTTCGCGCTGATGCGCCTGCTGTTCGCGCCGGTGAGCGGGCGGCTGATACAGCGGTTCGGGGAGCGCGTGCTGTATCTCACGGGTCTGCTGATCGTGGCCCTGTCCACCGGCGCGTGTGCGCTCGCGCAGACCTATTGGCAGCTGATCGTGCTGCGTTCGCTGGGCGGGATCGGGTCGACCATGTTCACGGTCTCCTCGCTGGGACTGGTCATCCGGCTGTCGCCGCCCGGCGAGCGGGGCCGGGTGTCCGGATTGTGGTCCACCAGTTTCCTGATCGGCTCGCTGGCCGGTCCGCTGCTCGGCGGTGCGCTGAGCGGGCTGGGGTTGCGCGCGCCGTTCGCGATCTACGCGGTGGCTCTGCTGGCCGCGAGTGCGGTGGTGTTCTGGAAGTTGCGCGGTTCGCATCTGGCCGAACCGGTGGGCGCCGAGCCGATGCCGGTGGTGAGTTTCGGTCGCGCCCTGGACGATCCGGTGTACCGGGCCGTGCTGTGGTCCAACTTCGCCAACGGCGCGGCGGTGTTCGGTGTGCGGATGGCGCTGGTTCCGCTGCTGGTCGTGGAGGTTTTCGGCGAATCGCCGGGAGTCGCCGGGGTGGCGTTGACGGTCTTCGCCGCGGGGAACGCCGCGGTGTTGTTCGCCTCCGGCCGGCTGTCGGATCAATGGGGACGCCGACCATTCCTGATCGCCGGCACCCTGGTGTGCGCGACGGGCACGATCGCGCTGGGTCTCGCGCCGACTGTGGTGTGGCTGCTGGGAGCCTCGTTCGTCGCCGGTCTCGGCTCCGGGATGTACACACCCGCACAGCAGGCCGCGGTCGCCGATGTGATCGGCCCGCGGGCGCGCGGTGGGCCGGTGCTGGCCGGATATCAGATGGCCGCCGATCTGGGCACCGTCGTGGGCCCGATCGCCATCGGGTGGCTCGCACAGCGGGTGTCGTTCGGATTCGCACTCGCGGTGACCGGTGCGCTGCTGGTGGTGGCCGCGGCCGGATGGACGGTGGTGCGCGAGCCGCTGCAGCGGCATCTGGTCACCGCGTTCGCCGACTGATTTCCGCGACGGCCGCCGCGCGGTCCTACCTGGCGGGAGCGTCGGCCTTCGATCGCCGAGACCGCCCTACCCTGTGGCCGACCTACTGGATCCACAGATCGGAGATCACTGTGCCGGCTCGTCGAATACGGAAATCGGCTCGGATCGGCGTCGGTGTCCTGGCAGTGGGCTTGTCGGCCGCCGCCTGCTCCGGCGCCTCGGATCCCGATTCCGCCACCCTGCGCGCGGGGCAGGTGCTGACCGCGCGGCCGCTGACCGGTGCCGCGGCCCTGTCCGGTGCCGCGAGCACGCGCCTGATCACCTATGTCTCCGACGATGCGCACGGCCGGCCGATCGTGGTGTCGGGCACCGTCGCGGTGCCTGCGGGAGCACCGCCGAAGGACGGCTGGCCGGTACTCAGCTGGGCCCACGGCACCACCGGTTACGCCGACACCTGCGCCCCCTCCGCCGACACCGCGGACGGTCCGGATCACGACTACCTGGGACCGGTGAACCGGATCCTGGACAGCTGGGTTGCCAAGGGCTATGCCGTGGTTCAGACCGATTACGAAGGACTCGGCACGCCCGGCGGGCATCCGTACATCAACGGCACGAGCGAGGCCGATACGGTCGTCGACATCGTGCGCGCGGCCCGGGCGCTGGATCCCTCGATCGGGAAACGCTGGGTCGTCGCCGGGCACAGCCAGGGCGGGCAGGCGACATTGTTCACCGCGCAGGCCGGGGCCGCGCGGGCGCCCGAGCTGGAGCTGAAGGGAGCGGTGTCCATCGCGCCCGGCGGGGTGGGGCTGAGCGGGACCGTCGACTACCTGCGATCGAATCGCCCCGGCGCCGAGGCGGCCGAGGCTTTCCTGCCGGTGATTCTGCTGGGCGCGCACGCCGCCGAACCCGCCATCGATCCGGACGCCTTGGTGACGCCGCAGGCCGCGCCGCTGCTCACGGCCGGGCGGACCGGATGCCTCGCCCAGATCCGCGCGGTGCCACCGGTGCCGCCGGCGCAGGTCTTCGCGCCGAACGCGGACGTCGGACCGCTGACCCGCTATCTGGACGAGCAGGACCCCAGCCGGGTGACACCGACCGTGCCGACGATGATCGCCCAGGGCACGGCCGATGCCGCCGTCGCGAAACCGGGTACCGACGCCCTGGTGAAAACGTTGTGCGACAGGGGAGTTCGTATCGACTACCGGGTCTACGACGGCCAGGATCATCGCGGCAGTGTGCCCGCGTCGCTGGCCGATGCTCAGGAGTTCGCGGCGCGGGTGATGGCGGGTGAGTCGACCGCCACTTCCTGCGGTCACTGAATCACTCTGCGACACAAAGAGTCTCGCCGCCGGTCGGTGCCGGCGGCGATTCGTCGTGCCCTGATCGAGTGGGTGCCGACAGCCGGTGAATCGGCGCGGATTCCCGGTGCACCGCCGGTGTCCCGCTGACCGAGAGTCGGCTCCCCGCACGCGCCGCGCTGTGACATGTTCCACAGGCATGTTGTTTGCGTATCACCGTCGGCCATATCCGCAATTGCACAGTGCCACGGTGATTTTCGAGAGGAGAACCGATGAGGGTTCAACGCTGGGTAGCCGCCACCACGCTCGCCATCGCGACCGTCACCGCCTCGTCCGCCTACGCCGCGGCCGACCCTGCTCTGCCCGATACCGCGGCGACGGCACCGAACAGTGCTGTCACGGACGTCGCCGTGCACTACCGGGCCGTGAATACCGGTGCCGCAGCGGTGATCACCACCGATTCGGGCTCGATGGACGTCTCGGACGGGATCTTCCGGATCAGATCCGCCGCCGGTGCGGTGCTGGCCGGAATCCCGCTGACGATCCGCGTCGACGGCGTCGCCTACCCGATCGAGGCATCGATTGGTGACCACACCGCCACCCTCACCCCGGTCGCGCTGCCGTTCGAGGACGAGGCGCCGTGGCGTACCCGCTACGAGCGGGAGCAGGCGGCGTTTTCCCGTGCCGCACTACAGATTACGACCGCCGCCGCCGGTGGTGCCGCGGTCGGCACCGCGATCGGCGGCATCGCCGGATGTGTCGGCGGAGCACTGGTCGGCGCCGTCGTCACCGGCATTCTCGCGGCGCTGTTCGGTGCGGGGCCCCTGGCGGGCTGTCTGGCCGGGATCGCCGTGGGGGCGGGGGTCGGCGCCTTCGCGGGCGCCTTGCTGGTCGCGGCTCCGGTGGCCGTCGCCTCGGTGATCCAGTACTTCACCACCGTCAACGAGCCGTTCGTCCCGAAGGGGCAGCCGGCGAAGTAAGTATGGTACGGGCTCCGAGTTCGCGGTGACGGCCTGCTCGGCCTGCGGCGCGAACTCGGAGCCGCTCCCCGAAAGACGCTGTGGGAACGCGACTTCCGGTATTTCAGCGAATGGTGCCGACGCCGGGTACGAGGGGCAGGTCCAGCGGCGTCACCCACCCGGGTGGCAGGGCGTTGACCGCGGGGACGGCATTCAGGGCCCGCATCCCGGTGGCGAGACATCCGGCCACAGCGGGCGTGCGCCCCGAACCGTCGGTGAACCGGAAGGAGGTTTCCTGCGAGATGGACGGTGAGCCGACGATGTCGACCCGGTACACATCGTCCTTCGTGCCGGCGGGCCAGTCGGGTGCCGCGTCGGTGCCGATGCGGTTGACGTGCTCGAGCGTGATGACCTCGCGGCCGTGGTAGACCCCGTTGATCGTGAACCGGATGGCGGCGACGTTGCCGGCCGCGACGACCCCCTTCGCGGACGGGCGATCCACGGGAGTCACCCACTTCTCCCACGTGGTGGTGATGGTGTCGAGTTCGATGCCCACGGCCGTCGCGATCATCGGCACGGTGGCCCCCACGCCATGATCAGCAGATCGGGAATCTCCAGCATGGCCTGATATTCCGGCGGCCGCCCGATGCCCATCTCGACTTCGTAATCGCCCTCGTAGGAAGTGTAGTCGAGTAGCTCCGAGGCGCGCACCGACTCCACCTCCCCGCACAGACCCAGCAGTGTCATCGGGAACAGGTCGTTGGCGAAGCCCGGATCGATACCGGTGGTGAAGCAGGACGCGCCGCCCTCGGCGCAGGCCTCGGTGATCGGATCGCGCCAGGTGGCGGGTGTCTGCGCCATCTCCGGCCACACCCACGGTGTCATCGCGGTGGAGCACACGTCGATTCCCGCCCGCAGGAACTCCCCGATGACCCGGATGTTCTCGTCGGCGAACTGTGCGGTCGGCCCGTAGTGCACCACGGCGTCGGGGCGCAGCGCGATCAGTTCCTCCACCGAATTCGTGGCGTGGATACCGGTTTCGCCGCCGCCACACAGCAGTCCGGCGTCGCGCCCGACCTTGTCCGGGTTGCTGACACCGACGCCCACCAATTCGAACAGTGGATGACGGATGATCTCGGCGAGCACCATGGAGCCCACCACCCCGGTACCCCAGAGGACGATTCGCTTCTTTCCGTCGGTCACCGGAACTCCTTGCAGCCGTGAGTGTTTCAGTTGTGGTATTCGCCGCAGTCGACGGTGAGAATCTGTCCCGTGACAGCGGAGGCGAGGTCGCTGGCGAGGAACAGGGCGGCGCGGGCCACCTCCTCCGGAGCGGCGAGGCGTTTGAGGTCGGTCGGTTCGGCCTTGCGCCGGTAGATCTCCTCGTGGGTGACGCCGTCCTGGGCGGCGAGCCAGTCGAAGTAGGCCTTGTTCACGTCCTCGTAGATGTAGGAGGGTGCGACGCTGTTGACCCGGATACCGCGCGGGCCCAATTCCGTGGCCAGCGACGAGGCGAGATGGGCGAGTGTGCCTTTCGACAGTTTGTACCCGGCGTAGACCGGCTCGGAATCGAAACTCACACAGGAATTGAGCATGATGATCGAGCCGCGCGTGGCGGCCAGCGCGTCGGCGAACAGTGTCGAAAGCCGTAGCGGTGCGAAGACATTCGTCTCGTTCGCGGTGCGCAGCGCGTCCAGCTCGATACCGGTGATCGGTTCCATCGGCGGGATGGCGAAGGCGTTGTTGATCAGGCAGTCGACCCGGCCGAATTCGGCGAGCGCCCGCTCGACCAGCGCATTGCGCTGCTCTTCGTCGGTGATGTCGGTGGGCACCACCAGCGCCTTGCGGCCATGAGACCGCACCACCTCGGCCATCTTCTCCAGCCGGCGTTCGGTGCGACTGACCAGCACCAGATCCGCGCCCATCCGCGCGGCCTCGGCGCCCAGTGCGCGGCCGAGACCCGGGCCCACACCCGACAGTACGACGACCTTGCCCTCGAGCAGGGGGAGCGGCCGATAGGTATCCGTGGTGGCGATCGGCTGGTCGGTAGTGGACACGACGTCTCCTCGAATTCAGCAGTTACAGAATGTAACGACTCAGATGTGACAGACTGTAACGACTGATGCTCGCGCTGACAAGGACGGTTGTGTCGTGAACGCTCGCCATCGGCTCGGGCCGCATCGCGATCCGGAGGTGGATCGAGCGATCCTCGAGGCCGCCCGTGAGTTGCTGGTGGAACGGGGCTATGCCGCCGTCTCGATCGATGCGATCGCCACCCGCGCCGGGGTGAGCCGGCCCGCGATCTATCGGCGCTGGCCGTCGAAGGCGCACCTGATCGCGCGAGCGGTCTTTCCGGATGTGGGCGGCGAAGAGGTGGCGAGCGATCTGGTCGAGGAGATCCGCACGGTGATCCGGGGCACGATCCAGCTGTTCGGAGCCCGGCCCGCGCGCGAGGCGATGCCCGGGCTGATGACCGAGATGCGCGCGGATTCCGGTCTCTATCAGAAACTTTCGGCACGGCTGGATACGCCGACCCGGCGCGAACTCGCGCGATATCTGGATTCCGGAGCCGTCCGCGGCGGGGTCGATTCGGACACCGTTCTGGATATGATCGCCGGCGCCGCGCTGTTCGCCATGTGTATCCGGGATATCGACGATACGGAGGGGTTCGCTCGCTCGCTCGAGGAATTGGTCCTCTACGGTCTGGTCGGTGTGCCCGCGAGCGAGGCGGAGGAACCGCCGGCGTAGGCCCGCGATATCCGGTTGCCGGGAAATCGGACGGCCGGATTCCGGCGAGGGACCGGTTTTGGCAGAGTGGACGCCGTGAATTCCTCGGATTCGAAATACACACCGCGACCGATGTCGAACCGCACCACGTATGCACTGGGCGCGGTGGCGCTGGTCGTCGTCGCGGTGATCGTGGTGCTCGTCGTGCGCTGGAACAGCGACCATGGTCTGACGGTGCAGGAGGACGGCTACGGCGCCGCGCACGATCCCGCCGTGCAGGCACTACTGGATTCCGACGGTGCGATCGTGCTCGGTAAGACCGCAGCGGCGAAGACTATCGATATGTTCGAGGATCCGATGTGCCCGTCCTGCGGGGCGCTCGAGCATTACTACGGACAGCAGATCGCCAAAGCGATCGACCAGGGCAAGCTCGCGGTGCGCTATCGGTTCGTGAACTTCCTGGATCCCAAGTCCAGCAGTAAGGACTATTCGACCCGCGCGGTGGCCGCGAGCGAATGTGTGGCCGATGCCGGTGACGGCCCGGTGTTCTCGAAGTTCCACATGGCGCTGTTCACCACGAAGCAGCCCAGTGAGGACGGCGGCAATCTGACCAACGAGCAATTGGCCGCGATCGCCAAGGATTCCGGCGCCTCGGCGGAGGTGCAATCCTGCATCGCCAAGGGCGACCGGGTGGATTCCGCGCGCAACCATGCCCAGTCGTCGCTGGCGGCGTTGAAGGACGCGGTCGGCCAGGTGCAGACCCCCACCGTGCTCGACGGCGGCAAGAACGTCGACGTGGAGAATTCGGATTGGGTCACCAAACTGGTGAGCTGATCACCTCCGCGCGGCCCTGTCGCAGGTGTCGAGGTCCCGGCCCGGGCGGTATCCCCAACCGCCCGGGCCGGAGTCGTGGTAGCGGCGCTCAACAGATTTCGTCGTCGCCGAGTAGCACCTCGTAGATGCGATTGCGCGCGTCCGCGATCGCGTTCACGGTGTCGCGCAATTGTCCTGCCATGGCGGCATAACCGGTGCCCGCGGCCGTGCGGTCGAGTTCGGATTCCAGCCGGAGCCGCAACTTCTCGAGCGCGGCGATCCGTTCCCGTTCCACCCCGGCGTCGATAACGGTCGGCGCGGGTGGGCGATCCTGGCAAGTCATGGTGTTCGCGGTGTCCTCCGATCACTCGTGTATGCAGTGGTGGAACGAAAGATGTTCAGCGCCGGTAACTTTCACCCGCCAGGAGACAGTCCTCCGGAGTGCCCTCCGCGAGGCGTCGATGCACCAGGGCGTGATCTCCGATCGGGTAGGCGGGGTCGAGCGTCGAAACAGGCCATGCCACAACGGATGTGGATACCGGGCCCGCGCCGACCCTCGGCGTCTCGGTATCCCGATGCGGGAACAGGTAGCGAGCCACCTCGTCGACCGTGGTGTGCACGTCGCCGGTCGGACTCGTCCACTGCACCCGGTTCGCATCGAGCCGGCGCACCTCCCATCGGGTCCGGTGCTGCACGGTGAGCAGCGCCAAGCGGGAATGGTGGGGACACAACGCGATCGACTGTCGACCCGGCGAGCTCGAGTGAGGCGCCCGTGCGGCCGCATGACGATCGCTGTGCGGATCCGCGGCTTCCAGGTGCGGGGATTGTGATTCGACCGCGCCATGCCGATTTCTCGGGCCGCGGACGGCATCGCCGAATCGATCCACATGGGTAGTGCCCGTGCTCCCCTCCGGCGCGGGCACATCGGTTGTCGCCGCGGGCATTACGCAGCCCGGGAATGCGCACAGGCCGTCGATTCGCATGGCGGATTCGGCGATGGAGACCGATTCGCCCCGTTCGACGATCCGCCGCGCAAGTTCGGCGTCGATCGGCCCGTAGCCGGCCAGATAGGCGGGCTCCTCGCTGTCCCCGCTCAGAGCTTCGGCGCTGACACCGACCTGGATCAGCGGGCGGCGAGTTCCGGCACGTCCGGACGTGCGTCGCGCATCCGACGCTGGGTGTCCGGAAACTGTTGCGGTGCAGCGCTTTCCGCGTCCACAGGCGCAGTCGAGCCGCTCCGCGCCCTCGGCGAGGGCGACGAGTGCGTCGGCGCGGCGTTGCGGCATGGTGCGCGGGTCAGCAGGGCAGACCTCATGGGCCATATCGCGCAGGCGCGTCGCGACCGTCTGTGCTCCGTCCGCGGGTAGGAGACCCGCCACGACCGCCGCGCCGTCCTGGACCGCGGTCAGGCGGATATCGCGGCATTCCTCGCGCTGTTCCCGCCGCCGTTGCTCGCCCGGTCCGTCGAGTCGGCTCAGCCAGCGACGCGCGGTCTGCCGTAGTCGGGCCGGTGTGGTTCGTGCGGCGGCCTCGACCAGCGGGACTTCCAGATCGGCCAGCAGATCGGAGGACAGTCCGCGCGCATTGTCGACGATCACCTGCACCCGCGACAGATCGATGCGGCCGGATCCGAACGCCTCCCGGGTATGCGGCAGTGCGTCCAGTGCCAGCCCGATATCGATCAGCGCGGCCGCGACCTGTTCGGAAACCTGCACCGCCATCGAGACTTCCGCCGCGGCGAACTCTCCCGCCCGCACCCCGCCCGGTCCGGGCGCGGCGTTGCCGGCGCGATGCCGCCGATACAACTCGCGCACCGCCCGCACCTCCGCCGCCTGTGCGAATGCCGCCGCCCCATGTGCCCGTCGCAGCGCATCGACCAGCCCCTCGTCGCTCATCGCCTGAAGCTCTCCGCCATCGAACATGTGTTCGAGTCTATCGTTCGAACGTGTGTTCCACCACCCCTGTATGCAGGCGATTTGGTACGCCGAGTCCAGGTGGTGTAACTTCTTTCAAGCACGCGGGGAACACCCCCGAGGTGCGAAAATCTGGGGCTATGGCGCAGCTGGTAGCGCACCACACTGGCAGTGTGGGGGTCAGGGGTTCGAGTCCCCTTAGCTCCACGTACCTGTGGGCCAGGATGGAAATTTCCATCCTGGCCCACAGTCGTTTCCGGGCGCCGAATCCGCTACCGCGCCTGTCGATTCCGTTCGTCGTGAGCGTTGTGCCCGCCCTCTGCTGATTCTCCGCATCGCCGTCGGCTCCGCGGTCGCGCGCCGGTTGCTCGGTCGCCTCGGGGCGCGGGATCGCGACCGCTCGGCTGCTGCCCTCGACCGGCTCCCAGCCGCCTCTCGGCAGTTCCCGCGGCACCTCTAAGTTGCTCGTCATTCTTCGCTGAAACAGTAGACAGCCCTGGGTTTGGTTATGTATGTTAATCAATATTCTGAGCTGCCGAGAGGCGGGTCCGGCCGTTGGACCCGCACCGCTCGCGGCAGCCGCCCTCTCACCGTGGAGACGGAGGCTTCGACGATGAACCCCTATGTCCTGATTCAGAATCTGCTCAACCAGCTCGATCTCGGATCCGCGGGGATCAGCGCTCAGTAGCGGGCGCGTCCGCGTCGGGGTCGAGGGGCGGCTCGAGCATCGGAACGAGATAGTGCCGGGCGAGGGCCGCTACCTGATCGTCGTCGTCGAGGTCGATGACCTGGCTGGGGACCGCCAGATAGGAGGCGGAGATCCGGACCATCAACTCGGCCACCAGATCGACGTCGACCTCCTGGGCGACATGGCCGGCGCGCTGTTCGCGGCGGAGCTGATCGGCCACGAACCGGCGCACCATGGCGACGGTATGGCCCTGATCGCCGATCATCGATCCGACGAGCATGTCGGGCTCGGCGGCGAGCAGGCCGCCGATGATCGGGTTCTTGCGGATCACCTTCAGTGAGCTGACGAAACCCAGGACGACCCGGTCGGCTGCCGTGCGCGCGTGCCGGATGTCGACCAGGAACTGGTCGAAATAGCGCCGGTATTCGCGCACGATCACCTGCTCGACCAGGGCGTCCTTCGTTGCGAAACGGCGGTACACGGTGATGCGGGAGACATTGGCCCGCCGGGCCACATCGTCCATGGTCGAGCGGCGGACGCCGAGGGCGCCGAACTGTTCGACCGCCGCGTCGAGGATGCGCGAGCGGATGTCGTCACCCTCGTCGACGCGGTCGACCGCGTCGGTATACGCGCGTTCGAGTGGTGACGTGCCGTTCTCTGAACCCTTCGAGGGCGGTGATCCAAGCTTCACGGTGTCCTCTCACGCGCTTCGTTTCGAAAATCCTGACAACTTCTTGTGATCGCGGCCACGGTGTGGTCTCATCAAGATACTCAGAAACAGAGTTTGTATCTCTGTATCTGCTTCTCAATGAAGAGGGACAATAGCATGGACGGACTGGGTCTCAGCAGGCGCGATGCGCTGCGAGCAGGCGGTGGTTTGATCGGCGCTGCGGGCGCGCTCGCGCTCGGCGCGCGGACCGCGCGGGCGGATCCGTGGACGTGGTCGCCGAGCGGTTCCGTGGTCGGCAGCGGCGGCGGGGCCGACCCGCTGACCGTGTGGGATCCGGAGGCGGATCCGGTGATCGCCGATGTCATGGACCACCAGGACATTCCGCGGATCAACAATCTGCTCCGGACCTGGGTGTACAACGATCAGCCCATTCCGGACGGGTTGCCGCAGAATATGCGCGACTTCATGGAGTACGCGCGGCAGCTGCCGTCGTGGGCGGACGAGGCCAAGATGGCGGCCGGCTTCGAATTCAACAAGAAGCGCGGAACGTATCTGGGCGTGCTCTACGCCTTCGCCAGCGGCATGATGGCGAACGTCATCCCGCACGAGGCGCGCGCGGTGTACTACTCCCGGGGCGGTTCGCACCTGAAGGACCGCATCGCCAAGACCGCGAAATTCGGCTACGACATCGGCACGGTCAACGCCTATCAGCCGGGCGGCGAAATGATCGTGACCTGCGTCAAGACCCGCATCATCCATGCCGCGGTCCGGCATCTGCTCCCGCAGTCGCCGCATTGGCCGAAAGAACACACCCCGATCAGCCAGGACGACAAGATGGTCACCTGGCACAGCCTCGCCACGACCATCATGCGGACCTTCCGGACCTGGAATGTGCAGATCCCGGTGGCCGAAGCGGAGGGCTACCTGCACACGTGGCAGCTGGCCGGCCACTTCCTCGGCATTCGCGACGAGTACATCCCCGCGACGTGGGAGCAGGCCGACGCCCAGGCCAAGCAGCAACTGGACCCGATCATCGAGGCGACGCCGGAGGGTATCGAGCTCGCGCACAACCTCATGGACCTGGGCTTCGACCTCGATCTGACACTGCTCAGCAAGCCCATTCTGGGCGCGTTCACCCGATTCATCCTGGGCGACAAGATCGCCGACGATCTGCGGATCGCGCGCGAACCGGTGTGGGATCCGTTGCTGAAGTTCAGCTGGGGACCGTTCGTCGCGGTGCGCGAGGGCGTGATGGGCGTGATCCCGCCGACCGCGGACGCGACCTGGCTGTTCGACGAATTCCTGCGGCAGTTCGTGCTCTGGTACATGGCCGAACTGCGGATGCCGCTGAGCATCGAAATCCCGCAGACCAACCGCTGATTCGCCGACTTCGCGGGCGACAGCGGTATCAGAGGTGAAGGTAGAACAGAGATGACAACGAACCCGAATCTCTCGCGAATCCGACGCGGCGCCACCGGAATATTCGTCGCCGCGACGGTCGCCGTGGGTGGCCTCACCGTGGAATTGGCGGTGCAGGGCGGAACCATCGGCCATGCGGCGAAACCCGCGGGAGCCGTGCCGCGGGTGTCCGTGGACGTGCACGCGGCCGACCGGGTCTCGGTACCGACTTCCCCTGCGCCGCAACCGGAAAGCAGTCGGCCGGGGGAGTGGACGCCCACACCGCCGGTGCAGAATTCCGACAGCGAGCCGCACGAGCACACCGCCGGGTCATGAGCACCGCGCGAGGCGCGGCGGTGGCCTCGGAGACGTTTCGGGCGATCGGGACATCGGTCGTGGTCGTCTGCACCGATGCCCGGGAGCTGGCTCGCGCGGCCGACCTGGTCCGCGCGCGGCTGGACGACCTCGATCGTGCCGCCTCGCGCTTTCGCGCGGATTCCGAACTCGCGGTGATCAATTCGCGCAGTGCCGAATCGGCGCGCGCGGGTCGTTCGGAGCAGTTGCGCATACCGGTCGGCACGACCCTCGGTTCGTGTCTGCGGGCGGCGATGCGCACCCAGCGCCTGACCTCGGGGTTGGTCTCGGCCTCTCTGGGGGCGGCGCTGATCGCCTGCGGCTACGACGACGATCTGGACGCGGTGCGTGCCCGCGGCGACGTGGGCCCGCCCGCACCCGATCGGATCTCGATTCCCCTGCGGCACATGATCTTCGACGAGCAGCGCGGGGAGGTGGCGCTGCGCCCGGGGACCGCGCTGGATCTGGGCGCGAGTGCCAAGGCGTGGGCGGCGGATACGATCGCCGCCGAACTGGCCGCGACCGGGCCCGGTGGCTATCTGGTGAATCTGGGCGGCGACATCGCCGTCGCGGGCACCGGCCCGCCGCGGGGCTGGTCCATCGGGGTACGGGACTGGAACGACGCCGTGGTGCAGGTCGTCACCTCGACCGGGCAGGCGTTCGCGACCTCGTCGACGCGGCTGCGCACGTGGGTGCGCGGCGGCATTCGCCGCCATCACATCATCGACCCGCGCACCGGCCGGTCCGCCCGGACGCGGTGGGCGCAGGTCACCTGCGCGGGACCCGATGCCGTGCAGGCCAATGCGGCGTCGACGGCCGCGATCATCCTCGACGATCAGGCGCCGCGATGGCTGACCGATCGCGGCGTGCCCGCCTGCCTGATGACCGTCGACCACGAGGTGGTGACGACTCCGGGGTGGCCCGCCCCGACCGCGGCGCGGAAGCGGCACGTGTCATGACCAGCCCGTGGCTGTGGTACGTCTCGCGCGCCGCCGGGGTGGTCACCCTCGTACTGCTGACCCTCGTCGCGCTGCTCGGGATGTTCACGGCCGCGCGGGTGCGCCCCCGGCTCGCGGTATCGGCCGTGGCGATGGGTCTGCATCGCACGCTGGCCCTCGGCACGATCGTCTTCCTGGCCGCGCATATCGTGACCGCGACGGTCGATACGTACGTCCATCTCGGATGGCTGTCGACGGTGGTGCCGTTCACCGCCGGTTACGAACGGCAGTGGGTCGCGCTCGGCACCCTCGCCCTGGATATTCTGCTGGCGGTCGTCGCGACCTCCGTGCTGCGCCACCGGCTGCCGACCCGGATATGGCGGGCGGTGCACCTGTTCGCCTACGCGATGGCGCCGCTGGCGGTCGGGCACGGACTGACGATGGCCTCGGCACAGGATCCGGCGCTGGTCGCCGTCACCGTCGCCTGCGGTGTGGCGCTGGCGGTCGGCGCCGTATGGCGCTGGGCCTTCCCCGACGCGGATCGACATCGTCGCTCGGACATCGCTTCTCAGGAGTGGACGTGACTGGACTGCCGGAGATGCTGGCGGCCGCCGGGCTGCGCGGTCGCGGCGGTGCGAACTTTCCCACCGCCGCCAAACTCGAACTCGCCGCCCGCCACCGGGCCGAGTTGATCGTCAATGCCTGTGACGGAGAATGGGATTCGGCCAAGGACGCCTGGGTCGTCGCGCACCATCTGCCCGAGGTGCTCGACGGCGCCCGGCGCATTACTTCGCAGCGGGTGCGGATGGCCGCACACCGGGGTTCGCGGACGCTGGCCGTACTGGAGGCGGCGGGCGTCGACACCCTCGCGGTGCCCCGGCGGTATGTGTCGTCCGAGGAATCGGCACTGGTCCGGCTGGCGCACGGCGGTCCGGCGCGACCGGTGATGCGGTTCGAACCGATCACGGCCGGCGGCCGGGACCCGCGCGGGCGGCGACTCGCGCCGACACTGGTACTCAACGTCGAAACGGTGTGGCGGATCCAGCAGATCGCCGAGTACGGGCCGGGCTGGTTCCGCTCCTACGGCACGGCCGACGAGCCCGGCCCGCGGCTGGTGACCGTTGCCGACGGTGTCCGCGCCCCCGGTGTCCATGCCGCGGAGGCGGGCCTGCCCGTCTCCGAAATCCTCGATCGGGCAGGCGGTCTCGCCACCTCCCCGCTGGCGCTGTGGGTGAACGGCCTGAGCGGCGGATTCCTGCCCGCCGAGGCGCGACATACGCTGTGGTCGCGATCAGCCCTGGCGCCGTTCGGAATCGGGCCCGGCGTCGGCACATTTCGTGTTCTCGCCGCCGGCAGCGATCCGTGGCAGGTGGTGCTGTCCGCGCTGACCTATGCCGCGGGAGAATCCGCCGGCCAGTGCGGCCCATGCATGTTCGGATTGCCCGCGCTGCGCGACGATCTGAGCGACCTGCTCGCGCGGCGAGCCCCGGCCGAGACCGCCGAGCGGCTCCTGCGCAGGCTCACCCGTGTTCCGGGGCGAGGTGCGTGCCGCTTTCCCGACGGCGTGGCGCGGTTCCTGGCTTCCGCGCTGGATGTGTTCGGCACCTCGCTTCTCGTCGAAAGCCCGGGGAGCGAACGCTTTTCGGCTCACAAGGATGAATCGTGTCCCTGACAACTCGCGTCCTCGGCATCGCCCGGCCCCCGTCCGGCGTCCTGGCGGTCGATCGCATCGCCTGCACCGGCCACGGCATCTGCGCGCATGTGCTGCCGGAGCAGATAGTTCTGGACGAGTGGGGTTATCCCGTTCTCACCGACGCCGAGCCGGACCCCGCGCTCGCGACCGAGGCGATCGGGCTCTGCCCGGCCGCCGCCCTGCGCTGGGTCCGGCTACCGGTCAGCTGACGAGCGGATGCGTTGGCGCCCAGCGTATTCGAGATCACAGCTCCGTGCGCACCGTCATCACCGTGGGCGCCGACGTACCGGACCACCCGCACGGCGAGGCGCAGGTCGCGATGACCGCATCGGTGATCGTGCCGTCGCTGTAGAGCGTGGTGCGCAGCACGGCCTGCGCCGGGTAGCCGCAGGCCTGGCATTTGCCGAAGTAGTTGAGAATTTCGCGCGATCGGACAGCGGCGATACTGCGCCGTCCGGATGCGCCGTCCGGATGGATGGTTTCGCTGGGCACGGTGATCCTTCGATTCGGTGGACCCGGCGGCGTCGGTGAACGACAATCGAGCCGGCCGGGATCCGCTGCCGAGACCGGCGATCCCCCTGCGATACCGCCGGGCTCACGCACCGGTCGTGCCGGGCCCGTCGTCGTCACGCCGTGGGCCTTCGCGTCCGACGGTCGGCGGCACCCTTCCATGCTAATCCCTGCGACTCCGGATGTGCAGGAATTCTCGGTAACTTGCCGCTTGCGGTCGGCTTCCACGACCGTCGCCACTGATCGTATGAGCACCGACTATTCACCGTCCGACCAGTTCCGGGCGACAACTTCACAAAACGTGAATTTCCAGTAACATACGCATGCGGGCCCGCGAATCGCCGGGGGACCGCGGCCGGCGGGCAAGGGTGCCCGTATCCGGTGCGTGCGGGAGGTGCGTGCACCGGATGTCCGGCCGGATGGGTGAAAGGACTTGCGTCGCAATGCTGAAGCGACTCGATCGGCTACTGAGCTACGAGATGAAGGTGTCCGAATTTCTCGGGACGCTCATCATTCTCGCCGTGCCCTACGGCATCATCGGGGTGATCTGGACCCTGACGCACACCGCGCACCTGAAGCAGATGCACGGCATCGACGTGGTCATCTCCTTCCTGGGATCGATCGTGTGCTGGCCCGTGCTCACCTTCTCGAACGTCTGCATGACCTAGTCATGATGGCGCTGGTGTGGCTCATCGACATCTTGGTGATCGGAGTCAAGATCCTCGGTGGGCGAATCAAGGTCGATCCTGTGCTCCGATTCGGCCTGTGGGTCGCGGTGTTGTGTGCCGTGGGCGCCGGGATCGCACTGCTCGGGGCGCTGTTGGTGCTGCTGCAGCACTACTTGGAGAATCTCCCCGAATGAGCCCGGCGACAGCTGCGTGAATACGGAATATTACATAACTTGGCGCCGCTGCATTCGTGCCGGGAACCTGTGCAATCTCGCATTCCATCTGATTCGAGACCGCGAGAACAGCCGATAACTTACTATCTTGTGTCGCACCGAATCGGTGTGTAACACTTCACACGCTCGACGCCCGGCAGCTCCGTTGTGGCTGTCCGTGACACGCGGCGAGCGTGAGAAAGGAACGACCGCTGTGACGTCGACCCGAGCCTCCGATCGGCCGGACCCGCCGGCTCCGCCCTGGCGGACCACCGACGAGGGCGAACTGCAGCGACTCGTCGATGCCGCCGGCGGCCTCTGGCGCCGGCATCCGCAACGCTCGCTGGAAACCCTCGGCCGGCAGGTCGCGCTGGGGCGGGAGGCGTTCGTTCAGCTCTTCGTCGCGATGATCCAGCGCCGGTTCCCGTACCAGGAATTCATCAGGCAGTGCGCCTTCATGGCCAACGTCTCGGCCGCGCCGACGGTGTTCGTGGCCATCCCGATCGCGGTCGTGGTGTCCATCGAGGTCGGTGCGCTGGTGAACCAGGTGGGCGCGACGACGTTCATCGGTTCGGTTGCCGCACTGGGAATCATCCGGCAGGGCGCGCCGCTGGTCTCCGCGCTGATGATCGCCGGCGCGGTGGGTTCGGCGATCTGTGCCGACCTCGGATCGCGGACGATCCGCGAGGAGATCGACGCCATGCGGGTGATGGGTGTCGATCCGGTGCGCCGGCTGGTTGCTCCGCGGCTGGCCGCGGCGGTGCTGGTGAGCGTATTGCTCTGCGGCTTCATCGTTTTCGTCGGATTCGCGACGGCCTACATGTTCAACGTGTACGCCCAATCCGGCACGCCCGGATCGTTCATCGGATCGTTCGCGTCGTTCGCGGTGGCCAGTGACCTGCTGATCGCCTTGACGAAGGCGGCGATCTTCGGCGCGCTCACCGCGATCATCGCCTGCGATGTGGGTCTGCACACCAGCGGCGGCCCGGCCGGTGTCGCGAATTCGGTGAACTCGGCGGTGGTCAGCTCCGCGCTGATGTTGTTCGCCACCAACATCATTCTGACCCAGCTGTCGAATACCCTGCTCCCGACGAAGGTCGCCTGAGATGGCCAGTTCCTACACGCCGCCCGCGGCCCGGCCGCTGCGGGCCGTCGGAAATGCCGCGCTGGCCCCGGTACACGCGAACCAGCGCCTCGGGCATCAGGCCATCACCTTCTTCCAGGCCCTGGCCGCGATCCCGTTCGTGGTCAAGCACTATCGGAAGGAACTCGCCCGGCTGACCGCCGATGTGAGCTGGGGCAACGGGTCGCTGATCGTCGGTGGCGGCACCATCGGCGTCGTCTTCATCCTGTGTTCGTTCGGCGGGATCATCGTCGGAATGGAGTCGTTCACGGCGTTGAACCTCCTGACGATGAGCCCGCTGACCGGCGCCATCGCCGGTTTCGCGACCACCCGGGAGTTGGCGCCCATCCTGGCGACCCTGGCCTTCGCGATTCAATCGGGCTGCCGGTTCACCGCGCAGCTGGGCTCGATGCGGATCTCCGAGGAGATCGACGCGCTGGAATCGTGCGCGATCCGGCCGCTGCCCTACCTGGTCAGCACCCGGATGATCGCGGCGACGGTGACGATCGTCCCGCTCTACAGCGTCGGTCTGGCCGCCGCCTACCTGACCACCAAACTCACGGTGCTGTTCCTCGGCGGCACCACCGCGGGGACCTACGACCACTACTTCTTCCAGTTCCTCATCGGGCCGGACGTGTTCTATTCACTGCTGAAGGTCGTGATCTTCACCCTGCTCGCCACCTTCATCCAGTGCTACTACGGCTATGTCGCCAGCGGCGGGCCGGAGGGAGTCGGAGTGGCGGCCGGGCGGGCGATCAAGATGGTGATCGTCGTGATGGTGTTCGCGAATCTCTTTCTCACCCTGGCGATCTGGGGCATCGACCCCGGATTCCGGATCTCAGGATAGGTGTCGTTCGTGATTCTCGATCCCAGTGGCCGCGGTGCGACCGCGCGCCAGCTCACGCTGGCGGGTCTCGCGATGCTGCTCGTGGTGGCCGCGCTGCTTTATCTGCTCGCGCTGCGCTACACCGGTCGTTTCACCGAGAAGGTTCCCGTCCACGCCGTTCTCACCAGTACCGGAGACGGGCTGCCCAAACATGCCGACGTGAAATTCCGCGGCATGGTCGTCGGCACGGTCGATTCGGTCGAGGTGGTGGCGAAGGGGGAGCGGCAGCGCGCCGATATCGCGCTGAAACCGCGTGTCGCCGAGGCGATTCCGGCCAACGTCACCGCGCGTGTCATTCCCGACAATCTGTTCGGCGTGACCGCGATCGAATTGGTCGACAACGGGCCCGATGCCGCGACACTGCATTCCGGCTCGACCATCGCGCAGGACACCGGTGCCGCGACCATTCAATTGCAGACCACGCTCAACGTCCTGCGCAATGTGCTGAGCAATATTCAGCCCGAGAAGCTGGGCCGGGTGCTGGCGACGCTGTCCGCCGCGCTGGAACCGTCGGCGCGGGTGCCGGGTTCGACCGTGGAGCGGCTCGACACCTGGCTCACCCAGGTGCACGGCATTCCCGAAATCGGCGATCTGCTGGGTGATCTGGGCCGTGCCGCCACCGCACTGAGCCAGTCGGCGCCGGAATTGGTGGGAGTGCTGTCGGACTCGGTGACGACCGCGCATACCCTCACGGAGCGCCGCTCGAATCTCGTTGCGCTGCTGACGAACGCGGGTGGCGCCGTCGACTCGGTCAACCACCTGTTCGCGCGCAATCCGGACTCGGGCAAATTCCTCGTCGCCGGTCTGGACGATCTGTTCGGCGGCCTGGCCAAGGATCCGGAGGCGATTCCGTTCACCGCCGCCAACCTCAACACGGCGTTGCAGCGTCTGAAGACCACGTTCCACTGGGGACCGAAACAACAGATGGTGTGGGCGATGGACGCCTCGCTCACACCGTTCCAGCAGTACACCGCGAAGGACTGCCCGCACTACGGTGACCAGTACGGTCCGCGCTGCGGTGGTGCGACAGTGCCGAATGTGGCTCCGCCGCAGGAATATCCGCAACAGCAGCTGCCCCGCTGGCTCGACGCGGCCGGCCCCCGTCCGACGCCCGCTCCCGCGGCGCCGACCGCACCCGCGCAGCAGCCGCTGATCCCCGGCCTGCCCGCCCTGCCCGGCGTTCCGGCGCTGCCCGGTCTGCCGAGC
>NZ_BAFW01000191.1 GCF_000308535.1 Nocardia cerradoensis NBRC 101014 | reverse complement strand
AGGCCACGGTTCGGGATCGGGCCACGGTCACGGTCACGGATCCGGCTCGGGTTCTGGCGATGCTTCGGGTTCCGGCTCGGGTGACGGTTCGGCCTCCGGTTCTGGCGATGCTTCGGGTTCCGGCTCGGGTGACGGTTCGGCCTCCGGTTCCGGTGACGCCTCGGGGTCCGGCTCCGGCACTACCTCGGCTTCCGGTCAGGGATCGGGTACGACCTCGGCGCACAGCTCCGGTTCCGGCGAGACCGCGAATTCCGGTGCCGATGCGGCGAATTCGAGCGCCGACTCGAATCCCGTCGGCGAGCCCACCGCCGTCCCGGCGAACTATCGCCCGGGGGATCGCTGGCAGTTCGGCATCTCCCCGCCCGGCTCGCACCCCTGGCAGCGACTCGCCACCACCGGCCCCGCGAACAGCGCCAACCCGCCGCCGGCCAAGACCTGACCGTACGCACGAAAAAACCGGTGGGGTCGGAATCAACCCACACCGGTTTTCCGTTGTCCCGCAACCTACTTCAGCTGCGCGCTGCTCAGTTCGAGCACCCGCCGTGCCACGATCAGCTGCTGGATCTGCTGGGTGCCTTCGAAGATGTCGAGAATCTTCGAGTCGCGGCTCCACTTCTCAAGCAGCGTGCGCTGGGAGTAGCCCACCGCACCGGCGAGTTCGACGGCCTTCAAGGTCACGTCGGTGCCCATGCGCCCGGCCTTGGCCTTGGACATGGAGGCTTCGAGGGAGTTGGGCTTCTTGTTGTCGGCCATCCACGCCGCGCGCAGGGCGAGCAGGTAGGCGGCTTCCCAATCCGATTCCATGCGAAGGAATTCCGCGGCGGCGGCGGACTGGTTGTTGGCGGGGATGTCGTAGGAGATCTCGACGCCGGACTCCTCGAGGATGGCGCGCAGTTCCTCGAGGGCGGCGCGGCCGACGCCGATGGCCATCGCGGCCACCAGCGGGCGGGTGTTGTCGAAGGTCTGCATGACCCCGGCAAAACCCTTCTCCACGTTGACTTCCGGGCTGCCGAGGATGTTGTCCGCCGGAATGCGGCAGTCCTCGAGGCGCAGTTCGGCGGTGTCGGAGGCCTTGATGCCGAGCTTGTGCTCGAGGCGAGCGACGGTGAGGCCCTTGGCATCGCGCGGCACCACGAACGACTTGATGGCCGCGCGGCCCTTGGACTTGTCGACCGAGGCCCACACCACGATGTGGGTGGCGCGCGAGCCGGCGGTCACGAAGATCTTGGTGCCGTTGAGAACCCACTCGTCGCCGTCGAGCACCGCGGTGGTCGACACGGCCGCGGAGTCCGAACCGAAGGACGGCTCGGTGATGGCCATCGCGGCCCACACCTTGCCGAAGCGCTCGAGCTGTTCGTCGGTGGCGACCGCGGCGATGGCCGCGTTGCCCAGACCCTGGTAGGGGATCGACAGCATCAAACCGACGTCGCCCCAGCAGGTTTCGAGCGCGTTGAGCAGTGCGGACATGTTGCCGCCGTTGCTGTTGCCGAGCAGTTCGGTGGCGTGGCTGTCGCCGGTGTCCTCACCGGATTTGGCCTTGCGGCCGCCGGTGGCGCCGGAGATGTCCTGGGTGCCGGAGTCGGCCAGGCCCTCCACCATGGCGGCCATGGTGTCGAGCTCCACCGGGTACTCGTGCTCGGCCAGGTCGTACTTGCGCGAGATGGGGCGGAAGATCTCGGCGGCGACCTGGTGGGCCTGGTTGGCGCTGGCCCGCAGCTTCTTGGGGAGTTCGAGATTGATCATCGGAATGTCTCCATCAATACGGTTCAGGGGTCGAGGAGACCCGGATCAGATCAGGACCACACCTTCGGCGACGCCGATCGCCCGCAGATCGCGGTACCAGCGCTCGACCGGGTGTTCCTTGGTATAGCCGTGACCGCCGAGCAGTTGCACGCCGTCCAGGCCGATCTGCATGCCCTTGTCGGTGGCGAACTTGCGGGCCAGCGCCGCCTCCCGGGAGAAGGACAGCCCCTGCTCCGCGCGTGACGCACCCCGCAGAGTCACGAGCCGCAGGCCGTCGAGTTCGATGGCGATATTGGCGACCATGAACGCCACCGCCTGCCGGTTCGCGATCGGCTCGCCGAACGCCTCGCGCTCCTTCACGTACGGCTTGACGTAGTCCAGCACGGCCTGGCCGGTGCCGACCGCGAGCGACGCCCAGCCCAGGCGGGCCAGCCGTACGGCGTCGGCGTATTCCTCGGCCCGCTGAGCGGCGTCGCCGTCACCCAGGATGGCCTCGGCCGGAACCGCGACGTTGTCCAGGATCAGCCGGCCCAGGCCGGCGGCGCGCAGGCCCATGCTCGGGTCGGCCTCGATCACCACACCCGGCGTATCCGATTCGACGATGAAAAGCGCGGGGCGGCCGTCGATTTCGGCGCCGACGATGAACAGCTCGGCGTCGGCGGCGGCCGGAACCAGGCTCTTGACGCCGTTGATCCGGTAGCCGCTGGGGGAGCGGGTGGCCTTGGTCTGCAGCGCGAACGGATCGAACAGCGCCCGCGGCTCGCTGATCACGACCGAGGCCTGCGGCACGTTCTCACCCGTGAAGGCGCCCAGGTAGGTCTGCTGCTGGGCGTCCGAACCCCACTGCGACAGCGCGACGGCCACACCCGAGGGGGCCAGAATCGGCAACGCCAGGCCCATATCCCCGTGCGCCAGCGCCTCGGCGACCAGCGAGTTGGTGACCGCGCCACGCTCGGTGGCCGCACCCTCGAGTTCCTCGGGCACGTTGATCAGCGTGATGCCCAGTTCGGCGGCGCGCTCGAGCAGATCCTTGGGCGCCTGGGCCGCGCCGTCGGCCTCGTAGGCCGCCGGGCGCAGGATCTCCGCGGCGAATTCGCGCACCGTCTCGACGATCATCTGCTGTTCGTCGGTCGGGGTGAGGTCGAAGTAGTCCTTGCTGCGGGACTCGTTGGCGGGCAGGCGCTTCGGCTTACCGCCACCGGATACCTTGCCGAATGCGCGGGTCGCGGCGCCGAGCGTGCGGAAGCCGGTCTTGGTGCCCTCGTAGGTCAGCCGTTCGATGGGCTTGCGCAGGTTGTACTTCTCGGCCAGTTCGGAACCGGTAATGGTCGTCATGACCCGCATGGCCGCGCCCATCCAGTCGCGCTTGACCGGGTTGAGGCCGACGGCGGAATCCGGACGTCGCTCCGTTGCGGTGTCTCGAGTGCTCATAGTCACCAGTCTTCTCGGGTGTGGGTGTCGGGTGATCGGTCCCAGGATCTTACTTTCGAGTAAGTCTATCTTACTCCAGAGTAAGAACGCAGTCGAGAGGCTGCGGATATCGCCGTGATCTCGATCCCATCGCCGTCTCGGCAACCGCCCCGCACAAGCAGGGCAATTGACCAGGACGGCCATCGAGTACCCAGGTGAAGCCGCGTCGAACGACGAACGCCGCATCGGCCGGGCTTCGGCGCGATGCGGCGTTCGGTTCCGTCGGATGTTCGGGGTTGTCGGAGGCATGCGCTCGGCGGGTGGCGGTCGGTCGGCAGGGTGAGACCGTGCCGGCGTCGCACGTGTGCCGGGCCGCCGTCCTCAGGGGCGCAGCGCGGCGAGTACCGAGTCGTGCAGCAACCCGTTGGTGGCGACCGCGCTACCGTGATGCGGTCCGGGGGTTCCGCCCAGGGCGGTGAAGCGGCCGCCGGCCTCGCGCACCAGCACATCGAGGGGCGCCAGATCCCACAGCGAGACCTCCGGCTCGGTGGCGATATCGACCGCGCCCTCGGCGAGCAGGCAGTAGCCGAAGAAGTCGCCGTAGCCGCGGGTGCGCCACACCTGATCGGTCAGCTCGATCAACTGATCCCGCAGACCCAGGTCCCGCCAACCGGAGAGGCTGGAGATCGCGAGACTGGCCGAATTCAGGCCGCCGACCTCGGACACCGTGATCGGCTTCGGCTCCCCGGCCTCGAACCGGGTCCACGCGCCGGAACCCGTTGCGGCCCACCAACGTCGGCTCAACGCGGGCGCGCTGACGACGCCGACGACGGGAACACCGTCCTGCAGCAGCGCGATCAGGCTGGCCCACACCGGAACTCCGCGCACGAAATTCTTGGTGCCGTCGATCGGGTCGATCACCCACTGCCGTCCGATGAATTCGGCCTCACCGCCGAACTCCTCACCCAGTACGGCGTCGTGCGGGCGCCGATCGATGAGGATTTCGCGTAGCGCCCGCTCCACCGCCAGATCCGCGTCCGAGACGGGAGTCAGATCCGGTTTGCTGTTCACCTTCAGGTCGAGGGCGCCGAAACGATCACGGGTGATCGCATCGGCCGCATCGGCCAACTGCAGGGCAAGTTCGAGATCGCCGGCATGATCGCTCACACGGCAACCGTAATCGGCGCACCCGGTCGGAGCCATTCGGCCTCGCGGTGCCCCACCTACTGCTGCGGATTCCAGACCGCGGGCCAATCCTTACCGCGGAAGGCCGCATCGATACCGCCGTCGCAGAAGATCACCGAGCCGACGAAGAAGCCGGCCTTGTCCGACAGCAGGAAGGCCGCGAGCTCGGCGATCTCCTCCGGGCGTCCCGGCCGCCCGATCGGGGTCATGGCGAGGAACTGCTTCATCCCCTCGCCGGTGAGCGCGTCCTTGCTGCCTTCCTGGGTCATCGGGGTGTCGATGATGCCGGGCGCGATGGCGTTGAGACGGATGCCGTCGGCGATGTATTCCGCCGATTTGGTGCGGGCGTACCAGGCCAGGGCCGCTTTCGTGGCCGGATAGGCCTGGATCGCGCCCAGGTCACCGAACGATTCGGCGATGCCGCGGGCCCGTTCCTCGTCGCCGGCCAGGCACGCGTCGGCCAGCTCCACCGGCCACAGCGGTTGTGTCGTCGTGGAATTCGACGACACCAGCACCACGGAGGCGTTGCCGGATTCGCGCAACAGCGGCCGCAGCCCCTCCAGCAGTGCGATCGCGCCGAAATAGTTCACCGACACCACGAGCCCACCGGGCCGCCCGGTCGCCGCGGCGACTCCGGCGAAGGGCAGGAATCCGTCCAGCCGGCCCGCACTGATCCGGGTGATTTCCGCGACCGCGTGCGCCCGGCCCTCGGCCGTGGACAGGTCGGCGGTCACTTCGGTGTCGCGCAGATCGACACCGATGACCCGGTGCCCTTCTTTCTCCAGGTGGGCGGCGACGGCCGCCCCGATCCCCGACGCGCTCCCGGTAACGGCGATGGTCCCCATCGACCCTCCTGTTTCGGCTGGATGAAACCACGAAGACATTCGAAATCGAGGCTAGTGGCCGGTCGCCGTCGCGCGGGGGCGCCGTTCCGCTGAGCGGGCCTGCCGGACAACGTCCGGCCGTCCGGGCGGCAGCGGCGCCGATCCGCAGGTAGCGAGACCTCCATCGCTGAACTAATCGTGCAAACCACGCCGCCTCAGGCGGTTTTCGCGTTTTTTCGTCGAGGTTTGCACGATTGGTTCACCCTTCACGGACCTCGAGCCCGCGTCGGCCGTTGTTCACGCCGCGACCCGCGCCGCCGCCAAAGCGCTCGCCCACCAATGCAATTGGTCGAGCATCCCCGCTGCCGCCGCCTCGGATTCGCTCGGTGCGGTCCACTGTCCCTCGGCGTCGAACTGCTGGTAGTAGCGGGGGAAGGACACGTAATCCCGGATCGTGTGCGCGTTCAGCTCGGCGAACACCTGCCGCAGATGCGCGATGGCGTTCAGCCCGCCGCTCGCCCCGCTGTAGCCGACGAAGCCGATCGCCTTGCGGTCCCACTGCGTGTAGTGCCAGTCGATCGCGGTTTTGATCGAGGCCGGGTAGCTGTTGTTGATATCCGGCGTGACGACGACCATCGCGTCGGCGGCGTCCAAGCGCGCGGTGAGATCGAGCATTCCGGCCGGACGCTGCGGATTCGGTTCGATCCGCGGTGAGACGGCCGGCAGCGCGACGGGCAGATCCGCGTCGGCGAGGTCGATCAGATCGACCTCGAAGCCGTCGTGCCGCCGGGCCTGCTCGGCGAACCACTCACCGACCACCGGCCCGAAGCGGCCCTCCCGGACGCTGGCGATGACAACGGCGAGCCGCAGTGTGCTGCTGGACATTTCGGATCTCCTTCGGAAAGCGACGTTCGCTGTCGTCGACTCTGCCGTCCGGGCGCGCGGCCAGGGAGCCCGCTGTGAGGGTGGTAGTGAGAGGGATACCCTCGGGGCGCCCCGCGCTGTTAGCGTCGAACTGTGAGCGATAACGAGCTGGGGCTTTTCCTGCGCACTCGGCGGGAGGCGGTCACCCCCGCCGAGGTCGGGCTCCCGGCCGGACCCCGCCGCCGCACCCCTGGATTGCGCCGCGCCGAACTCGCGACACTCGCGGGAGTCAGCGTCGAATATCTGATCCGGTTGGAACAGGGTCGCGACCGGCATCCGTCGACGGGCGTGCTGTCCGCGGTGGCCGATGCCCTCCGGTTGAGCCCGAGCGAGCGCGTCCAGCTGCATCGGCTGGTCAAGTCCGCCGACCCGGGTTTCAGCTGTACCGGCGGCGCGCTGCCCAATCGCCGGGTCCGGCCCGCGGTGCAAGCGATTCTGGACCGGCTCGCCCCGGCGCCCGCGGCCGTCTTCAACCGGCTCGGTGAGATCCTGAGCTGCACCGATGGCTATCGTGCGCTGGTCGGCGGCACCGGCTTGCTCGACCACGGCCTGCCCGCGGGCTACCCGCGCTGGCTGTTCACCGATCCGCGCGCCCGCATCGTGTACCCGGAATGGGACCATCGTGCCGATCTCGCGGTGGCGACTCTGAAGGCAGGTCCCTTCCGCTCGGATCCGGCCATCGCGGTGCTCGCCGACGAGCTGACACTGCTGGCGGGTGCCGAATTCACCCGGCGCGTCGCCGACATCGCCGGACTGCCCGATACCAGTGGCATCAGCCGGATGGACCATCCCGAGGCCGGCCCGCTGCGGCTGGCCTACGAACGGCTGGACCTGTCCGCCGACGACGACCAGTACATCCAGGTCCAGCTGCCCGCCGACGACGCGACCGCCGCGGCCCTCGACGCGCTGCTGGGCCGCCGCCCGGGGGGACTGCGCGCGGTATCGGGCTGAGTCGCCGCGGCGCCGGGGCCGCCGGCCTCGCCGCATTTCACCGCCACCTGCGCGAGCGGTAGATTGGACAACCGTGCATCCTGACGTTTCCGCTGATCTCGCCGAACTCGACACCACGTTGAAGACTGTCGAGTCGGTACTCGATGTCGACGAGCTGCGCCGTCGCATCGACGAACTCGAACATCAGGCCGCCGACCCGGAGCTGTGGAACAACCAGGAACACGCCCAGCAGGTGACCAGCGAGCTGTCGCATGCCCAGGGTGAGCTGCGTCGCGTCACCGAACTGCGGCAGCGGCTCGACGATCTGCCGGTGCTCTACGAACTCGCCGAAGAGGAAGAGGGCGAGGCCCGCACGTCCGCGCTGGCCGATGCCGACGCCGAACGCGCCGCGCTGCACGCCGACGTCGAGGCGATGGAGGTCCGCACTCTGCTCTCGGGTGAATATGACAAGCGCGAGGCGCTGGTCAACATCCGCTCGGGCGCGGGCGGGGTGGACGCCGCCGACTGGGCGCAGATGTTGATGCGTATGTACGTGCGTTGGGCCGAGCGTCACAAGTACCCGGTCGAGATCTACGACACCTCTTACGCCGAAGAGGCCGGCATCAAGAGCGCCACCTTCGCGGTGAAGGTGCCCTACGCCTACGGCACCCTGTCGGTGGAGATGGGAACCCACCGCTTGGTGCGGATCAGCCCCTTCGACAACCAGGGCCGGCGCCAGACCTCCTTCGCCGAGGTCGAGGTGCTGCCGGTGGTCGAGGGCACCGACCACATCGAGGTGCCGGAATCGGAGATCCGCGTCGACGTGTACCGCTCGTCGGGTCCGGGCGGTCAGAGCGTCAACACCACCGACTCGGCGGTGCGGATCACCCACATCCCGACCGGCATCGTGGTGACCTGCCAGAACGAGAAGTCGCAGCTGCAGAACAAGATCTCGGCGATGCGCGTGTTGCAGGCGAAATTGCTCGAGCGCAAACGCCAGGAGGAGCGCGCCGAGATGGATGCGCTCAAGACCAACGAGGGCGCCTCCTGGGGTAATCAGATGCGCTCGTACGTGCTGCACCCGTATCAGATGGTCAAGGACTTGCGCACCAACTTCGAGGTGAACAATCCGTCCTCGGTTCTCGACGGTGATATCGACGGCTTCATCGAAGAGGGAATCCGCTGGCGGATGCGCCAGGACGCGTGAGACCCGCCTATCACGGCACAATCACGGCATATCGGTCGGTGGGCGGTCGTAGTAACCTGTCTGGCGTGTGTTCGGGCGGCAGAATGGCTTGTGTCGGTGCACGGTTGATACCGGAAAGGATGCGCCGATGACGACGACTCTCGCTGCCGGAACCGGGGCGGAATTCACCTCGTGGCTGCGTGGCAGCGGCCTCGAGATCGTGCTGCTGATCGTGGGCGCGATGCTGTTCAGCCGCTTCGCCACCTTCGTGCGCGACCGGATCACCCGCCGCATCGACTCCGGCTTCCAGAGCAGCGATTCGCTGGTGCGCACGGAGGCCGCCAAACATCGGCACGCGCTGGCCCAGGTCATCACCTGGGTGGTGCTGGTGATCGTGTACTTCCTGGTATCACTGGAAGTGTTGCGGCGCTTGGGTTTCCAGCTCAGCGGCCTGGTCGCGCCGGCGGCGGTGCTCGGTGCCGCGCTCGGTTTCGGCGCCCAGCGCATCGTGCAGGACCTGCTCGCCGGATTCTTCCTGATCACCGAGCGGCAGTACGGATTCGGTGATGTGGTGCGCATCGCGGTCACCGGGCAATCCGAGCCGGCCGAAGGTACCGTGGAGGACGTCACGCTGCGGATCACCACGCTGCGCAATCCCGACGGGGAGGTCATCACGGTGCCCAACGGGCAGATCGTGAAAGTGACCAATCTGTCGAAGGATTGGGCCCGTGCGGCGATCGACGTGCCGGTGCCCGCCACCGCCGACATCACCAAGGTCAACGAGATCCTGCACGAGGTGGGCGCCAAGGCATTTCAGGATCGCCGTTTGAAATCGCTACTGCTGGACGAACCTACGGTGATGGGTCTGGAAGATCTCACCGTCGATCAGATGAACATCCGGATGGTGGCCCGCACACTGCCGGGTAAACAATTCGACGTCGGACGTGAGCTGCGCGTGCGTGTCGCCGCGGCGCTGCGTCGGGAGGGTTTGAGTGAAACCGCGTAAATCGACCGCGATCCTGCTCAGTGTCTGGGTCGCGACGCTCGTGTTGTATCTGTTCGTGAAACCGGCCACACCGGACCATTCCGGGTTCAACATCGCGAATACCGTTTCCGGTTCCGCGCTGACGACCGCGCCTGCCCGCTGACCTCTCTGTGACAAGTCGCATGCCGCGGAGTGGGCCGAAGTGTGCCATGACTTCGCTGGCTACACTGGCACCTCGTGATCACCCTGCGGAACGTCACCAAGTCTTATAAAACCTCGACGAGACCCGCGCTGGACAATGTTTCGGTCGAGGTCGACAAGGGCGAGTTCGTCTTCATTATCGGACCGTCCGGGTCGGGTAAATCGACGTTCATGCAACTGTTGCTGAAAGAGGTCAAGCCGACCACCGGCGAAGTGCATGTCGCCGATTTCCGGGTCGACCGGTTGCCGGGACGGCGGGTGCCCAAGCTGCGCCAGCGCATCGGCTGCGTCTTCCAGGATTTCCGATTGCTGCAGCAGAAGACGGTCGAGCAGAACGTGGCGTTCGCGCTCGAGGTGATCGGCAAGAATCGCAAATTCATCAATCGGGCGGTGCCGGAGGCCCTGGACCTGGTGGGTTTGTCCGGTAAGGCGGACCGCCTGCCGACCGAGCTGTCCGGCGGTGAACAGCAGCGGGTCGCGATCGCACGCGCGTTCGTGAACCGGCCGCTGGTGCTGCTCGCCGACGAGCCCACCGGCAACCTGGACCCCGACACCAGTCAGGACATCATGATGTTGCTGGAACGCATCAACCGCACGGGCACCACGGTGCTGATGGCCACCCACGACAACCACATCGTCGACGCCATGCGCCGGCGCGTGGTCGAACTCGATCGCGGGCGCCTGGTTCGTGACGAGGCCACCGGCGTGTACGGGGTGGGCCGGTAATGCGCGCGAGCTTCCTGTTCGGTGAGGTCTTCAATGGCCTACGCCGCAACGTCACCATGACCATCGCGATGATCCTCACCACCGCGGTCTCGCTCACCATGCTCGGCGGCGGCATGCTGGCCGTCCGGATGGCCGACAAGACCGAGCAGTACTTCCTGGACCGGCTCGAGGTGCGGTTGTACCTGACCGAGGACGTCTCGGCCAACGATCCGGACTGCTCGCAGGATCCGTGCAAGGCGCTGATGTCGTCGCTCAAATCCGAGCCCGGCGTCGAATCGGTGCAGTACCTCAATCGCGAGGAGGCGGTCCGCGAGGCGAAGGAGAAGACCTTCAAGGACCAGCCCGAGCTGGCCAAATACGTCAGTGAGTCGCCCCTGCCGGCCTCGCTGCGCGTCAAGATGACCGACGCCGCGCAGTACCCGCGCATCTTCAAGGACTTCCAGGGCAAGCCCGGTGTCGGATTCGTGCGCAACGACAAGGACATCGTCGACCGGCTGGTGAGCCTGTTCGACGGCCTGCGCAACGCGGCCTTCGGCCTGGCCGTGCTGCAGGCCCTGGCCGCCCTGCTGCTGATCGCGAACATGGTGCAGATCGCGGCGTTCACCCGCCGTGAGGAAGTCGGCATCATGCGTCTGGTCGGTGCGACGCGCTGGTACACCCAGTTGCCGTTCCTGCTCGAGGCGGTGGTCGCCGCCCTGGCCGGGTCGGTGCTGGCGGTGATCGGACTGATGATCGCGCGGCCGCTGGTCATCGACCGCGCCCTCGGCGACCTGTTCGCATCGAAGGTCTTCCCGCGCATCACCGGCGACGACATCGCGGTGGTGGCGCTGACCGTGGTGCCGGTGGGCATCGTGTTCGCCGCGCTGACGGCCTACGGCACGCTGCGCTACTACGTGCGCGAATAGGGTCGTTCCCGGTTCCAGCCGGAGCAGGGCAGGCCGATGGCTCCGCCGACTACGGCGGGGGAGCCTCGTGCACGGGGTGCGGCTGTGGATTGGGGGTTCGGATCGTCGGTGGGGGTCCGTAGGATGGCTGGCGTGACTTCCCCGGAGACGCTCGAGACGGCCGACGCTTCGTCGCACACTGTGGAAACCGATGCGGCGCAACAGGTTCTGCAGCGCGTATTCGGGTACGACAGTTTCCGGGGATTACAGCGTGAGATCGTCGAGCAGGTCGTCTCCGGTGGCGATGCGCTCGTTCTGATGCCCACCGGCGGCGGCAAGTCGCTGTGTTATCAGATTCCGGCGCTGGTGCGGCCCGGGGTGGGTGTGGTCATCTCACCGCTGATCGCGCTGATGCAGGACCAGGTGGACGCGCTGACCGCGCTCGGGGTGCGGGCCGGGTTCCTCAACTCCACCCAGTACCCGGACGAGCGGCGCACGGTCGAGGCGCAGTTCGTCGCGGGCGAGCTGGACCTGTTGTACCTGGCGCCGGAGCGGTTGAAGCTCGAATCGACCGCGGATTTGCTCGATCGCGGCAAGGTGTCGGTCTTCGCCATCGACGAGGCGCACTGTGTCTCGCAGTGGGGGCACGACTTCCGGCCCGACTATCTGGCGCTGTCGGTCCTGCACGAACGCTGGCCGGACGTGCCGCGGATCGCCTTGACCGCCACCGCCACCGAGGCCACCCGCCGCGAGATCGCCGAGCGGCTCGACCTCACCGGGGCGAAGCATTTCGTCGCGGGTTTCGACCGGCCCAATATCCAGTACCGGATCGAGCCGAAGAATCGCGCCGATCAGCAGCTGCTGTCCTTCATCCGCACCGAACATCCGGGGGAGGCGGGCATTGTCTACTGCCTGTCCCGCAATTCGGTCGAGCGCACCGCGGAATTCCTGTGCCGCAACGGGATCGAGGCGGTGCCCTATCACGCCGGCCTGGACGCGCGCACCCGCGCCACCAATCAGTCCAGGTTCCTGCGCGAGGACGGTCTGATCGTCGTCGCGACCATCGCCTTCGGCATGGGCATCGACAAACCCGATGTGCGGTTCGTGGCACATCTGGACCTGCCGAAGTCGGTGGAGGGCTACTACCAGGAGACCGGCCGCGCCGGTCGTGACGGACTGCCGTCCACCGCCTGGATGGTCTACGGACTCAACGATGTTGTGCAGCAACGCAAGATGATCGACTCCTCCGAGGGCGACGCGGCGCACCGGCGGCAGCTGCAACTGCATCTGGACGCGATGCTCGCGCTGTGCGAGACCGTGCAGTGTCGCCGCACCCAGCTGCTCAACTACTTCGGCCAGTCCGGTGACACCTGCGGCAACTGCGACACCTGCCTGAACCCGCCGGAATCCTGGGACGGCACGGTGGCCGCGCAGAAGGTGCTCTCGACGGTGCTGCGGCTCAAACGCGAACGCGGGCAGAGTTTCGGCGCCGGACATATCGTCGACATCCTGCTCGGCAAGTCGAATCCGAAAGTGTTGCAGCACAAGCACAACGAGCTGAAGGTCTTCGGCGTCGGCGCCGATCTGCGCGATACCGAGTGGCGCGGCGTGATTCGCCAATTGCTCGCCCAGGGCCTGCTCGCGGTGCACGGTGAATACGGCGTGCTGACCCTCACCGAAGCCAGTGACGAGGTGCTGTTCAAGAAGCGCACGGTCCATATGCGCCGCGAGCCGGAACGAGTGAAGCCGCCGCGCGCCGCCAAGGCGAAGGCGTCCCGCCTCGCCGCGGCCGAGCTGGCGCCCGCGGCGGCGGATCTGTTCGAGCAGCTTCGTGCGTGGCGTGCCTCGGTCGCCAAGGAGCAGGGCGTTCCCGCCTACGTCGTCTTCCACGACGCGACCCTGCGCGATATCGCCGGTCGGGCCCCCGCGAGCCTGGCCGAACTCGGCGGCATCAGCGGCATCGGTGAGAACAAGCTCGCGAAGTACGGCGAGGGTGTCCTCGAAGTGGTCGCGGGATTCGATGGAGGGAGCTCGGGCGGTGCCCCTGAGGCGCCGGCCTTGCCTTCGAACCGAGCCGAGCGACCGGCCGACCAGCGCGGCTCGGTTCGCGCAGCGGCATCGAGTGCCCGCTCGCGCCCCGAAGGATCTCGCGCCCCGGTCACGCGTTCGAGGTTCGAGGCCGCGGAACCGGCAGCCCCGAGTGATTCGGTGAACTGGGGCATCCCCGACGCCGATTTCGAGCCCCCGCCGGACGAGTTCTACTGAACCGCTCGGTGAGCCGGTCTGGCCGCTCACCAGCGCGGTCGGTGGTTTCGGGTGTCCGCGCGGGCGGAGTCGACTGCCACGCCGCCGCGGGGGATGAAGCCCGGTGCACGTTTATCCCTCCACCCGGCGAGGGTAATTGTCTCGCCGTGACGCATGGCCAGGACGGAGTGATCGAGACCAACGGGTTGCCGGGAAACCACAAGGCTGCGGACGCCGATTCGACCGTGGCCGCCACGCCGGATCCTTCGCGGCTCGGCGTGCGGCCCCTGGGCCGGATCGGCATGCCCCGGCGGCTGCGGCGGGCCCGCACCGGTATGCGGCCGTCGACGCTGGCGCTGATTACCGTCTGGATTGCCGTTTTGGCGCTCTATCTGGCGGTGCGGCCCGGCGGATAGCGGTAGCGTGCCGCTATGTCCCACGACCATCACGACGACCGCTCCGATCAGTCGTCGGATTCCGGCCCCGGCGGCGATCCGCCGGACGCCGCGAAACCCGGACCTCGCCGCACCCGAGCGGATTCGGTCGAGGCCGGGTGGCTGCGTCCGCACGCGAGCCCGCTGGGTCGCCCGCGGCTGACAACCGTGGTGCTGCTGCTCGCGTGGATCGCCCTGCTGATTCTGTACCTGCAGGTCCGGCCTGGCGGCTGACCGCGCGTCAGCGGTCGGCGCCGACCCGCTCCCACATCATCGCTTCGTGCCAGCCGTAGCGTTGAAAGGCCCAGTCCTGCACGGTCTTTGCGACGAGTTCGAAGGCGGGGGAGTGCGGGGTGCCCCAGCGCGCGGTGTCGCGCACGCTGGCGCGGAACTGCATACCCGGCCCGCCGCCGCCGTACTCGACGATATAGCCGCGACCGTCGTCGGGATCGATGCGCCGATCCATCTCGACGCGCAGATAGTGTTGGGCCGCAGGCGAACCCGGGCGTTCGACGACGAGTTGGGGTTCTCGATAATCCAACTCGGCGAGCAGGTCGTGTAGTTGCGCATCGGTCGGGTCGTCGAGTACACGATCCGAGGCGGTGCTCACTCTGAATCTGGGTACCGTTGTCACGCAATCATTTTGCGCGCCCGCCCGCCGATGGGCACACGGAATCGGTTCCCGGCGGTGGGGATGTCCGCAATCGTCCGCAGCCGCCGCTGTCCGGTGCGGTGGTTTCCGCCCGCGTCACCGCTCCCGGGCGGGTTGCCGGATGTCAGCCGACCGTGAGCCGGATCACGGCATGTTCCGGGCCGGAATTTCGTTTTCCTTCTGTTCGGCGGACGTGTAAACCGGACAGGTCCGTACGCTCAGCGGGCATCGAGGCACAATGACAGCGTGGAGCGCCGCCGAGCTGCGCGGAGTCGAGGGAAAGGTGTACATGAAGGAGAAGGGGCGCAAGGTCATCGCCACCAACCGCAAGGCGCGGCACAACTACACGATCCTCGACACCTTCGAGGCGGGGATCGCGCTGGTCGGTACCGAGGTGAAGAGCCTGCGGGAGGGTAAGGCGTCGCTGGTGGACGCCTACGCCACCATCGACGACGGTGAGGTGTGGCTGCGTGGCCTGCACATTCCCGAATATGGGCACGGCACCTGGACCAACCACGCCCCGCGCCGCACCCGGAAACTGCTGCTGCATCGCCGTGAGATCGACAAGCTCACCGGCAAGACCAAGGAGAGCTCGCAGACTCTCGTCCCGCTGTCGATGTACTTCACCGACGGCAAGGTGAAGGTCGAACTGGCGCTGGCCAAGGGTAAGCAGGACTACGACAAGCGCCACGACCTCGCTCGCCGCACGGCGGAGCGCGAGGTGACGCGCGAACTCGGCCGGCGTGTGAAAGGCATGCGCTGACCGGCGGGAATGTCTGAAGGCGAAGTGATGTTAGTATGAACAGCCCGGCCCACCAGCCGGGTGTTCAACTGAGTTGACTACGGGGCTGATCGGTTTCGACTGCGTACGTCGATTCAGGGGAAGCGTGTCGGTGCAGGCAGGAGACCACCGTAAGCGTCGCTGTAACCCAATAAGCGCCGATTCTCATCAGCGCGACTACGCTCTCGCTGCCTAAGCAGTAGAGCGTGTCTGTCAGTCCGGGTTTGCTCTCGGCCCGGGTACTGGCATCAGCTAGAGAGCTTCACCGTCCGGCTCGGTCGCGGAGTCGTACGGGACAACAAACAGCGACTGGGATCGTCATCTCGGCTTGTTCGCGTGACCGAGAGATCCGAGTAGAGGCTTAGCGAACTGCACACGGAGAAGCCCTGGAGAAGCGGCGGAGGACCCGGGTTCAATTCCCGGCAGCTCCACGACGGGCCCCTCACCTGAAGCCCAGGTGAGGGGCCTTTTTCATGCTCCAGCGTGGTGCCGGCCGGGTGGCGCGGGCATGACCGAGGGATAACCGGCTTGCCGGGGGCCCACACCGAACGTCGTGATCGCAATTTTCGGCTCGCGTCTGTCCACGAGGGTAGAACTGACAGCGTGACGCGGTATGCATTTGAGCAGGGGGCCGGCGCACTTGTCGCGAGTTGGGGGACCGGCAGGGGAGATGTGGCCGAGACGATCGCGACTTTGCCGGAGACGGTGGAGGCGGAGGTCGCGCTCGCGCTGGCGGCGGGGTTGACGAAGCTGTCGGAGTATCAGTGGCGGACCTATACGCATCCGGCGTCGGCGGCGGGGGATCCGGAGGTGCCCAACAGTGTGGCGTGGCATCGGGCGCAGGAGCGCAACCGGTTCCGGGAGGTGGAGGCGGCCGTGCGGGAACCGAATCTGCCGGATGCGGACGGGATGATGGCGGTCTCCTACAGCGTGATCGAGGAGGCGGCGCATCGGATCGGGCGGGTGGCGCATCTGATCGGCGACGCGACGCTGGTGGATGCCCTGGTCGCCGAGGTGCGCACCGAGCAGGCGGCGATCGAGGCGGCCGAGCTGGGCGATCTGTCCGGGCGGGCCCGGCAGGCGGTGGAGTTGTCGCGGGCCGATATTTCGCCGGTGCAGGTGCACGCGGCCGATGCGCTGCTCTACGCCGACCCGCTGGCCTCCATCGGCCGGTTCACCGATATCGACCCGGCCGCCGCCGCGGTGGCGGCCGCGCGCTGGCTGTACCTCTCCGCTCAGGTCGCGGCCGAGGCCGCGGAGGTGCATCCGGTGCACGTGGTCGCGGAAGCGGACAATCTGGAGGCGCTCCGGGTGGAGACGCCGACTCTGGTGCTGGAGCGGTTGTGTGCGGGTGAGAGCCCGACCGCCGTGGTGGTCGATTTGATCGCCGACGCGCTCGCCGCCGCCGAGGGCCGGGTGCGCAACCCGGCCCGGATCATCGAAGCGGCGGAGGCGATCGAAAGGCGTTTGCGCGGAGACGAACTCGACGAGGATGGCCTGACGGCGCTCACCGACGAATTCCGGATCTCCTGCCTCGACCCGGCCCGTCCGGCGGTCGACCTGCTGGAAGACCTGCTGGACGCGATCCGTGGCTGCCGGCTGCTGTACTGCGAGGAGTACGAGTCGGGGTTCGAGGAGGCGGTCCGGGCCGAGGCCGACGATCAGCGCCCGCCGGTGCTGTAGCCGCTCAGGCGCCGGGTTCGCCGTAGGCCGCCGCGATCTCCTTCGACCCGCTCCATTTGCTGTAGGTGGGCGATTGCGGCCATCCCTCGGGCGAGTCCTGCCATTCCTCCTGGCGGCCGTAGGGCAGCAGGTCGATCAGGGCGAAGGTGTAGCCGAGCTGTTCGGTGCCGCGGCCGTCGGTGTGCCAGGTGCGGTAGACCGTGTCGCCGTCGCGGAGGAAGACGTTGACCGCGAAGCCGCCGCCGGGAGGTGCGCCGACGTCCGTGCCGAAGGAGCTGTTCGCGGTCGAGTACCAGGTCATCGCGTTGCCGACGCGTCGTTTGTAGGCCAGTGCCTCGTCGATCGGTCCCTGGGTGACGATGACGAAGCGGGCGTCCCAGTTGTCCAGGAACTCCAATCGGGTGAATTGCGAGGTGAATCCGGTGCAACCGGGACATTGCCACGTCTCGCCCGGGAACCACATGTGGTTGTAGACGATCAACTGCGACCTGCCGTCGAAGACGTCCGCCAGCCGAACCGGCCCCTCCTCGCCCTCGAGGGTGTAGTCGGGCATCCGCACCATCGGCAGGCGGCGGCGCGCGGCCGCGATCGCGTCGAGTTCCCGGGTCGCCGCCTTCTCCCGTACCCGCAGCGCGTCGAGTTCACGCTGCCAGGTCTCGGCGTCGACGACGGGCGGCAGTGCTGTGGTGCTCATGGGTCCTCCCTGACCGTTCGGCTTGCGAGCTGTAGATAAAGACGTGAGCTCGCTCCGGAACTCATCGGTCGATTCACGAACGGCTGCGGCGGAAGGTGGAGCGGTAGTCCCCGGGGCGTCGCCCGGTGTGTGCGGCGAACAGGGCGGCGAAGGTGCCCGCGTCCCGGTATCCGACGGCGCCGCAGATGTCGGCGACCGTGCGGTCGGTGGTTTCGAGCAGATGGCGGGCGCGGCGCACGCGCGCGGACTGCAGATAGTCGAGCGGGCTGTGCCCGGTCTCGTCGGCGAAGCGCCGCAGCAGCGTGCGGGTGCTCACGTGGAAGGTGTTCGCCAGTGCGGTGAGGTCGTAGCGGATGGAGAGATTGCGGTCTAGATGGCGCATCACCCTGCGGGAGAACATATTTCCGGGTTGCGGCAGCAGGCGAGCGTCGACATACGGAGTCTGTGACGAGCGGGCGTCGTCGACGAGCGCGATCCGGGCGGTCGTGCGCGCGACCCGTGGGCCGCTGTGGCGCGCGATCAAGTCCAGTGCGAAGTCGTACATGGCGCTGAACGCGGCCGTGGTCGTCACACCGCGATCGGTGACGACCAGTCGATCGGACCGGATGTCGGCCTGCGGACACTGCTGGGCGAGTTCGTCGGCGAACAACCAGGTCGTCGTCGCCTGCCGGCCCGTGAGCAGGCCCGCCCGGGCGAGCAGGAAAGCGCCGACGCAGATCGATACGACGGCGCCGCCCGCGGCGGCATGGTCGCGGATCGCGGCGATCTCGGCGGTGAGCGGCGGCAGCCGGGCATCCGGATCGACGCCCGGAACGAGTTCGAAGCCCGGCACCACCAGGATGTCGACCTCCCGCAACGGCGAAACCGTCAGTGCCACACCGCCGGAGGCCACCACCCGGCGCCGCGGCGAGACCACCGTCACCTCGTACCCCGCGCGGTCCGGACCCGCGACATGCGCGGCCATCGTCAGCAGATCGGGAATCCCGAACACCTCGGACGCGAAGCAGCCCGGATATGCCAGCACACCGACCCGATACGCGCTCACGACCCGCCTCCTCGTCCGTTGGCGAGATTACCCCTCGATCTGGCGATCCCGCCGATCGCTTTCCCGCCGATTCCGGCCGACGCTGACCCGATGACTATCGACGACAACCCGATCGCCGCCTTCGTGCCCCGTCTCGTCGACGTGGACGGGGTGAGCAAGACCGTCTACACGGCCGGATCCGGCCCGGCCGTCGTGGTGATGCCGGAGATGCCGGGCATCAGCCCCGACGTTCTGCGGCTCGCGCGCTGGATCCGCGATGCGGGGTTCACCGTCTACCTGCCGTCGCTGTTCGGCGTCGACGGCGCCTATCCGACGGCCGACGACGGCGCCGAAGTCGTGCGTCGCGCCTGCGTGAGTGCCGAATTCCGCGCCTTCGCGGGCGGGGGCACCAGTCCCGTCACCCGATGGCTGCGCGGACTCGCGCGGCTGGCCCACGACGAATGCGGCGGCCCCGGAGTCGGCGCGCTCGGGCTGTGTTTCACCGGCAATTTCGCGCTCACCATGACCCTCGAACCGGCCGTCGTCGCGCCGGTGGTGAATCATCCCTCGCTGCCGCTCGACGATCCGGCCGGGCTCGAGTTGAGCGAGGAGGACGCGGCCGCGATCCGCGACCGTATCCGGCGCGACGGGCTCACGGTTCTGGCCTACCGTTTCGACAACGACCGCTGGTGCACGGGCCGGCGCTTCGCCGCCTACCGGGCCCTGCTCGGCGACGCCTTCGACGGCCGCGTGCTGGCGGGTGATGCCGCCCACCCCACCCCGCCGCCGTTTTTCCGCGACGTCGTCCAGACCCCGCACAGCATCGTCACCGCGCACTTCGTCGACCAGGAGGGCCACCCCACCCGCGCGGCCCGCGACGAGATTCTCGCGTTCCTCGGCGCGCGCCTGCACGCACCGGCAACGGAGTAGCGCGACGAGCGGCGTCGTCCTCGCCCCAGTCCGAAGACCCGGTCGCACCGGCTGCCGCCGGGAGCGCACGCATCCGCCGCGCGTCGGTGAGATTGCCGGGCGATAGCGGTTCGCACCCGGAATCCCTCCGCCGCACCGGATTCTGCGTCCGCACGCGTAGTCGGTTACAGTTCCGGGAACTCTGGAAGTGATGGGGAGCACTCACGATCGGGGATGGCAATGGCGGACCGCGAGCGCTATATCCGCAAGTATCTGAAGGCGTTGCGGGCGGTCTACGTTCCGGATGAGCGACCGCGGATTCTGCCGACCCTGCTGCGCCGCCGGAAGAGTCGCCGTCTGCCGCCGCCGATCGTGCGGCTGATCGCCCCGGAGACAACCGAATTCGACCGCACCACCGGTCTGCTGCCGCGCACAGGGGAGTGGCTGGCCGAACCCGGAGGACGGCGGGCGGTGCCGCGCGCGGTGATCGATGTCGCCGCCGCAGCGCCGGATATGTTCACTCCGGGTTTCGCCCCCGCCGGCGATCAGGAAATGGAGGGGCACTGCCTGCCGATCCTGCACGAGCTCTACACCTGCTTCGCCAGTGACGATACGGCCATGGGGCCCATTCCGTTTCCCCGCTACCGCACCGCCGACTGGCTGACCAGGCAGCGATTGCAGGGTTCGGCGACCGACGCCTCCGATGAGCTACGGGAACGGCTGCCGCAGTTGCTGCGCGGGACGCCGTCGGCCGATCGTTCCGCGACCGCATTGGGCGCGGTGGGCGGCACCGTTGCCCGGGTTTTGACCGTGCTGTTGTCGGTGTGGCCGGTGGTGCGATTGTGGTTGTTCGTGAGTTCGCACATTCCGGGACTCTCGCGGGTGAGCTACTGGTTCATGCACCAGCGCTACCTTTCTCCGGGCCTGTCGCACAGCTTCGTCGGCTTCGGAGTCCGGCTGACCGAGCCGATGCGCGCCCGGGAGAACAAGGACCAGATCGCGAAGCTGCTGCTGAACGCGTTTCTCGAGGATCTGCGTGCAGCCTATCGACGCGCGCCGTGGCGGCCTTCGGGGTGGCGGCGCACCGCCTACCCGGTCGCGCTCCTCGACGGCGTCACCGCTGACGACGGCGCCGATCGCATGATCCGCTTCCTCAACGAGATCCGCAACGAGACAGGGCTTTTCGATCCGCTGGTGATCGTGGCGCGGATCGAGCATTCGACGGAGTCACCGGATGCGCGATTCGACGATCTCGGTGTCACGGTCGACGGTGAAACTTATGATCCGCTGCTCTCGTGGCGCGAGGATATCGACGAGAGCCGCCGCCATCGCAACACCGACAGCTGGTACCTCACGCTGCCGCTTCCGGAGGCCCTGAGCACATCGCTGTCGCGGTTCGATCGGTCCGATCTGGCCTATCCGCCCGCACCGCCGTGGGCGGCCCGCCGGTCGATGGTGGCCGCGGTGGCGTTGCTCCCGGTCGTCGCCCTGGTGGCGGCCGCCGTTGCCGTCGTCCAGCCACGGCTCGTCGCCGGATGTACCGCGTCGCCGTGGCGTTCCGGGGTGGATGTCACCGTGCGCGGCACCGAATGTGTCGGATTGAGTAGTTCTGCGGCACAGACCTTTTCCGACGATCTCGAACTCGGCGAAATGCAGCGCGAGGTCTTCCACCAGAACGACGTGGCCGCCCGGTTGCGCCACGACAATCCGCGCCGGCCCCTCGTGACGCTGGTCTACTTCGCCGGGATGACCTATGTCGATCGCAACGGGCGCTATCCCCACGCCCAGGCCGAGGAACTGGCCGGATTGGCGGTGCGGCAGCGCTGGGCCAACAAACAGAGCGGTGCGTCCGAACCGCTGCTGCGCGTCGTGATAGCCAACGGCGGGACGACGATGCGGTACGCCACCTGGGTGGTCGACCATCAGATCGGCCGGTTGGTGCGTTCGGATCCGACCGTGGCCGGAGTGATCGGCCTGGACCGCAGTACCGCCGAAACCCGCAGGGCGATCGCGAGATTGGGCGAGCTCGGGGTTCCCACCATGGCCACCACCCTGTCCGCGGACGGGTTGGAGGAGGTCTCACCGCTGTATTTCCAACCCGTCCTGCCCAATTCGATGCAGGCGACGTTGGTCGCCGAGTATGTGCTCGGCGCGCGAAATCTCGATGGCAGCCCCCGCTACGGCAAGGTGAACGTCTACGTCTCCGACGACCCGGCCGATATCTACGTCCGCACGTTGGAGAACGATCTGCGGCACGAGCTCGGGGACCGGTTCGGCGAGATCGAACCCTGGTCCGATCAGGGCCAGATCCCGAGCCGGCGGATGCCCTGCGCACCGGCGGACCACGCGCAGCCGAGCGATCTGCTGTTCTTCGGCGGCCGCAATCCGGATTTCGGCCCCTTCGTCAGTGCGGTGGCCCAGCACTGCGGTGCCGACATGCCGCCGATCCTCGCCAACGACACCGCCACCCGTGCGGTATCGGACAAACTGGTCCAGAATTCGGCGCCGACCGGATTTCCCGTGCACTACGTCGCCAAGGGCGTGCCGGCACTGCTGGCCGGCAGAAACTGCGTTCGCGACGGCGAACCCGTCCGGCCCGCGAGCCCGAATATGCACACACTGTGTTCCGAGCTGCGCGATCTTCGCCGCGCGCTCCCGCATTTCCAGGTGAGCTGGCCCGGTGATCGCACCGGCATCGGATTCGACGTAGCCGAACTGTTCCTGGGAGCGGTCAAGCGAAACCGGGCTCGGCCGGAGTATTCCGGTGCGGTCGTCAACCGTGCCGCCATCGCGCTCGAACTGCGCCGGGGTGAGCTCGACGCCGACACCGTGACCGGGAATCTCCGTTTCGACGGTCCCCGCGGACTGGTCAGCGGCGCATCGATCGCGATTCTGATGACCTCGGATCTCAACGACGCCGAGACCCCGCCGACGTGTTTGCTGCAACTGCCGTTGCCGCCCGACGGCGGCAACGGCTGCCCTCCGGGCACCGGAAGCGAAACCGAAACGTGGGTGCGGCCGAGATGAGTCGACACCACCGCATCGTCGGCATGTGCCGTGCGGTAGTAAGGATCCATGGAGGCCTTCTATCGACCCGATCCCACGGATCCCGCGCTGTTCCACTCCACCGAGCTGACCCGCGGTCCGTGGTCGCCGGACGCGCAGCACGCGGGACCGCCGTCGGCGCTGCTCGGGCATGTGATCGAGCGCTGTGAGCCGCGGCCGGGATTCCGGGTCGGCCGCGTGGCGGTCGAAATTCTCGGACCCGTCCCCATCGCGCCGCTGCGGGCCGAGGCGCGGGTGGTGCGTCCGGGGCGCAGCGTGGAGTTGATCGAGGCCACCGTCGCCACCGACCGCGGCCCGGTGCTGAAGGCGAACGCGTGGCGGTTGCGGGTGGCCGATCCGGAGGTCGAGGTGCCGGCGGACGCGGTCGCCACCGGCGCGTATCCCGGGCCGGACACCGTGGCGCACAGTGGGGAGTTTCCCAGCAACCAACCCGTCGGATTCCACACCGGGATCGACTACCGCTTCGTCGCCGGCTCATTCCAGCAGCCCGGACCGGCGGTGTGCTGGATCAAGCTGCGGTATCCGATCGTCGCCGGAACCACGCCGAGCCCACTGGAGCGGACCCTCGCGGCGGCCGACTCCGGTAACGGTGTGAGCGCGGTCCTGGATTGGGAGCGTTACCTTTTCATCAACACCGACCTCACCGTCACGCTGCATCGGGAACCCGTGGGGGAGTGGGTCTGCCTGGATGCGGTCACCTATCCGGAACGCAGCGGCATCGGGATGGCCGAATCCCGGCTCTACGACGAGAAGGGGCCGGTCGGCCGCAGCACCCAGACCTTGCTGATCGGGAACCGGTAGCGGGTACCTCCGGTACTTCCCGCCACGGGTGACTCCGCATCCCTCGGCTACCGTGACGACGTGGACGAGTGTGGCGCTGGAAGCTGTTGATGTCGAGGGTGTTTCGCTGGGGTGCCGCGGTTCTGGCGGTGGCGGCCGTGCTCGTCACGTCCGGCGCGGCGGTCCCGTCGCCCGTCACCGGTATGGACCGCTTCTACCGGCAGCAGCCGAAGTGGAAGCCTTGTGCGGTGGAGACGCTGGACGCCGCCGGAGGGTCCTGCGCGGCGGTGCGGGTGCCGCTGGACTATGCCGATCCCGACGGCCGCACCCTGAACATCGCGATATCCCGGGTGCCCGCGACCGATCCGGACCGCAGGCGCGGCGTCCTGCTGGCCGATCCCGGCGGGCCGGGAGCGTCCGGGCTGGATACCGTCGATCTGCTGGGTGACGTTCTCGCGCCGGAGGTTAGGGCACAGTACGACCTGATCGGAATGGACCCCCGCGGCGTCGGGCGCTCCGACGGCGGCCGGACCTGCGGCTGGCCGATCGGCGAGATGATCCGGTCCGCCGGCGTCGGACGGGACGGATTCCTCACCGACACCGCCCGCGCCGCTCGCCTGGCAATGGCCTGTCTGACAGGCGATTCCGCCGCACTGCGGCAACTCACGACCCGCAACACGGCACGCGACATGGAGGTGATCCGGCGTGTCCTCGGAGAACCGTCGCTGAGCTATTACGGCGTCTCCTACGGCACCTATCTGGGCGCGGTGTTCGCGCAGCTGTTTCCGCGGTCGGTCGATCGCATGGTGCTCGACAGTGCGATCGATCCCGACCGATACTGGAACGGAATGGTGCACGATTGGGGTGCCGCCGACGAAGCGGCGCTGGACGATTGGGCCGGATGGGCCGCCCGCCGCGACCCGGACTACCACTTCGGCACGACGGCCGCGCAGGTACGCGGTGCGGTCGAGCAGTTGATGAACGATATTGCCCGGCAGCCGATTACGGTGAACGACTTCGTCATCGACGATCATTGGCTGCCGTTCCTGCTGCACAACCTGCTGGGCAACTTCCGGCTGAACGAGAAGATGGCCGACACCGTCGCCGAACTGCGGGCCGCGACCGGCGCAACGCCACCGGCCGGCCACACGCCCTGGCTGACGGATACGCTGGATTCCCTTCGGCAATACGAGGATTCGGCGCTGGCGTTCGTCGCCTGCGGTGACGACGCCGCCCCCGAGGATCCGGTGCGCTACTGGTCGGAGATCGAACAACGCCGCGCCACGCAGCCGATCTTCGGCGCGCTGGCGGCGAACATTCAGCCCTGCGCCTTCTGGCCCCGGCCCGTGGAAAGCATTACCGCGGTGCGGAATTCGGTTTCGGCGCTGATCGTGCAGGCGACCGGCGACCCCCGTACACCATACGATCACGCCCTCGCGCTGCATCGCGATCTGAGCGCGTCCCGCCTCGTGACACTGGCGGATGTGCGGATTCACATGACGTTTCGTCCCGGCCTCAGTCGCTGCGTCGGCGCGGCGATCAACGGATACTTCGCCGACGGCGTGTTTCCCGCGACCGATGTGGTGTGCGCGCCCGACACGGAAGCCGAGCCGTAGCACGCGCGAAGGCCCGGCTTCCGAGGAAGCCGGGCCTTCGGGTACGAAATCAGCGCGGCGCCATGCGGATCGCGCCGTCGAGGCGGATGGTCTCGCCGTTGAGCATCGGGTTCTCCACGATGTGGCGGGCCAGGGCCGCGTATTCGGCGGGGTCGCCGAGGCGGGCGGGGTGCGGGACCTGCGCGCCGAGGGCCTTGATGGCCTCCTCGGGCAGGGTGGCGAACAGCGGAG
>NZ_BAFW01000192.1 GCF_000308535.1 Nocardia cerradoensis NBRC 101014 | reverse complement strand
CGGGATCGACGTTGTCGGACTCGTCCACCCAGGTCAGGATGCGGGGGATCTCGTCGGGGATGGCGCTCATCAGATCGAAGAACTCGCTGTCGTGCAGCACCAGTTTCACCTGCTCGCGCGTGGCGACATCGGCGAACTGCGGCTTCGCGAAGCCGGTGTTCATCAATACCGCGCGCACACCCAGCTTGCCGGTGGCCGCCAGGCTCAGCACCATGCCGCGGTGGTCGCGCGCCAGCAGCGCCACCACGTCACCCTCGCGCAGGCCGTGCGCGGCCAGGCCGCGAGCCAGCTGATTGGACTGCTCGTTGACCTCGGCGAAGGTCAGCTCGCCCCGCTCGTCCAGCAGCGCCGCGGATTTCGGATTGGTCTTCGCGGCGTGCATGATCACACCCGCGAAGGGTCCGAACTTGGTGACGTTGAGCGCCGAGCTGACCGCATGGTCCGGTCGCAGCGGGCTGAACAGCCCGCGTTTGCGCATGACGTTGACCCCCAGAGCCAGATCTCCGGCCTTTCGGAGGGCAGTGCTTGCTGACGGAAGGACAGCTGACATAGGTACAACCTTCCGCGGATTCCGCCAGGCAGGCGGGACCGCAACATCGAGATCCAGTGCCTGCTAACCCTAGCAAGCAGGGGTGCGTGAATGTGGTTCGCGTCTCTGTAACCGACGGTACCGTACAACTGGTCGGGTGACCGGTTAGGTGATCTGGTATTCCACCAGTGCCCGGCGCAGCAGCTTGCCGGTGGCGTTACGCGGCAGATCGTCGAGGAACACCACGTCACGCGGCACTTTGTAGCGGGCGAGGGTGCCCTTCACGTACGCCTTGATCTCGTCCGGATCCAGGGTTGCGCCCGGCTCGGGCACGACGAAGGCGCGCAGGCGCTTGCCGAATTCCACGTCGTCCACGCCGACCACCGCCGCGTCGAAGATGTCCGCCCGCTCCAGCAGCAGATTCTCGACCTCCTGCGGGAAGACGTTCTCGCCGCCGGAGACGATCATGTCGTCGTCGCGGCCGTCGACGAACAACAGTCCGTGTTCGTCGAAATGGCCGACGTCGCCGGAGGACATATAGCCGTCGATGATCTGCTTGTGCCGTCCGTCGGTATACCCGCCGAACGGCGCGCCGGAGCGAATGAAGATGCGCCCCTTGACATTCGCGCCGTGCACACGCTTGTCGTTCTCGTCGAAGAGCACCACTTCGCACGTGATGGGCGCGCGTCCGGCGGTGCCGGGGGCGATGGCCAGATCCGCCGGCTGGGCCACCGTCGCCACCGCGCATTCGGTGGAGCCGTAGAGGTTGTAGAGCACCGGGCCGAACGCCTCGGCGGCACGCACCGACAGTTCCGGAGACAGCGCCGAACCGGCCAGCACGATGGATTTCAGCGAGGACAGGTCGTAACGCGCGCGCACCGCCGGATCGAGTTCGACCATGCGATGCAGCATCGTCGGCACCGCGACCAGCAGGTCGACATCGTGTTCGGCGATCAGTGCCAGGGTGCGCTCGGCGTCGAAACGGCGCATCATCACCGTCGTCGCGCCGAGAGCGGTGGCGACCAGCCAGGTGGCCTGGCCGGTGCTGTGGAAGATCGGCGAGACGATGAGCATCGTGCCCTGCGGCGGGAACGGGATCCGATCCGCGATCTGCGCCGAGGAGATCGGCGAAACCGCCTCGCGGGGAGCGCCTTTCGGCAGGCCCGTGGTGCCGCTGGTGAGAATCACGAAGCCACCCGGCTTGGCCGGCAGCGGCAACTCGTTCGGTGGGTGGGCGGCGATCAATTCCTCGATGGTTATTGCGCCCGTGGGCAATTCGGCGCCGTCGTCGACCCAGGTGATCACTCGCGGCAGCTCCGGCGGCAGCGCGTCGAGCAGGCCGACGAATTCACTGTCGTGCAGCACCACCTTCACGTGCTCGCGTTCGCAGACCTGCGCGAACTGCGGTTTCGCGAAGCCGGTGTTCATCAGCGCCAGCCGCGCACCGGCCTTCCCGGCGGCCGCCATCGCCAGCAGCAGTCCGCGATGATCGCGTGCGAGAATGCCGATCACCGTTCCCGGTTCGACGCCGAGCGACTGCAGCCCGCGCGCCAGCCGCGTGGAATTGTCGTCGAGTTTGCGGAAGGTCATACTGCCGTGCTCGTCGATCAGCGCCGTCCGCTGCGGCCACATCCGCGCCGCATGCCGCACCATCGTCGCCTGCGGCCCGAGCCGGCGCCCCTCCTTCGCCGACAACACCGTCTCACCCAGATTGCGCGGATCGATGAACCCGCGCTCCCGCAGCACATTCAACGCCCGCACCGCCTCGGTCACCTCGACCGCCTTGCGCGCAACCCCGTGCAGAACCGACCCGATACCGACGCCCACGTCAACCACCTCCACACGACCCGACCGCGTGCTGGGGACGGTAGCAGCCGCAAGTGTGACTTGGTACACACTTCCGGTCAACAGCTTGGCCCCGATTGTGGGTGGACTGCCGTGCGCAGCCGAGGAACGTGCGCTCGGATCTGCGCTCCGGGTCACCGAGTCGGCGCGGCATCCTCCGGATCGTCCTCGGGCGGAACTGGATTGCGCAGGCTGGGAGCGCCGGGGAGCAGGTCGGGCAGGTCGGGTAGGGGGTCGACGATGTCGGACACCGGTGCCACGGCCTCGGCGGTGTGCTTTTCGGCATGCGTCGCGGCCTCACGGATGACTTCGGTGAGTTTCCGGGCGAGATCTTCCGGCTTGTTCCGCATGGCTGCCGGCTCCAGTTTTATCTCGGTGACCACTCCGGCGGAGTCGACGCTCACTTCGATCGTGCCGTCCGTCGAACGTGCCTGGATCCGAAGGGAATCGAGTCGCCGGCGAATCTCGGCCAGACTCGCCATCTGCTCCTCGTAATTGTCGAGGAGCTGATTGACTTCCGTGCGGGCCAGGTATCGGAAATCGTCGCCGGCGGACAGCGGATCCACTACCGGATCCCGCCCTCGGATTTCGGCCGGCTTGCCCCACCCATGCGGTTCGCACTCCGTTTCCGCCGTTCGCTGTGCTGAACGAGCCTGTATCGACAGTGTGCATTCCATCCAACCAGCGCATCGTCGGTTTTCCCAGATGTGGGAAACAGGGGGAAGGGACGGAGAATCGTCAGCATCGGCAACAGGAGCGAGGTGGTCGAAGTGGGGCAGGAGCTGTCGATCGACGAGGCTCGGCTCCGCGCTGTCGTCCAGGAGTACGAGTCGATCGCGAGTGAGGCTCGTCAGATCTACAACGAGCTTCGCGACCACTTCGCGAGGGTCGGCAAATTCTGGGGCGACGACGAACCCGGCCACACCTTCGCCAAGACGTTCGAGCCCGACTCCCGGACCCTGCTCGACAACATGAATCGCACCCTCGGAGCGTTGACCGAAGAAGGGAAGCTGCTGTCGGGCATCGCCGGTCGTTTCGAGGAAGCGGACCTGGACGGCAGGACATCCATCCTGGGACCGGGGGGCGAGCGCGAAACTCCCATGGGCACAGGGCAATCCATGGCCGGTGGGCCGGTATCGCCGGCCCCGGGTGTGGTCGATACGCCGAACTCTTCCGCTCCGGTTGCTCGAGCCCCGATATCCTCGCCGGCCCAGCGAGCGGAAGGTACTGCGGCCGAGCCGGTCTCGTCGGCCGATTCGGCTGGTCCAGGTGCGCAGAATCAGCCGGCGGCGGCTTCGTCGGACGCTGGGCCGAATTCACCGTCGGCAGTGTCCGCTGGAGACGGCGGCCTCTCCGGCGCTGCGGCGCCGACGGCGGGCAACGCGTCATCGGCGTTGGGGGCGCTTCCCCCCTCCAACCCCAAAGGCCCGTCGTCGCGGGCTGTTCCGGAGACCGGACCATCGAAGAAGGTCGACGGCCCGGGCTCCGCGGAATCGCAACGGACGAATACACCCTGGTCGAGCCGGTCGGACAGTGGCGGCCCGAGGCCCGACCCGGCGCGCAAGGTCTCGGCTCCGCCGACGCGCGGAGGGCGACCGAGTACGCCCGGGGCGCCGAAGGCCCCGGCGAAAGGCGCTCCGGGAACTCCGAAACGTGTTCGGCGCGAGGACAAGCGGGTCGAGGCACGGCATGCGACGTCGAACGAAGGGCAGGAACTCGCCGAGGCCCTCATGAGACGCCACGGTCTACAGGTGACCGGGTTCGACACCCCTGGAATCGCCCTGGACACGCTGCGCGACATCGCGCAGGCCCTCGACGACGTACTCACCGCCCACCCCTACCTGGACCTGCCCGAATTCGCGATCGCCGAATGTGGGGACGCCGTCACGCGGCTCGACTGGGTTCGCAGTTCGGGCGACGGTGAAAACATTCCGAGGGTAAAGCGTCTGATTCTGAACATGGCGAATGCCAAAGATGCCGACTCGCTTGCTCGGAAGGTGTCCGCGGAAGCCGAACGTGGCGGTATTTCTCGTGGTTCCGCCCGTAGGCCGTTGTATTCCACGGTTGTCCGGGAACTCGGTCATGCCCTTGATGTGACCGGTGGTCTTCGCGCCCACTCCATATCGCAACGGACATTGATTTCCGAATACCTGTCGGAGTGTGGCGACAGCCGGTTCGAAACTCCGCTCGGCGTTGTCGTCACCGATTACCGCAGGTGGCGCGGTCGGTTGAGCGGATACGGCTTCCCGCACGGCAGATTCGAACCGGGAAGGGCCCTGGCCGACGCGTTCGCCGAGGTGCAGCTCGATGCGGGCAAGGCCGTGGCCCCTGCGCGCGTCCTGCATCGACTGCTCGTGACTACCGCGAAACGCCACAGCACGAAGACCTTTCCTCCCGATCGGGTGTAGCCGCATCATGCGAAGGGAGCGGCAGCGAGCGGCTGTCAACGTGAACGGACGAATTCGGTGACCCTGCGGTTGCCGCCCGAACTTCCGGATTGGGCGGTCAAGGGGGTCGCCGGCGAGAGTTTTCCCAAGTTCGATGAAGATATCGGCTATGCGACGTCGGAGTGCATATCCGATTGCATGGAACGTTGGAAGAACCTGGGGCCCCGTTTGGACCGCCTCGCCGCTATGGAGAGTCTCGCCCTGACGGGCATGACCGAATCCGAGAAAGGTGATGTCCGGAATCGGCCGATGCTGGCGGATATCAGCAATACGCATGATTACGGGCAGAGTTTGGCCGCCTTCACATCGTCCGCCAGCGGAAATTATCAATACACGAAATGGAGAATAATCTGGACCCTCGTCGCGATGGTGGCGATGGTGGCGACGGACATCTTCGTCGGCGGTCCGCTCAAAGCTGCGGCGGACCGGGCCCGCAGCGAAGCGATAATCGTGGCTGCCCGGAACCGGCTGCTGGCCTGGGTGGAACGAATAGGTGCCGAATCCGCGGCCAAGCGGGCTCTCATCCCGATGGCACGGGTGGCCAGGCTGTCTGCTCCCTTCATGAAAATCGCCGGGATAGGTGCGGTCTTCGGCGGCGGTGTCGATCTCGCCGCGCAGATGTCGCAGAAATACATCGATCACCGCCGGGACGAAATCGACTTCGGCAGTGTCGGTAAACAAGCGCTGCTCGGCGGCGTAACCGGCCTCGCCGGTGCGGCTTTCGGCCTGTACGCCGCACCACGCGCGGGCCGGTTGTTTCAGAGATTCGCCGGCGGGGCCGGCGCGACGGCAAGCAGAGTGGTGCCGACCCTGGTAGTCGGTGTGGGGGGCGGTCTGGTCGGCAGCGTGGTGGGCGTCGGAGCCAACGCCTTGATCAGCGGCGGAAAGCTCTCGGGGCAAGATCTTCTCGACGCGGCGGTCGCGGGATTCGGTGGCGGATTCGTCGGTTCGGTGATTCCGGCGGGCCGCGCGATAAAGGGTGGGGCTTTGGCGCCGAGACTGTCGGAACCGCCACCGACTTCTGCGCCGCGCACCGCCGGCGCAGGATCGACCGGCCGACCCGTCAATAGTCCTTCACGGGTGGCACTGGGCGAGCTACACCCTCTCGACTCCGCAATCGCCCCGCCGTCCGGTCGTCGCGGCGATCAGTTCGGTCTGGTGGCCGCGGCGGACCCACACAATCCGTCGAATCCCAACGCGTTCAACGCAGGCGGTCCGAGAGGGAAGCCCGAGGGGTCGCCGGGCGAGCCACCCTCGGGGGGATCCGGAGTCGGCGAGCGCAATGCGGGAAACCCACCGGGAACAACCGCAAGGGGTCCGGAGGCGGGCGCTCCGAGCGGTAATCAAGTCGGGCCGTTGCCGGAGCACGGTGGACAGCCGCCACCGAAAGCCGAGGCACCGCCGGCCACGCCGCCGCCGCGGGGACCTGCCGAGACTCCCCCCTCGGGTGGGTCGCCGGCACCCTCGCGAGGCAGTGGGACCGCCGCCGGCCCTCAAACCGGGGAACAGCCGCCGTCCGCGCCTGTCTCTGCGCACGGTGAAACGGGAACGGGTTCGGCTCCGGTAAGGCCGGAGGGTGGGCAACTTCCGGTCGATCCGCGAGGGGGCCCGGCCCCCAGTGAACCCGTGGCAGGTCCTGGATCAGGCCGGGCAGATGAAGGTTCGCCGTGGGGTGAGTCCGAGCCTTCGCCGTGGGGTGAACGTGAGCCGTCGCCATGGGGTGAGCGTGAGCCGTCGCCGTGGGGCGAGTCCGATGGACCTTCGCGGACGGGGGCCGCCGAGCCACCGCAGGGCACATCCTTCTCTCCGAAAGAGGCTGATACACCGCAGGTTACGCCGCCGGCGGTGCCCTCGGAGGCTCCGTCGTCGGGCGGAGCGCCTCCCATGCAGGAGGGGCCCGGGAATCGGGCGGGTGAGTCGCCGGCGGTCCCACCGCCCGGTGAGGCCATAGCTGGCGACAGTGCGGAGTCCGGGCCCGTGCCGAAGGCCCCTGAGGGCTCGTCAGGCCCTGGAACGGACAGAGGCCCTTACAACGAGGACGGATACAACAGCCGCGGGTACGACGAGCAGGGATACGACAGGAACGGGTACGACGAGAACGGATACGACAAGTGGGGCTGCAAGGAGGACGGGTACGACGACCACGGTTTCAATAGGCTCGGGTACGACGCGGACGGATACGGCAGGGACGGGTACAACGACCGGGGATACAACAGGGCCGGGTACGACCGAGACGGAACCCTGCACCCCGAGAGAGCTGTTGCGCTGGGGGAGGCAGGAAGCGATCCGAGTTCCTCGCAGGTGAATAGGACGGGCGTCGACAATCGGTCGAACGACCCGAACGCGGGCTCCGGTAGAAGGGACCCTGCGGGGCCCGACGGCAATAAGCCGAATAGTGGGGCCGGGGCGGAAGGTTCGGCCCCGAGGGCCAAGGCGGGGGCCGATGGTGGTGTGCGGCTGTTGCAAGACGTGTGGAACGGACGGGCGGGGGTCGCGAGCGCCGACGACGTAGGCCGATTGGTAGCTGGATACGACTTCCCCGAGGGTGTTCCGCAGAACCGGGTGCACATCGCGATCAATGACGCTCTGCGAGTCACCCGGCAAAGCGGCGGCGACTTCGGCGATTTCGTCAAGAACGTCGACACGCGGCTGAAGGCATACAAGATCAGCCTGGAGGAATCGCCGGGTGCGCCGCAGCGGCCGACGGGTGAGCAGACCCCGGGCGGGCCGGGAGGGGGCCCGGTGCCAGGCGACCCCGCCACAGGTTCGCCCGGCTCGGGTGAGGCAGCCCCGCCGACGGGGGTCGCGAAGGCAGCGGAACCGGGCGAGGGATCGAGTACGGGGCAGCGCGCGTCCGGAAACGACAGGAACGGGTCGGACGGCTATGACAGCGCCGGCTACGACAGAGACGGTTTCGACCGGGACGGTTACGACCGCGGCGGATATGACAGGAGGGGTTACGACAAGGAGGGGTACCAGCGGAACGGATACAACGAGGAGGGGTACGACAGGTACGGGAACAAACGTTACGACCCGGACAGCCGTTACGACAGTGCCGGCTACGACGAGGCCGGCTATGACAGGAGCGGATACAACGAGGCCGGGTACAACCGCAGCGGGTACGACAGGGACGGGTACAAGCGGGACGGATACGACGACGCCGGCTACGACCGAAACGGTTACAACCGATCGGGCTACGACAGAGACGGATTCGACCGAAACGGCTACGACAGCGAGGGGTACGACAGAGACGGATACCACGCTGACGAGTACCTCGGAGGGCGGAGACCCGCCGGAGACAGGGGCGACGAGGGGCGCGGCGGGGGTTCGGATGGGGGCCCGTCCACCCCGACTCCGCCCGGGCCACGAAATGTGGATGAGCCGCCACTTCCACGGGACCCGGATGGCACGCCGAGGTCGACACCGCCGCCATTGGGGCGACCGCCTGAGAACCCCGCGGCTCGTCCGGATGGTGACGGGGAGGGCGCAGGTGGTAGCGGCGCGCCCGCGAAGGGCGACGACAGCTCCGGCGGAGCTGATGACGGCGGCTCGCGCAAAGGCGAAGGCGAGGCGGGCAAGCCGGGCGACTACGACAAGGACGGGTACGACAAGAACGGTTTCGACAAGGACGGATTCGATCGGGACGGGTACAGCCGGGAGGGGTACAACAAGGACGGATACAACCGGGCGGGGTACGACAAGGACGGCTACAGCCGGGGTGGGTACGACAAGGACGGGTACGACCGCTCGGGTGCCCACCGGGACGGCTACGACGAGAACGGATACGACCCGAACGGGTACGACCGCGCCGGTTTCGACCGAGGGGGTTACAGCCGGGACGGGTACGACAAGAACGGGTACAACCGGGGCGGTTTCGACAAGGACGGGTACGACCGGGGCGGTTTCGACAAGGACGGATACAACCGGGCCGGCGCCCATCGGGACGGGTATGACGCCCAAGGGTACGACCCGAACGGTTTCGACAAGGACGGATACAACAGGGCGGGGTTCAACCGCGAGGGGTACGACAAGAACGGCTACAACGCGGCCGGACGGCACAAGGACGACGTCGACGGTTCGAAAGACAGTGGGGACGGGTCGGGCAAGAAGGACTCCGGCGACGAGAACAGCGCGAACAAGTCCGAAGGCACCGACGACAAGGCTGCCGGCGACAAGAACAAGGACGACAAGTCCGACAAGGACAAGAAGAAGTCCGACGACGATGATGACGACGGCGACAAGAAGAAGATGGGCAAGGGCAAGAAGTTTCTTCTGGCAGCCGCTGCCGTCGGTGCCGTCGGCTATTTCGCCTCGAACCACTGGTCGCCGTGGGGGCACCAGGGCGACGACGGGGGGTCGGGCGACGGATCGGGTGAAGGCAGCGGCTCCGGTTCGGGATCCGGTTCCGGTTCTCCGGCGCCGATCACTCCGACCGTTCCGAGCACGGCTACCGAGCCGACTCCGCTGACGCCGACCGCGCCCTCCGGTTACGCCTATACGCCGACTGCACCCTCGGCTCTGACGCCGACACCGCTGGGTCCGTCCTCGTCGGGGTCGGCACCGAACGACGGCGCGTGGTCGAACGACCCGACCTCCCTGGATCCGACCACGCCGGGTTCCCAGCCGACCACACCCGGTTCGCTCCCGGGCGACGGTTCCTCCTCCGAGGGTTCGGGCAGCCTCGGTCAGGACCCGAGCCAACTGTCTCCGGCGAGTCTCGGCAGTGGTAGCAGTGGCATTTTGGGAGGTGGCGGCATGGGTGGCGATCCCATGGGCGGTATGGGAAATCTCCTGGGTGCCGCAGTTGCCGCCATGACCATGATGTCGATGGGATCCGGAATGGGAGCGGACGACAGCGGCCAGGACCCGTATTACGACGACGGCGCCATCGCACAAGCGCCTCCACCCGCGCCGGCCCCCGCACCCGCCGCCGACACCGGTGAGGGTTCTGGTTCTGGTGAGGGTTCGGGGTCCGGCTCTGGTGAGGGCTCAGGGTCCGGTTCGGGTGAGGGTTCTGGTTCCGGTTCGGGTGACGGCTCCGGTTCCGGTTCGGGTTCTGGTTCCGGTGACGGTTCGGGTCCGGCTCTGGCGAGGGTTCTGGCTCCGGTGACGG
>NZ_BAFW01000193.1 GCF_000308535.1 Nocardia cerradoensis NBRC 101014 | reverse complement strand
GGGCGGGCCCGGGCCCGGCCAGTTTGCCGGAGGTCTCCGGGGGCGCGTCGACCGTGCGCTTGCCCTGGGTTTCCTGGTCGTCCTGTTCGGCATCCGTGTGCGCGCCGGTGTTGTCGGGGTGGTTCATGCCGTGCGCGTACCCGCTCGGCGGTTGTCGAATCGCCGGCACGCCCCGATGAGCCGATCTGCTCGGTGGTGGTCCCGGAGGAAACCGTCACGTGCCTCGGACGGCCGTCAAGTTACTGACTGTTCCTCCTCGTTGTCTCCTGTTGCGCAGGGTGTGCCCACGAACTGCGCATAGATCAGGGCGGCGGTTGTATGCCGCCTCCGGCGATTCCCCTCCAATGTCGCTGTTGTGGAGAACTTTCCGGATTCCGACCGCGTCGATGTCCTGCAGGTCAATTCGCGCAAATCCGGCGACACTCGGCGACGAGAGTGATAAGTTATCTGTCATTCTCTCAATTGCGGCACTGCTCGCGCGGATGTCGCGGCAAAGCTGCCGAGTGATTCGGAGGTGTCACCGTGTCTCCGTATACACGCTGGAAATCCCTCGCGGCCGCCGGTCTGGTGGCGGTGACTTACGGCCTGGCGCAACTCGGCGGGAGCGCGCCCGCGCATGCGATGCCGTCCTGTCCGGGCCTGTATGTGCTCGCCGTTCCCGGCACCTGGGAAACCTCCGACGACGACCCGCGCAAAGGGATGCTCGCGGCGAGTGTGGACGCACTGCCGGGTGACGTCGGTGTCGGCTATGTCGCCTACACCGCGACGGCGTTCCCGTGGGAGGGCGAGGTGTACGGCCGCTCCAAGCGCGAAGCCGTCGACAAGGCCCGCGCCGCGGTGGCCGCGGTGACACAGTCGTGCGCCACGACCCGCATCGCGATTCTCGGCTACAGTCAGGGCGCCGATGCCGCGGGTGACCTCGCGGCCGAGATCGGCACCGGCCACGGTGTGGTGTCGCCCGACCGAATCGCGTTGGTGGGCTTGGTGTCCGATCCTCGCCGCGCACCCACCGACACGCTGATCGGCCCGCCGGTCGCCGGTGCCGGCGCGGGCGGACCGCGCCCCGGCGGATTCGGCCTGCTCGCCGCGCGCACCTACACGTTCTGTGCCGCCGGAGACCTGTATTGCGCGATGCCCGACGGAGATTTCGCGGGCCGCATCGCCGGATTCTTCGTGGAGATCTCGAATCCCGATCCGGCGCTGTTCGACCGGTACTCCCGGGATGCGGCCGATCTTCTCGATTCGGCGCTGGCCGCGGGAGGTCTCGGATTGCTGGCCGGTCAGCTCGACGCGAGCGCCGTGGACGAGCGCAAGGCCCAGATCGCGGAATTCGTGAATTCCGGTGTCCACCAGAGCTATCCGTTCTACGTGGTCGGGCCGGGTGGTGAGACGGCCCTGTCCTGGCTGCGCCGGCAACTGGTGGATCTGATAGGCAGGTGAGGTGGGTATGCGGGAAACGGCCGATCGCGGTGCGGTGGCGATCGTCGGTGCGGACGGGCCGCTCGGAAGTGTGATCGACCGCGTCTGTGAGCAGCAATCGGTGGCGGTGGTCGGCCGGGTGACTCGCAGAGGCTGGGTGATCGACGGGCCGCCGAGTGTGGTCATCGATGTCGGCTCGGCCGAAAACCTCTGGGACAGTGCCGAATTCTGTCAGCGATGGGGCAGCGCCCTGCTGTACTGCGCGGCGAACCGGGATCCCGACGGCTTCACCCGGTTGCGTGAGTTGAGTGCCGCCGTGCCGGTGGGGCTGGTCACGACCCTCGCCCGGCCGCAGACGCGGCTCGAGCTGGTGGCCGCGCAATTGCTCGGTGTCGCCGGGGAACTCGCGTCGGCGGTCCCCGGCTGGTATCCGATGGCGGACCGGTTCCGCGAAGCGAATTAGTCGGCGGGCGCGACGCGTTCGGTTTCCAGCTGCCGCCGCAGCAATTTCCCGGTCGCGTTGCGCGGCAGTTCGTCGACGAAGACGACGTCGCGCGGAACCTTGTGGCGAGCGAGATTCGCCTTGACGTAGTCGCGGATCTCCTCGGCGTCCACACTCGCCCCGGCGGTGCGAACAACGAAGGCGCGCAGCCGCTTTCCGAAATCGCGGTCGTCCACCCCGACCACCGCGGCCTCCGCGACGTCGGGCCGGTTCACCAGGAGGTTCTCGACCTCCAGCGGGTAGACGTTCTCACCGCCGGAGACGATCATGTCGTCGTCGCGGCCGTCGACGAACAGCCGGCCGTCGGCGTCGAAATGCCCGACGTCGCCGCTGCACAACAACCCGTCCACGATCTCCTTGTGCTGCCCGTCGGTGTATCCGGTGAAGCTGAGGCCACTGGAGACGAAGATCGTGCCCACCACACCGGGGGTGGTCACCGGATTGCGGTCGGAGTCGTAGATCGCGACCCGGCATCCGACCGGGGGACGGCCGACCGTACCCGGCGCCTCGCGCATGTCCTGCGGAGTCGCCACCGCCGCCACCGCGACCTCGGTCGAGGCGTACAGGTTGTAGAGCACCTCGCCGAAAACGTCCGCGGTGCGGCGGCTCAGATCCGGGGACACCGACGAACCGGCGGCGAAGATCACCTCCAGCGACGACGTGTCGTACTGCCGCAATACCGATTCGTCGAGATCGACGATGCGCTGCAACATCGTCGGCACCAGCACGAGGGTCGCGGCGCGGTATTGCGCCACCGCGGCGAGCGTGCGCGCCGGATCGAATTTGCGCTGCCGGAAGACTATTCGATTGCCCAGCGCCCAGCCCAGCGTGCACTGGGACAGTCCGGTGCCGTGGAAGATCGGGGCGGCCATCACCATCGTCTTCTCG
>NZ_BAFW01000194.1 GCF_000308535.1 Nocardia cerradoensis NBRC 101014 | reverse complement strand
GCAGCGCGTCGGTGGGCGGCGGCGGAAGGTCGAGCGCGGGTGCGATGTCGTGGCGCAGATGCGTGTGCCAGTCGAAGAGGAGCATCGCCGGAATCAGATCCAGCCGATACCAGCCCAGCTCACCGATCGGCAGCTGGATGCGCCGGATCCCCGCCGCGGTGAACACGGTCAGCGCCCGCACCCCGCGCCGCGACCAGGTGTCGAACTCCGGGAGCACGTGACGTGTTGTGTGGGAACGCTTTTCGTCCACCAGCTGTTCGTTCAGGCGCTCCAGATCGCGGGTGGCGACGATGGCGGCGGCACTCGGGGTGAGCAGGGCGCGCACTCCCGTCGTCAGGTGGATGACGACCTCGGCCACCGACCATCCGGCGGCCGCACTGGGCGCGGCCCACTGCTCGTCGGTCAACTCCCCGCAGAATTCGATCACCGCGCGGCGCTCTTCGCTCAGGCCGGGCAGATATCGCGAACTCATCGGCAGACCTCGACGACCACCGAACTCCTCATGAACAGCGCACGCTACCGGTTCGTGGTCGCCGGGAGCCAGAGCGCGCCCCGACTTCGGCCCCTGACCGGCGCGGAGACACACCGGCACCGGGCCTCGGGTGTGGCGGACGGTGACAGTCGCCGCGTGCTGGAGAAGCGGTCGGGCCCTGTCGTTCGCCGAAACATTGCGGCGACTCCTTCCTGTGCCGACGGGCGCACGTCGGGGATCTGCCATGCCACGTGGTCACGCGGTCGAGTTCGTCGTTCCCGCAGCAGCCGGTTCGCTGAGCTGTTGCCCATGTGTCGACCGGGGCCCGGGCGGCACGCGCGATGTGGACTTGTCGGTGCCATGGGGCATGCTCTTGGCACGCAGATGTCTACGAGCCCGCCCGGAGTACACCATGACGTCCCCACGAACCAAACCGCAACCGTTGTCCGACACCGAGATTCGACAGATAGCGGCCGAGCTCGCCGACGGCCGGCCACCCATGGTGTGGTTCACTCCGGCGGCAGTGGGAGTATCCGAGGGGCGTTCGGGCAAGGTGATCGCACTCGGTGATCCCGCCGACGGAGACTTCCTGCAGGTCCGGCCGACCGGCTCGAAGGATGTCATGTCGTTCTCGCCGACCGAGGTGACATTGGCCAAGCCCGCCCGCAAGGACAAGCGCACCACCACATCCGAGACCACCGGCGCCACGCCGCCGGCAACGAGGAAGGACACCGCAGTGAGCATGTCGTCGTCCGTGACCGCGCCGCCCACCCCGGCACCGGTGCCCGCTGCGGCGTCGAAAGCGCCCGCGCCGCAACCTGCTTCGGATCCGAAACCGGCCGCCAAACCCGCCGCCACGCCCGCCCGCACTCCGCGTGAGAAGCCCGCCGCGGCCGCCCGCAAATCCAAGGCGCCCGAGGTGACGGTCACCCTGGCCGGCACCGCCGACGGTGAATGGACCGTCGATGTGGTGCACGGCAAGAAGCGCACCATCAAGGGGCTGTCGGTACCGGGCGCCTCGGTGGCGCAGGCCGCGAAACTGCTGCACCCCGAGGTGGCCGAGGTCGTGGATTCCGTCCTGGATGCGGTTCGAGACTCGCAGCGCGCCAAGGTCGAACAACTGCAGGCCGAACTCGAACAGGCCCGCCGCCTCCTCGACGAACTGTCCGGGTAGCCGGGCCGCCCGCCACCTCGCCCTCCGCGCGGGCGCGAATACGCGCCCGCGGCCTGGCGTTGACACCGATGACAACGTTTAGCGTTGCGGCGGCAGTGGCGAGAGGGAATTCATGCTGATCGGAGAACTGGCCGAGCGGGCGGGAACGAGCACCCGGATGCTGCGGTACTACGAGCAGCAGGGTCTGGTCCGGTCCCGGCGGTCGGCGAACGGCTACCGCGTGTACGACGAACACGAGGTGGACGTCGTACGCAAGATCCGGGATCTGCTGGAGCTGGGATTCGATCTGGCCGATACGCAGCCGTTCGTCACCTGTCTGCGCGGTGGCAACGGGTCGGGTGACGAATGCCCGGAATCGGTCGAGTCACTGCGTCGCAAATTGGCCGAGATCGACGATGCGATCGCCCGACTCGGCGCCGCACGCAGGCATCTGACGGACCGGATCGACGCTGTCGCCGGGCCGCCGCCGAAGTGCGCGTTCACCTGCTAACTCGGAGGTTTTCCGGATGCGTTTCGCGGTCAGCTACAGCACGGCGTTCAACGGCACCGATCCCGATCGGCTCGTCGACTTCGCCCGGCATGCCGAAAGCTGTGGATTCGAAGGGCTCTACGTCCAGGATCACATCGCGCTGTATCCCGGGGCGGACTACGGCGCGGGCGAATTGCCGCCCACCCTGCCGTATTTCGATCCGCTCGACTGCCTGAGCTTCGTCGCGGCCGCCACCCAGCGGATTCTGCTCGGCACGGGAGTGTTGTTACTGCCCTACCGCCACCCGGTCGTGCTGGCCAAGCGGCTGGCGACGATCGACGTGTTGTCCCGTGGGCGGATGCGGCTGCTCACCGTCGGCCTCGGCAGTCTGCCGGGGGAGGCGAAGGCGCTGGGGGTCGACTATCGCACCCGCGGCCGCCGCGCCGACGAGGCGATCGACGTGCTGCGGCTGCTGTGGTCGGGTGGTGCGGAGGGAGTCAGCCACCGGGGTGAGTTTTTCGGTTTCGACGATCTGTGCAGCTACCCCAAACCGCATGGCGGAAGCGAACTTCCGATCCACGTGGGCGGTTCCAGCGCGGCGGCTGCGCGGCGCGCCGGGCGGCGCGGTAACGGGTATTTCGCCGGTGGCATGCTGACCGAAGCCGAGCGCGACCGGCAGTTCGCGCTCGCCCGCGACGCCGCCGTCGAGGCGGGCCGCGATCCCGCGGCTCTCGAGTACACGCGATGGGGATCGGCCGACATCTCCGTCGACCGTGCCGGACAACTCGGCGAACACGGTGTGCATCGCCTCGTCGTCGGATTCGCCGGGGCCGAACCCGCACAGCAACACGATCAGATGTCGGAATTCGCCGAACGTTTCGCGCTCGCACCCGCGGGCGCGGGCCGCGGTACCGACCGGCTGCCAGCGGTGTGACCGCTGCTCATACCGCCGGTTCGTGCCGGCGCACTCGCCGCCGGCTCTCGGCTTGGGGCAGGTGGCGCAGGTCGTCGTGGAATGCGCAGCCCAGCGAATAGTCCTTGGCGTGGTACATGGCCGAATCCGCTTCGCGCAGTAAGTCGTAGATGGTGGCGTCGGTACTGCGCGGCCCGCTGCAGGCGATGCCGATGCTCGCGCCGATGGTCACCTCGGTGACCGACAGTTCGAAGGGTTTGCCGAAGGCGGCCAGCAGCTTCTCCGCGAGAACGGCCGCCTCGGCCCGGTTGGCGCCGGCCAGCACCACGAATTCGTCGCCGCCGTAGCGGGCCGCGACGTCGTCGCGGTGGATGACGCGGCGGATGCGGGCAGCGGCATTGGCGATGAGTTCGTCGCCGACCGCGTGACCGTAGCTGTCGTTGATGGTCTTGAAGCCGTCCAGGTCGAGGAACAGCAGGCAGATCGGGCGGCCGGTCCACAATTCGCGATTGCGGGCCGGTGCGCGCAGCAACGCGGATCGGTTGAGCAGGCCGGTGAGCATATCGTGGTCGGCCTGGTACTGGGCCCGGCGTTCGCTGCGCGCACTGCGCACGATCGCGCGCTCGCTGCGCACCAGCACACCCACCAGCAGCGTGGCGAGCAGGGTGGAGACCACCACCCGGTCCACCGTGCCGACCCGCGCGCCGACGGTCGGCACCAGTGAGGCGACCACCAGCGTCACCGCGATCACGCTGGCCCGCTGGCGGGATCGGTGCGGATGGACCCGCCGGGCGCCGCCGAGGGTGACCATGGTCGGGTGCAGCGCCGCCAGCCCCACCATCGCGTAGGCGACGAGCAGCGGCGTCAACAGCACGCGTGCGTCGAGATGTACCGAACCGGCGGATTGCAGGTTGTAGCCGAGGTCGGCGACCAGGATCGCCAGCAGCCCGACGTGCACCAGCCGCAACGAGGTCTCCGAACGTGACGACGTGACCACGGAGTGGGTGACCAGCGTCAGCAGGAGGGCGTCGATCACCGGATAGATCGGCATGATCAGCGCCGAGGCGTCCCACTGCCGGGTGTTGTGCAGGACGGGGGAGATGAGAAAGGTCCACGAGGCGAGCAGGGCGCCGAGCGCGATCAACCCCGAATCCAGCACCAGGTCGCGCTGACAACTGGAGCGCCGCGGCCACAGCCAGAGGAAGGCGGCGACGCCGACGCCGCCGTAGCCGGCCAGCGTCGCCAGATCGTCGTAGGGCGGGAAACCGCTGCCGGTGAAATCGCGCAGCAGCGTTCCGGCGGCGAACAAGACGCCGGACAGAGCGAGCAGATACCAGGCCGCCGGTGCGGGCGGCCGATGCCGCCGCACTCCCGTCCCGATCATGGTCAGCGTCGCCACGACGACACCCAGCACCGCCGTCAGCGACAGCGCCGGTGATTCGGCGATCGCCAGGACCACCACGATCAGGACGACGGCGGCCGATAGCGTTGTGCGCCAGAGCTTTTCCGGCGGCCAAGTGCGTAGCGGCCGGATGCGGGTGGTGTGGTGGTGCTGTGTGCCGGATGTCATCAGCCCCCCTGGTCCGCGTCGTCGTCGATGAACCGAGCCGCGTAGTAGGTTTGTGAATCCTCGATCGCGACTTCCACGTTCGCCTGTTCACCGATCGCACTGCGCAGTGCGTCGGCGAACGAGAATTGAGAATTGTTGTACGAGCAGATGTCCCAGCCGACGACCCCACCATCTGCCGCCAGGATCTGGACAACTGTACTGATCATGGCATGAAAAGCCACCCCGTGTCGCGCAGTTGGGGTAACAAGGGTGAAACCTGCATAGTAAATCGCATTGCGCTCGGCGTGTTGCGGAAACCGTGTCGCAAAATACTCCGGACTGATCCACGGCACGGTATCCAGATGCCGGGTCAGAGTGGTGAGCCCGATCGGTTCGCCGGCCGGCGTGCGGGCGACGATCTTGTCGATCCGGGTGTCGGTCATCTCCGCGCGGAATTCGTTGCGATGCAGCACCTGCCGGGCGACCGCCTGCGCTCGCAGCGGTCCGAAGGCCTGCTCGTAGAGGTCGTGGAAGAGCTCGATCTCGGCGTCCGCGATCGCCGCCTCGAGCGTGATCTCGACGCCCGGCCACGACGCCCCGGCGCCGAGCGCATCGTTCACGGGCGATCCCAGCCGCTGGTCCGGTACGCGGCCAGCACCAGTGCACACGTGTCGCGGCCGTCGGCGCGCGCCGCGACGGTGGCGGTGTGGATCGGGCCGAACCGTCCCGGCCGCGCGGCGGTCATATCGGCGAGGCTGGCGTTGATGAGATCCTCGACCTGCTCGGTCGTTTCGGCGGCGTGTTCGACGAACAGGCCCGCGCCGGAACCGTCCGCGCACAGGGTCCAGCCGATCCCGGCGGCCGCGGTGGCGCCCCGCGTCCGCGCGTGCCCGAGGGCGTAGACGCAGTAGAGACGGTCGCCCCAGCCGATCCGCTGGCGCACCCGCGCGGTGCGCCGCAGCTGTGCCCGCGGTGGGATCACCGAGGATAATCGGATCAGATTCGCCTCTCCCACACCGAGTTCGCACAGGGCCGCGTCGAAGGCGGCCACCTCGGTGGCGCCCGTTCCCGTCGCCGTGCCGATCTCGATCGTCAGCGTCGCGGATCCTTCGCGATCGCGATCGCGGCGGCCGAGGGGGTCGAGCGAAGTATGAGTTGTGAGCATCGTGTTCGATCCTTCCCGGGCTCACCAGTGTGGCATTTTGCAGGGCGGCGTTTCTCTAAATTCCTTCTTCGAAGAGTGGCAGATCGACCCGGCGCGCGCCGCGCGGGGACGCGGACTGGCCCCGGAGATGCACTGGGGCGCGCTACGATCCGGGCATATCGCGACCCGGTCGACCGCTGGTCTTTCCGACAGGAGATCCGTATGCAGCCTCTTGCTCAGCTACCGCACCGGTTCGATGCAGCGGCGGCGGTGCTGGGTGCGGATCAGCTCCGGCTCGATGCCGCACCTGTCGACTACGCCTTGGTCGCCGTATATTTCGTGTTCGTACTCGGTATCGGACTGATGGCACGCGCACGGGTGTCCTCGAGTATCGATTTCTTCCTGTCGGGTCGGTCGCTGCCCGCCTGGGTCACCGGCCTTGCCTTCATCTCCGCGAATCTCGGCGCGGTCGAGATCATGGGCATGTCGGCCAACGGCGCGGAATACGGCATGCCGACCATGCACTACTTCTGGATCGGCGCGGTGCCGGCCATGCTGTTCCTCGGCGTGGTGATGATGCCGTTCTACTACGGCTCGAAGGTCCGCAGTGTGCCGGAGTTCATGCGGCGCCGCTTCGGCACCGGCGCGCATCTGGTGAACGCGATCAGTTTCGCGCTCGCCCAGGTGCTGATCGCCGGGGTCAATCTCTACCTGCTGGGCTCGATCGTCAATGTGCTGCTGGGCTGGCCGCTCTGGGTGTCGGTGATCGTCGCGGCGTTGATCGTGTTGTCCTACATCACCCTCGGCGGTCTGTCGGCGGCGATCTACAACGAGGTGCTGCAGTTCTTCGTCATCGTCGCGGCGCTGCTGCCGCTCACCCTGGTCGGCCTGCATCGCATCGGCGGTGTGAGCGGTCTGAAGGACCAGGTGACCGCCCGGCCCGACGGCTCCGAACAGTGGCACTCCTGGCCGGGCCACGAGCTGAGCGGTTTCTCGAACAACATCCTGTCGGTGACGGGCATCGTGCTCGGTCTCGGGTTCGTGTTGTCGTTCGGTTACTGGACAACGAATTTCGTCGAGGTGCAGCGCGCGCTGGCTACGCATTCGATCTCGGCCGCGCGGCGCACCCCGATCATCGGCGCCTATCCCAAGATGTTCATCCCGTTCATCGTCGTCATCCCCGGTATGGTCGCCGCACTGCTGATCCCGCAGATCGCCGAGTTGAAGAACACCGGTCAGGGCGACGCGACCTACAATCAGGCGCTGCTCTACCTGATGAAAGAGGTTCTGCCGAACGGACTTCTGGGCGTCGGCCTGGCGGGTCTGCTGGCGGCGTTCATGGCCGGGATGGCGGCCAACATCTCCGCGTTCAACACCGTCTTCAGCTACGACCTGTGGCAGCAGTACGCGGTCAAGGACAAGCCCGACGGCTACTACCTCACCGTCGGCCGCCTCGCCACGATCGGCGCCACGGCCATCGCGATCGGTACCGCGTTCATCGCGGGCAGCTTCTCGAACATGATGGACTACCTGCAGACGCTGTTCTCGTTCTTCAACGCGCCGCTGTTCGCGACGTTCATCCTCGGCATGTTCTGGAAGCGGATGACCCCGACCGCCGGCTGGGTCGGCCTGGTGTGCGGAACCCTCAGTGCGGTGGTGATTTTCATCCTGAACAAGGCCGAGGTGTTCCATCTGTCCGGGCAGGGGTCGAGTTTCGTCGCCGCCGGTGTGGCCTTCGTGGTCGATATGGCGCTCAGTATCGCGGTGAGTATGTGGACCACGCCCAAACCCGACGCCGAACTGGTCGGACTGGTGTATTCGGAGACGCCGAAGGCCCAGCTCACCGATCCCGATGCCGCGACGTTGCCGTGGTATCAGCGACCGGTGCTGCTCGCCGGGATCGCCCTGGTCATCGTGATCGCGCTGAACATCTTCGTCGGATGAGGAAGTGACGCCATGCTTTTCGATATCCGCACCATCGTCGGTGCCCTGCTCGGGTGCTACGGCCTGATCCTCGTCGTCACCTCACTCGTCCACGACACCGCCGCCGAGCGGGTGCGCACGGGAGGGTGGAATATCAACCTCTGGGCCGGGGTCGGGATGCTCGTCGCGGCGGCGGCCTTCCTGCTGTGGGTGGTGCTGCGCCCGGTGCGCGAACTCACCGAATCCGAACCGGAGCAGTCCGAGACCGACACGCCCGGCGGCCCGGGGCAACCCTAGCGGCTCAACGCTGTTCGCCGTCCTGCTCGAGCACGTCGACCACGTGCTCGGCGATGGCCATACTCGAGGTGGCCGCGGGCGAGGGTGCGTTGCGGACGGCGGTGATCGGGCCGAGGCGGTGGATGCGGAAATCGTCGACGAGCTCCCCGCCGGCATCGACGGCCTGCGCCCGCACACCCGAACCGGCCCGGAATACATCGCGCACGCCGATATCCGGGACATACCGTTGCGCCGCCCGCATATACGCCCGCGCCGACAGCGAGCCGTAGATTTCCCGCATCCCGGTGCGCCAGTGCCGGCGCGCCATCCGCCAGGACCCCGGCCAGGCGGCGAGGTCGCGCAGGTCCCGCGCGGAGACCGCGGACCGGCGATATCCCTCACGGGCGAGGGCGAGCACCGCGTTCGGCCCCACTTCCACCTCCCCGTTCACCCGGCGGGTGAAATGCACACCGAGAAACGGGTACGGCGGATCGGGCACCGGATAGATCAGCCCGCGCACCAGATCCTTCTTCTCCGGCCGGACCAGCATGTACTCGCCCCGGAACGGAATGATTCTGGGCCCCGGCTCGTCTCCGGCCAGCCCGGCCACGGCATCGCTGTGCAGGCCCGCGCAGACGACGAGCCGGTCCACCACGAGCTCCTCGGTGTCCGAGCCGAGGTGGATGCCGTTCGCTGCGCGCGTGACACCGGTGACCGGAAAGGACAGGCGGATCTGCCCGCCCGCGGCCGTGATGTCGTCGGCGAAAGCGGCGGCGATCCGGGGAAAGTCGGTGATGGCGGTATGCGGCGAATGCAGTGCGGCCAGGCCCGCCGCATGCGGTTCGAGCTCCCGGATCTCGCCGGCGTCGATACGCCGCAGTCCCGGCACGCGATTGCTGCCTGCCCGCTCGGCCAGCGCGTCCATCCGCACCACATCGTCCGGCGTGACCGCGACGACCAGTTTGCCGACCTCGTCGTAGGGCAGCCGCTTCTCGGCGCAGTAGTCGCGCAGCAGCTGCCGTCCGCGGGCGCACAGGGTGGCCTTCAGCGAGCCTGGCTCGTAATAGATTCCGGCATGGACGACTCCGGAGTTGTGCCCGGTCTGGTGGGCCGCGACCCGATCCTCCTTGTCCACCACGACGACCCGGGTGCCGGGCCGCCGGCGGGTGATCTCCCGGCCGATCGCCAGTCCGATGATGCCGGCGCCGATGATGCCGACGGTCTGCTCCGGCACGCTCACTCCCACTCTCGCCCGTGATCGGCCATGACGTTCGTCGTCAATGTACGGGCGGTCTCCGGTGCCGGCGTCCCCGGGGCCGACCGGGCGGCGCGGCGGCTATTGCCGCGACCGGTTCCGCGTGAACATCGTGGCGGCCGCGAGAACACCGAGTGCGCCGAGCACGATGCCGATACTGCCCAGCCATCGCGCCGTGGTGTCGGTCTCGTGTTCCTCGGCCGCCGCGGCGGCGTGGACGTCGCCGTGGTTCTGCGCCCCGCCCTCGTGCGCCGGCGCCAATGCCAGTGTCGGCGCGGGGAATTCGGGTTCGGTGTTCCCAGAGGTGGGTTGGTCCCAGTTCACGACCCGTCCGTCGGCGTAGGTCTGGGTGGCGGGCAGCGTGACGGTGTCGCTGTCCGGCAGTCCGTCGGCCAGCACCGAGAACTGTTCGAATTGCCCGGCCCCGATGCCGCCGCCCGGATCCGCCATCCACGTGACGGCGACGACCCGGTGGTTGTCGTCGCGGGTGACCTTCGTCTTCCAGCCCGGCACGGGTTCGGTTTCGGCTTCCGTCAGGGCCGGAAGCCGCACGCTCAGTTGTGTGGTGGCGGCACCGGTGGCCGATTCGTTGGGGACCCGGAAGGTCAGCACCGCCGAACCGCCGCGGGCCGCGTCGGGACCGGAGACGGTGACATGGGCGGATGCCGGAGCGGCGGCGAGGATGGTGGCCGCCGCGGTGGCGATACCGGCGAGCGCGGCGCGGCGGAACCAGGATTCGTTCATAACGCGGTCACTCCTTCGCGAAGGGAAAACGGAGACAACCTGTGCTGATCGTGTGCACGATATCCCGGAACGGCCGTGCCGGCGCCGATCCCGGCGGATTGCGCTGGGCGCCTCCGCCGGGTGGCTTCGCCTACCTCACTTCGCGGGGAACGGGGAGTTCACCGTCGTGAAGTACTGCGCCGCGGCCAGGACTGCCACCGGGGCGGTGACCAGCAACTGACCCGCGAGCGTGCCCAGCGCGCCGATGGCGACGATGCCGCCGAGGCAGCCGACCACCGCGGCCGGAACGAACGGGCCGAACATGCCGACGATGGTGGCCGCCGCGATGGTCGCGCCCGCGATTCCGCCCAGGACACAACCGATTCCGGCGCCACCGATGCCGCCCACCAGGGTGCCGATGGAGGCGCCGGCGCTGAGGGTGCTGGTCATCCGGCTCCACGCGGCCTGCTCCCGGTCGTACGGGGTCTTCCACGGCGCGCTGTCCTCGAACGGCATGGCGACCGGCTGGTACGCCGCGTGCGCGAGGTCGAACTTCGGGGTCAGGGTCGCGGTGCGGTCGTGGATCTGCGCCTCGATCGGGAAGACGAAATCGTCGACCCGGAAGGACAGCTGGGTTCCGGCCAGCACGGTGCCGTCGGCCGCCTTGACGGTGAAGACGCCGTCGTCGGCCGATAGCGATCCGGCATCGGTGGAGACGACGGTGCCCGTCGGCGTGGTGGTCGCCTGGAAGCCGACCGCACCGGCGTCGGTGGGGTCGGCGCCGGCGGTGGCCGTGCTCAGGCCCAGGGCGGCGGCGACGAGGGCGGCGGTGGCGGTGATGTTCTTGATTCCCATGGTGATGAAACCCTTTGCGGTATCAGGTAAACGAAAGTTGCTGGAGGTGTGCCGAATGCGCGCGGGCAGGAAGCAGCCCCGGACGACCGAGAACGGTGTGTCCGACGGATTACGGCGCAATCGGTGATGCCGGCCGATCGCTGTCGGCGGCTGTCACGGCCCGGCCGAACGCGCGATCCAGCGCACGGGCGACTCGGCGTCGCTCGTGGGAGCGGGAAAGATGGTGCGGCGCAGCCGAATTAGGTCGGCAGGTGTCGTGACCGAATGCGATTCAGGATGTCAGGCGACAACTCCCCGGCGTCGTCGCGCGATCAGGCCCGCGACGATATCGACGATCAGGAAGGCGAGCAGACTCACGCCGAGCACCGGTGCGAACCATCCGATCCCCACGGTGATCGCGACCAGGGGGATGCTGATCCACAGCGGCGCCCGTCGCAGCACTCCGCGTGCCGGTGCCCGCCCGAAGGAGAACGGGCTGTTCTCGCGGGTCGGACGCCGTCGCCACCACATCAGATAGCCGCGTCCGATCACGGTGATCAGCGCGATCATCGTGGCCAGCAGCAGCAGCTGATTGGCGAGGCCGAACAGCATGCCCATATGCAGCGCGATGCCCCAGTTGGCGAGTTCGGCCACCAGCGGCCAGTCCGCGTAGCGCAGGATGTCGGTGACATCGCCGGTCTTACCGTCCACCGCGATCGCGTCCTGGGTGTAGACCCCGGACAGGCGGCGTTCCTTGACGGTGAATGCGGTGGTGTCCTTCGCCGGGATCGTGATCTCGACCGGACCGTCGATACCGTGCCCGCGGGCCACCGCGAGGACCTTGTCGGCTTGGGCGGCGCGGTCGGCGGAAACGGGCATCGGCATGTGGTGGCCGCCGGTGTGATCGGCATGTTCACCACCGGCCGGCATCGACGGCATCGGTGCACCCGGCAGCGCCGTGTTCACGACCGGTGTGGTCCAGCTCAACTGCTGGCGCAGCGACGTGATGTGCTGACCCGCATACTGCGACCAGGTCATACCGGTCGCCGAGAGGAACAGCAGCGGCAGCACGATCCACATCCCGACCGCGGCATGCCAACTGACGCTGCGCGGGCGACCGGACTTCGACCGATCCGGCCACAGCAGCCGCCGCGCGGAACCGCGCGAGCGGCGCAGCCACATCACCACACCGGCGAGCGCGATGATCCACATCCACGACGCGGCCATCTCGCTGTAGAGCCGGCCCGCATCGCCGAGATGCAGGTTCCGGTGCAGCACATCGATCCAGGTGCGCATGGGCAGCGCACCCGTGCTGCCGTAGACGACGCTGTCGCCCACGGAGGTCGCGGTCGCCGGATCGACGAAGACCGCGCGCCGCTCGGATTCGCCGAGGCTCGGGTCGCTGAAGATCACGCGCGTGGTGTCGCCCGCGTGCTGCGCCGGGTCGACCGCGACCAGCGCCAGCGTCGGTTCGGCGGCCACACCGGCCGCGATCTGCTCCGACAGCGGCCGCGCCGGACCGGTCGAATCGACGTGCAGCAGATCGCGATTCACGATCGACTCGATGCTGGGGGCGGCCGCGTACAGCGCCCCGGTCACCGCCGCGATCAGGATGAACGGCGCGACGAAGACGCCCGCGTAGAAGTGCAGCCGCATGGCCAGCGCCTGCACCGCGCGCGCGGGGCCGGACCGAGAGGGTCGCGACCGGTCCGAACCGGGTGGTGATTCGTGCGCCGCGTCGGGCGGCGACTGCTCCGGCTGCGGCGGCTCGGTGCCCGCGGCCGGAATATCGGTGATGCTCACTGGTAGTGCTCCTGTTTCGAGGGCACCCACATCGTTGTGCGCGAAAAGTCGCGTCGCCGTCGCTCGCATCGCCTCGGTCGTCACCGACGCGAAGGTCGGCGCAGAGTCGATGCACGTCCGGACGGTGCGGCCTCCGGCACCGCGCGGCGGCGTGCCGTGTGGTGCGGCCGAATCCGGTGAGGTGGCCTCGTAGTACCGCCGCACTGGGACTGTGGCGGTACTACGGAACGCGCTGTCGGCGAAACTGATTCGCGAATGTGGGTGTTGAGATGTCTCAGCAGTACGCAGGGAGCGGTGGTCCGCGGGTGCGGAAGGTTTCGGTGGGGAAGATCCGCAGGATCACCCGGTCGCGGTGCACGCTGCGGGGAAGAATCGGTTCGTCGGTCGCCGGGAGGTTCACCGGGACCGGCAGGACACGCGCGACCGCGGTACCGATCCGGTAGGCGGCCTCGGCGCCGAGAATGACGACGGCGGCGCAGACCGCGCCGACCAGGTGGGCGCCCAGCATCGCCGGCGTCCACAGCGGCATATCGTGCATCTGCGCCATATCGGCCGACATCACCAGGTGGCCGATCAGCTGTCCGCCCCACAGTGCCGTGACCAGTCCGGCGGCGGTGGTGCGCAGCGGTGTCAGCCCCGCGACGAGCGCGCCGACCGCCGTGGAGGCGGCGACCAGCAGCATCAGGGTGCTGGACTGCACCGGCATCCCGCCCGCCGCCCAACCGTGCGCGGCGATCGACAGGGCTCCCGAGACGGATCCGGCCGACGCGCCCCGTAACCGCGCCACCGCGGCCCGACGCGTACGCGTCGACACCTGGGCGCGGGCCGATACGCGGCCGGACGGGGGAAACACGAGCTGAATGATAGCCGACCGCTTCGAAAACGCCATCGGCCCGGGAGTCGCACTCCCGGGCCGATGCGTGCCGGACGACTCAGTCGCCGGTGACGTCCATTTCCGTCAGCGGCTTGCGCAGCAGCTTGCCGGTGGCGTTGCGGGGCAGCTCGTCGAGGAAGATCACCTCGCGCGGCACCTTGTAGCGCGCCAGGTTCGCCTTGACGTAGTCCTTGATCTCCTGCGCGTCGCGCTGGGAATCGGGACCGGGAACGACGAAGGCGCGCAGGCGCTTTCCGAACTCCTTGTCGTCGACGCCCACGACCGCGGCCTCCTGCACGTCGGCGCGGTCGGCGATGAGGTGCTCGACCTCCTGCGGGAAGACGTTCTCGCCGCCGGAGACGATCATGTCGTCGTCGCGGCCGTCGATGAACAGCAGCCCGTCCTCGTCGAAGTGCCCGACGTCGCCGCTGGACATCATGCCGTCGATGGTCTCCTTGGTGCGGCCGTCGGTGTAGGCCTTGAACGAGTGCGCGTTCTCGATGAAGATCGTGCCGGTGACGTTCGGTTCGGTGATGCGCTTGCGGTTCTCGTCGAACAGCGCCAGCCGGATGCCGAGCGGCGGGCGGCCCGCGGTACTCGGCGACTTGCGCAGATCCTCCGGGCTCGCCACGGTGATCAGCGCGCATTCGGTGGAGCCGTACACGTTGTAGAGCACGTCACCGAAGTAGTCCAGGCTGCGCGTCACGACGTCCGGCGGGATCGCCGAGCCGGCGGCGAAGATCATCCGCAGCGAGGACATGTCGTACTTGGCGAGCGTCTCGGGCGGCAGATCCAGCATGCGCTGCAACATGGTGGGCACCACCACCAGCGACTCCGCCTTGTACTTGTCGATGTTGGCGAGCGTCTTCTCCGGATCGAAACGCCGCTGCTGGAAGATCATCCGGTTGCCCAGCGAGAGCCCGAGGGTGAACTGCGACAGTCCGGTGGCGTGGAAGACCGGTGCCGCGACGACCATGGAACCGTTACGCGGCAACGGAATTCGATCCAGGAACTGTGCGGAGATGAACGGGCTGACCTTGTCGCGCGGCGCGCCCTTCGGGGTGCCGGTGGTGCCGGAGGTCAGAATGACCATGCCGCCCGGCTTCGCCGGCGCGGCGACCGGGTCGGGGGAGTGGCCCTCGCGCAGCGAATCCACGGTCGGGATCG
>NZ_BAFW01000195.1 GCF_000308535.1 Nocardia cerradoensis NBRC 101014 | reverse complement strand
CGTTCGGCGGCAGCACCACGATCTGCTGCACCAGCACCACCCCCTCGACGGCCGGCGGCCAGCTGGTGGTGGCCAGGAATTCGTCGAGGGCCATCGAATCGCCGCTCAGATCGTCGGGAAGCGGTTCCTGGGCAATGGGAGTCAAGGCGGCCCCGTCGTCGAGCTGATCCTCGAGCGTCGGCTCGGCGGCCACCAGGTCGGCGGTCGGCACCAGCGCGAACAACTGCGGCGGCTGATCCCAGCCCTCGGTATCGGCGAACTCGGCCACGTCCCGGATGCAGCGGTACAGGGCGGAGGAGGGATTGTCCACAGTCACGGCCGACACTGTACGTCCACCACGAGCGCCCGCGTCCCCGCCACGGCATACCGGAGCCATCGCGATCCAAGCCGACCCGTTTTACGTAGAGTGGGGCGCGAGAGACGGTCCGCAGGGACCACACGCATCATCGGACTGCGGTGTATCGGCCGACAATCGCTTCGGTACGCCGCCGGACCTGGGAGAGTGGCATCGTGGGCATGCGCCCCCCGACAGGCTTACCTTCGCTGTCTCGACGCAGCCGGATATTGCTGATCACCGCGCTCGTGATCGCGGCGTTGCTGCTGGTCGGCCCGCGGTTGACCGACGCGTACACCAACTGGTTGTGGTTCGGCGAGGTCGGCTTCCGCCAGGTGTTCACCACGGTGCTCGTCACCCGGCTTCTGTTGTTCCTCATCGTCGCGGTCGTGGTCGGGGCCCTGGTCTGGCTCGCGCTGCTGGCCGCCTACCGCACCCGGCCGGTCTTCGTCCCGGTGTCTGGTCCCAGCGATCCGATCGCGCGCTACCGCACCACGGTGATGGGCCGGTTGCGGCTGTTCGGCATCGGCATCCCGGTACTGGTCGGCCTGCTGTCGGGCCTGGTCGCGCAGTCGAGCTGGGTCACGGTGCAGCTGTTCCTGCACGGCGGTTCGTTCGGGATCAAGGATCCCCAGTTCAACATCGACGTCGGCTTCTACGCCTTCGATCTGCCGTTCTACAAGCTGCTGCTGAACTGGCTGTTCGTGGCCGTGGTGATCGCGTTCTTCGCCAATCTCGTCACGCACTACATCTTCGGCGGGTTGCGGCTGTCGGGGCGTGAGGGCACGCTGACCCGCCCGGCCCGCATCCAGCTCGCGCTGATCGCCGGCACATTCGTGGTGCTGAAGGCGGTCGCCTACTGGTTCGACCGGTATTCGCTGCTGTCGAGCACCCGCAAGGAGCCCACCTTCACCGGTGGTTCCTACACCGATATCAACGCGGTGCTGCCGGCCAAGCTGATCCTGATGTCGATCGCGATCATCTGCGCGGTCGCGTTCTTCGCCGGTGTGGTGCTGCGCGATCTGCGCGTGCCCGCGATGGCGGCCGCTCTGCTCTTGCTGTCGTCGATCCTGGTCGGCGCGGTGTGGCCGCTGGTGGTCGAGCAGTTCGAGGTGCGCCCGAACGCCGCGACCAAGGAAGCGACCTATATCGAACGCAACATCACCGCGACCCGGCAGGCCTACGGGCTCACCGACGACAAGGTCTCCTATGTCGACTACAAGGGTTCGCAGACCAAGGATCCGGGCTCGATTCCGGCCGATCAGCAGACCATCGGCAATATCCGGCTGCTTGATCCGAATCTGCTGACCCAGACCTTCATCCAGCGCCAGCAGTTGCAGAACTTCTACGGCTTCCCGGATCCGCTCGACATCGACCGCTACACCATCAACGGCGAGAAGCAGGACTACATCGTCGCCGCTCGCGAGTTGGTGCCGCAGAACCTGTCCGGTAACCAGACCGACTGGATCAACAAGCACACCGTCTACACCCACGGCGACGGCTTCGTCGCGTCCCCGGCCAACCGGGTGAACGTGGCCCCGCCCAAGGAAACTCAGCAGGCCGCCACCGGCGCCGGCACCAGCAGCTCCAGCGGCGGATACGGATATCCGGTCTTCAACGTCGGCGACAAGTCGACGGTGAGCGATCTGTTCACGCCCAAGGACAAGCAGGCCATCCCGGTCGATCAGCCGCGCATCTACTACGGCGAGATGATCTCCAAATCCGATGCCGACTACGCGATCGTGGGCGGGAACAACCAGCCGCCGCGCGAATACGACACCGGCACCGACCAGTACACCTACACCGGCAAGGGCGGTGTGCCGATCGGCAACTGGTTCAACCGGCTCGCCTTCGCCGCCAAGTACGCCGAACGCAACATCCTGTTCTCCGGCGCCATCGGCTCGGATTCGAAGATCATCTACAACCGCGATCCGCGCAGCCGCGTGCAGCAGGTGGCACCGTGGCTGACCACCGACGGCGACATGTATCCGGCGGTGGTCAACGGGCGCATCCTGTGGATCGTCGACGCCTACACCACGCTGGACAACTTCCCGTATGCGCAACGCACCTCGCTGGAAGGCGTGGTCGAGGACAGCATCGACCAGAACACCGGTCGCACGCTGCCGCGCAAGGAAGTCAGCTACATTCGCAACTCGGTGAAGGCCACGGTCGACGCCTACGACGGCACGGTCAACCTCTACGACGTCGATCCCACCGATCCCGTGCTCAACGCCTGGCGTGGCGTGTTCCCGAACTCGGTGAAGCCGCAGAGCGAGATCTCGCCGGAACTGCGTGCGCATTTCCGGTATCCCGAGGATCTGTTCAAGGTGCAGCGCGAGATGCTGGCGCGTTACCACGTCAACGATCCGCGTGAGTTCTTCACCAACAACGCGTTCTGGTCGGTCCCCAACGATCCGACCTCCGACACCCCGACCAACGCGCATCAGCCGCCGTACTACGTGCTGATCGGCGATCCGAAAACCGGTCGGCCGCAGTTCAATCTGACCAGTGCGATGGTCGGCTTCAAACGCCAGTTCCTCGCGGCCTATATCCAGGTCGCGTCGGATCCGGAGAACTACGGCAAGTTCACGGTGCTCAAGCTGCCGACGGATTCGCAGACGCCGGGCCCGCAACAGGTCCAGACGTCGATGACCACCGATGCCCGGGTCTCGAACGATCGGACATTGCTGACCGGTGGCAACACCAACAAGATCAAATACGGGAATCTGCTCACCCTGCCCATCGGCGAGGGCGGCATCCTCTACGTCGAACCCTGGTATCTGGAACGCAACAGCGGGCCGACCACGGCGTCGTTCCCACAGCTGGTGAAGGTCCTGGCCTCCTACGGTGACAAGGTGGGCTATCAGTCCACGCTGGGTGATGCCCTCAACGACGTCCAGGACGGATTGGGCGCCGCGACGACGCAGCAGCCCGGCCAGGCGGCGATCAACCCGCCCGGTCAGCAGGGCAGTACCTCACCACCGCCGTCGAATCAGAACACGCCGCCGCCGTCCACGACCGCGCCACCGCCCACGACCGGGTCGGCCGGTAAGGACGCCGCGGTCAAGGAACTCAACGACGCCCTGAAGGGCGTCGAGGATGCGCAGAAGTCCGGTGACCTCGGCCAGTTGGGCAAGGCGCTGCAAGGTCTGCAGAAGGCCATCGACGATTACAACAAGGCCGGCGGTTAACCGGCTGCCGGTGATCGACGACGAACGGCGCCCCGGAATCATCCGGGGCGCCGTTCGTGTTCGGGTCGCAGCGTGCGCGGAACTACCGCGCCGCGGTCAGCGGCCCAGGGAGTCGATCAGACCGCTGTTCTGCTCGAGGATCTGCTGGAACTGGTGGCCCACACCGAACCGCTGCGCGGCCTGCTGGCCGGCGTCGGTGGCCTTGTTGATCAGGTCCTGGCGGTCGTTCGGCAGCTGCACCGGAGCGGTCGGCTCGGGCTGCGGGGCCGGCGCCGGCTGGGTCTCCTCGGCGGGCGCGTAGCGCAGGTACTGACCGCACACCGGCCAGGCGCCGGGGCCCTGGGTCTGCAGCACGTTCTCCGCGACGCGGATCTGCTCGTCCTTGCTCGCGTTCTGCGGCGAGCCGCTGCCACCGTTGGCGCTCCAGGTGGACTGCGTGAACTGCAGACCGCCGTAGTAGCCGTTGCCGGTGTTGATATTCCAGTTGCCGCCGCTCTCGCACTGCGCGACACCGTCCCAGTCGTGGGCGGGCGCAGCCGAAGCAGTGGTGGAAGCTGCGAACGGGACGGCAACAAGGGCGCCGGCGACGGCGGCGAAGCCGAGGGCGCGACTGCTGATCTTCCGGTTCTTGTTCATGGTGGTGTCCCTCCCTGCGCCCGCCGGCCCGGCGATGTTCCGCCGCGTCCCTGCCCCCAGGAGGTCGGGGATCCCCGAACCGCGGGGCAGGGTTGCCGGTGTGCAGCGGTTCGGGTCTGGATGCCCATCACGGGTTCGATCCGGGCCGCACTCGACCATAACGAACAGATCTCGACAGATCACGTCTTGATAACAGAGACAATTGCATGAAGCGAATAACCGGATTCGAGCGTTGATGCAGGTTGGCTATGCAGTGTTCGGGCATTCCGGTCGTGCGTTATGTGGTCGTTATGTGCGGTGAATCACGCCGAAACAGTGGCCCTGGTCACGTTTTTCCGGCCTGCTTTTTGGAAACGCGCGCGTTTCCCACGAGAGTTCTCCTCATTCGAGGTGTTGCGAGGTTTCCGTATCGAGTCGCCGGTTCGTCCGATTCGCGCGCTCGCGGGTGGGATTTCGGTGGTCGGTGTCGATGCGATCCGCGCATGGCCGGTCGGTATTTCGTGGGCGGGACGTTGCGGCGGTGGGGGCAAGATCGCGGCGGTGCTCCCCGAAATCGGTCCTGACCACCGGATTTGCTACGTCTGTCGACTCGTGTGTAATGTTGTGTTCACCGACGCGGGGTGGAGCAGCTCGGTAGCTCGCTGGGCTCATAACCCAGAGGTCGCAGGTTCAAATCCTGTCCCCGCTACTAGTGAAAAGGTCCCGGAACCAAGGTTCCGGGACCTTTTTCGTTTCCCATCGGGGTCTTTGTGTGTTCTCGCCGTGGCCCCTGTGTGTCCTCGCGGCGACTCGGCGCGGATCCGCGGCGGCGCATCGAGGATTCGCGGCGCATGAGCGCCGCACCCGGAGGGTCCGGAGCGGTCGTCAGTGTGGGTGTTGTGGCTCCGACGAGGCGAATTCGCAGGCAGTGCGCGGTTTTCGGCCTCGATACCGGCCGTGGGGTAGCGGCGCACGTCACACTGTTCCCACTGCTGGTAAGGCCTGGAGCGGCCAAATACTGTTCAGTAACTATGAGTCCTGTGCTGTTGTACGAACCCCGAAAGGGATCCTTGTGATAGATCACGGCGCCGTCGCGTAGATGCGGCGTACGCATCCCGCTCGGGCACTACCTCTTCTCCGCGCGCCTCGACACTCCGGCATACCCTCCGGCGCTTTGGCGTCGGTTACCCGTGGATCGGTTGCCGTACGGAATCCGGCATATCGGAGCGGCCGGCCTCGTCCGCTCCGAAGCGAATCCGGTCGCGTGTGGATGACGCTCATATATCGTTCGGGACTCTTCGCTGGGCCGTGAACGCGTCGAAAAACGTTGTATAGAAGCAGAATTCGTACTCTCCCGGGCAATTGGTGAGGGTGTTCGCGAGTTCGCGCGTTCATCGAGGAAGGAATTTCAGAGGTGACCGGATCGGCAAATGCCGTCGCTATCGTCGGTATGTCCTGCAGAATGCCGGGGGCGGCCGATCTCGACGGTTATTGGCAGTTGCTCAGAGATGGGCGTGCCGCGATCGGCGCGGCGCCGGCCGGGCGGGAGAACATCACCGAGCGAGCCGGTTTCCTGAGTACCGCAGGAGATTTCGACGCGGACTTCTTCGGGATCTCGCCCAACGAGGCGCGGGCGATCGACCCACAGCAACTGCTGGCACTGGAGCTGGGCTGGGAGGCGCTCGAGGACGCCGGCCTGACCGCCACGGCGAGCGACGGCAGGCGCTACGGCGTGTTCTTGGGTTGTACCGGAAGCGATTTCGCCGAACTCCTCGCCTCGCAGGGTGGCCCGGGCGTCGGCCGCCACTCGCTGTGGGGAGTCGGGCGCGGCATCATCGCCAACCGGGTCTCGAACTACTTCGGTTTCGGCGGCCCGAGCGTCCTGGTCGACAGCGCCCAGGCGTCGTCGCTGGTCGCGGTGCATCTGGCCTGCGAGAGCCTGCGCAGCGGGGAGAGTGAGCTGGCGCTGGCCGGTGGTCTGAATCTGATTCTGTCGCCGACCAGCAGCGAGCGGATCGAGCAGTTCGGCGCACAGTCGGCACTCGGCGCCTGCTACACCTTCGACGCGCGGGCCGACGGGTTCGTCCGGGGTGAGGGCGGCGCCATGGTGGTGCTGAAATCCCTGGACCGCGCGATCGCCGACGGCGACCGGATCCATGCCGTGATCCGCGGCAGTGCGGTCGCCACCGGTAACGAGCGCCGCGTGCTGAGCGCGCCCAGCCGTGACGCGCAAGCCGCGGCGATCCGCACCGCGCTGGCCGCGGCGGCCGTCGACGCGCCGTCGGTGCAGTACGTCGAACTGCACGGCACGGGGACACCGGCCGGTGATCCGGTGGAGGCGGCCGCGCTCGGTGACACCTACGGCCCGGATCGCGACACCCCGCTGGCCGTCGGCTCGGTCAAGACCAATATCGGTCACCTGGAGGGCGCTTCGGGTATCGCGGGCCTGGTCAAGACCGTGCTGTGCCTCTCCCGCCGGGAACTGGTCGCGAGCCTGAACTTCGAGACGCCGAATCCGCGAATCCCGCTCGGAGACTTGGGTTTACGCGTCGTCACCGATACCGAGGGCTGGCCCGCGGCAGCGGTGCGCCGGGCCGGGGTGTCGTCGTTCGGCATGGGCGGCTCGAATGCCCACGTGATCGTGGAGGAGGCGCCCGGCGCCGGCCCGGCCACGGCGGACGACGACACCGGCGCGGTGGCGTGGGTGGTCTCGGCCCGGAGCGAGGGCGGCGTCCGGGCGCAGGCGGCCCGGCTTCGGGAATGGCTGTTGCGCCATCCGGAGCCGACCGCGGCCGACGTGGGTTTCTCCCTGCTGACCACCCGCGCCCGAATGGAATGGCGCGGCAGCGTCGTCGGCCGGGACCGCGACGACCTGCTGGCGGGCTTGGCGGCCCTGGCCGACCCGGCCGCGCCCGCGGTGGCGATCGAACCCGCTGTCGGGCGGGCCGCGCCACGGCGGATCGCCTTCGTCTTCCCAGGACAGGGAAGCCAGTGGGAGGGTATGGCGCTGGGCCTGCTGGACGCGGGCGGCGCGTTCGCGGAGTCGATCGCCGAATGCGACGCGGCGTTGGCGCCCTACGTGGACTGGTCGCTGACGGCCGTGCTGCGCGGTGCGCACGACGCGCCCCCGCTGGACCGGGTCGACGTGGTGCAACCCGTGCTGTTCGCGGTGATGGTGTCGCTGGCGCGGATGTGGCGTGCGGCCGGTGTGGAACCGGATGTGGTGATCGGCCATTCGCAGGGTGAGATCGCGGCCGCCCACATCGCCGGCGGGCTGTCGCTGTCCGACGCCGCGCGGGTGGTGGCGCTGCGGTCGCGGGCGGTGGCCGAGGAACTGGCCGGGCAGGGCGCGATGGCCTCGATCGGGCTCGGCGCGGACGCGCTGCGCGAACGCCTGGCCTCGTACGGCGATCGGCTGTCGATGGCCGCGGTGAACGGGCCCGCTCAGAGTGTGATCGCCGGTGACGTCGAGGCGGTGGCGGAGTTCGTCGCCGCCTGCGCCGGTGACGGAGTGTGGGCCCGCCGCATTCCGGTGGACTACGCATCACATTCGAAGGCTGTGGAGCGGCTCCGCTCGCGGCTGCTCACGGAACTCGCGCCCATCCGCCCGCGCACCGGGTCCGTGCCGATGGTCTCCACGGTGACCGCTGAGCGGGTGGATGCCGCGGAACTGGATGCCGGCTACTGGTATCGGTCCCTGCGGGAGCCGGTTCGATTCGCCGATGCCGTCACCGCGCTGATCGCCGACGGTGTCGACGGTTTCGTCGAGGCGAGTCCGCATCCGGTGCTGACCATGGGCGTGGGGGTGACCGCCGAAGCGGCCGGTGCGGGCGCGGAGGTAGCGGTCGTCGGGTCGTTGCGGCGCGGCGAGGGCGGGCCGGAACGGTTCCTGGCCTCGCTGGCCCAGGCATTCTGCGCCGGTATGCCGGTGGCGCCGCGGGCGTTGGTGCCGGGGGGAACGCGAGTCGATCTGCCGCCGTACGCGTTTCAGCGTCGCGCGGTCGCGTCCGCTACGCCGGCCGCCCGCGCCGCGACCGCCGCGCGGATTCCCGAGGTCGAGGCCGGCGGCGACGAACAGACCGCGGACTGGGATGACACACCACTCGCCCGGCGACTGCGCGACGCCCCCGAATATCAGCACGACGCCCTCGTGCTCGACATCGTTCGCGAGCAGGCCGCGGCCGTCCTCGGTCACGAGTCGGCCGAGGCGATCCACCCCACGCTGCCGTTCACCGAGTTCGGCTTCGACTCCGTCAGCGGCGTGCAACTGCAGAACCGGCTGACGCGGGCCACCGGAATTGCCTTGCCGGCCTCGCTCGTCTTCGACCATCCGACCGCGACCGCCGTCGCCACACTGCTGCGGGAACGGATCACCGGCGCCGACCGCGAGCACCTGCCGGCGACGCGGCGCGGCACCGCGGACGAACCGATCGCGATCGTGGGCATGAGCGCCCGTTTCCCCGGCGGGGTGCGATCCGCGCAGGATCTGTGGGATCTGGTGGCCGCGGGCCGGGATGCGATCGGCGAATTCCCCACCGATCGCGGATGGGACCTGGACCGGCTCTTCGATCCGGATCCGGGAAAGCCCGGTACGGTCTACACCCGCCACGGCGGGTTCCTCAGTGGCGCAGCCGATTTCGACCCCGCCTTCTTCGGGATCAGCCCGCGCGAAGCGCTGGCGATGGACCCGCAACAGCGCCTGCTGCTCGAAACATCGTGGGAAGCCCTGGAGGACGCGGGTATCGACCCGACCTCGCTGCGCGGCAGCGATACCGGTGTCTTCGTCGGCGCCTGCTCGTCGGGCTACGCCGGACGGGTGACCGGTGACCTGGAGGGTTTCCGGCTGACCGGCACATCGCACAGTGTCATCTCCGGCCGCGTCGCCTACGTGTTCGGCCTGGAAGGTCCGGCGGTGACGGTCGATACGGCGTGCTCGTCGTCGCTGGTGGCGTTGCACCTGGCCTGTCAGGCGCTGCGTCAGGGCGACAGTTCACTGGTGCTCGCCGGTGGTGTCACCATCGCGGCCAGTCCCTACCTGTATGTCGACTTCTCCCGGCAGCGCGGTCTGGCACCGGACGGCCGATGCAAGGCGTTCTCCGCCGCCGCCGACGGTGTGGCCTGGTCGGAGGGTTCCGGTGTGCTCGTGCTGGAACGGCTGTCGGACGCACAGCGGCTCGGCCACGACATCGTGGCCGTCGTCCGTGGCAGCGCGGTGAACCAGGACGGTGCGAGCAACGGGCTGACCGCCCCGAACGGGCCGTCGCAGGAACGAGTGATCGCACAGGCCCTGGCCAATGCGGGCTTGTCGGCCGGCGACGTCGACGCCGTCGAGGCGCACGGCACCGGCACCACGCTGGGTGATCCGATCGAGGCGCAGGCGTTGATCGCCGCCTACGGACACGACCGCGGGGAACCGTTGCGGATCGGATCCCTGAAGTCGAATATCGGGCATACCGTGGCCGCCGCCGGGGTGGCGGGTGTGATCAAGATGGTGCAGGCGCTGCGCCACGAGCGGTTGCCCCGCACAGTGCACGCCGACACGGCGTCCCCGCATGTGGACTGGGCGGCGGGCGCGGTGCGGCTGCTGACCGATGCCGAACCGTGGCCCGCCGGCGATCGGGTGCGCCGGGCCGGTGTGTCGTCGTTCGGGATCAGCGGCACCAACGCCCACGTGATCCTCGAGGAGGCGCCGGCCGCGGAAAGCGTCGAAAGCGCTGTGGCGCAATCGGATACCGTCATTGCGAGCATCCCGCTGCTGGTCTCGGGCAAGGGGGAGGCGGGCCTGCGGGCGCAGGCGGCGACGCTGCGCACCTGGTTGTCGGAGCGGCCGCAGGCCGATCTCGCCGAGGTCGCCCGCGCGCTGGCCACCGACCGTGCGCACTTGGATTCGCGCAGTGTGGTTTTCGGCCGCGATCGCGACGAGGTGCTCGCGCGGCTGGCCGATCTCGCCGCGGCGCGTCCGGGGACCGACATCGTCGACGGCGTCGCCGGTGCGGGGCGGACGGCGTTCCTGTTCACCGGTCAGGGCGCGCAGCGGATCGGCATGGGCGCGGGCCTGTACGAGGCGTTCCCGGTTTTCGCCGAGGCGCTGGATGCGGTGTGCGCGCAGTTCGATCCGATGCTGAACCGTTCGCTGCGTGAGGTCATGTTCGGTGACGCCGCGCTGCTGGATCGCACCGAGTTCACGCAGCCGGCTCTGTTCGCCTTCGAGGTGGCGATGTATCGCCTGCTCGAATCCTTCGGTGTCACCGCGGATGTGCTGATCGGCCATTCCATCGGCGAACTCGCGGCGGCGTATCTGGCGGGGCTGTGGTCACTCGCGGATGCCTGCCGGTTGGTGGCCGCGCGGGGCCGGCTCATGGGGGCGCTGCCCGACGGTGGCGCGATGCTGGCGGTCGCGGCGACCGAGGCGGAGGTGAACGACGCCGTGGCCGAGCATCCGGGCCGGGTGTCGGTTGCCGCCGTGAACGCGCCCGGCGCACTGGTGGTTTCGGGTGACGAGGAGGCGATCGAGCGGATCGAGGCCCGATTCGCCGAGCAGGGCGCGAAGACGACGCGGTTGCGGGTCGGCCACGCCTTCCACTCGCACCGGATGGACCCGATGCTGGCCGAATTCGAGTCGGTAGCAGCGGAATTGACCTACCATCGGCCGCGGTTGCCGATGGTGTCGAATGTGTCCGGGCAGCTCGCCGGGGACGACATACTGGAACCCGAGTACTGGGTGCGGCAGGTGCGGGCCGCGGTGCGATTCGCGCCGGGGATCGAGACGCTGGCCGCCTCGGGCGTGCGCCGATTCCTGGAGCTGGGACCGGATGCGGTGCTGGCGGCGCTGACTCGCCGGATCCTGCCGGAGACCGCTGACTCCACGGTGGCCGCCGCCGCACGCCGCGATCACGACGAAACCCGGCAGTTGCTGACCATGCTGGCGCACGCCCATGTCGCGGGCGTGCGGGTGGATTGGACGCCCCTGTTCGGGCACCGGCCGCGAGGTCGAGTTCCGCTGCCCACCTATGCTTTCCGTCACCAGCGCTTCTGGTTGCCGCCGCGTGAGAGCGCCGGCGACCCCTCGGCCCACCCGCTGCTCACCGGCGTGGTGCCGGTGGCCGGTTCGGACGAGTTCGTCTTCACCGGCCGGTTCTCGCTGTCGTCCGATCCCTGGGTCGCCGACCACATGACCTACGGCACCGTCGTGTTGCCGAGTGCGACCCTCGTGGAATTCCTGCTGGTCGCGGGCGGCCGCATCGGATGCGATGTCCTCGACGAGCTCACCCTGGAGGCGCCGATCCTGCCCTCGGGTGACGACGAGGTCGAACTCCAGGTGTCGGTGCGGGAGCCGGATCCGAGCGGGCGACGGCCGTTCGTCTTCTATTTCCGCCAAGCGGGGGAGTGGGTGCGCAATGCCAGCGGCGTGCTGGCCCCCGCGTGGGACGGCGGCGATACGCTACTCGACCGCCTGCGCGACGAGCCGTGGCCTCCCGCCGACGCCGAAATCCTCGATACCGCATGGATTCCCGAGCGGATCGCCACCGGATCCGGCCTCGAATACGGTCCGGCGTTCCTCGGGGTCGAGGCCGCGTGGCAGCGGGACGAGACGGTCTTCTCCGAGATCGCCCTGGACACCGTGGCCGCATCCGATCCGGAACGGTTCGATCTGCATCCGGCACTGCTCGATCTGGTGATGCACGCCGGTCTGGCCGGACTCGTCTGGCGCGATCAGGACGGCGACCCGGACACCGGCCGGCTGCTGTTCCGCTGGGGTGGGGCCCGGCTGCATCAGCCGCTGGTGAAGGCGACGCGGTTGCGTGTCATCGCGGTAGCCTCCGGGCCGGAGACGATCTCGGTGGCGACCGTGGATGATTCGGGCCGGCCGGTCGTCTCCGTCGACGCGGTCGTCATGCGGCCCTACGACGTGCACCAGCTGCGCGGCGCCATGACCGCGGACGACGCCGCTCTCTACGAGCTGCAGTGGACGCCCATCGCGGCGCCGACGATCGTCTCCGCGAACCGGATGGCCGTACTCGGTTCCGAGTCGATCGCCGGAATCGACGCGTGCTATGCGTCACCTAC
>NZ_BAFW01000196.1 GCF_000308535.1 Nocardia cerradoensis NBRC 101014 | reverse complement strand
GACCCGGACCATCACCCACCGCATCGCGCATCTGGTCTCGGCCGGGCACGTGCGCGCCGACCAGGTGCTGGCGGTGACCTTCACGGCCCGGGCGGCCGGTGAACTGCGGGCCCGGTTGCGCGCGCTCGGCCTGGGTGGTGACGCGCAGACGGTCCAGGCGCGCACGTTCCACGCCGCGGCGCTGCGGCAGCTGAAGTACTTCTGGCCCCAGATCGTCGGCGATGTGCCGTGGAAGCTCATCGACTCCAAATTCGCGGTCGTCGCCCAGGCCGCCCAGCGCGTGGGCCTGCCGACCGCGACGGAGAACGTGCGTGATCTGGCGGGCGAGATCGAATGGGCGAAGGCCTCGCTCATCGCGCCGGAGGACTACGCCGGCGCCGCCCAGCGCCACCACCGCGACATTCCGTATCAGGCGGACAAGATCGCGGCCGTCTACACCGGCTACGAGACGTTGAAGAACACCCCGGACGGTCTGCTGCTCGATTTCGACGACCTGCTGCTGCACACCGCCGCCGCGCTCGAGGACTACGCGGCCGTGGCCGAGGAGTTCCGCGGCCGCTACCGGTGCTTCGTCGTCGACGAATACCAGGACGTGACCCCGCTACAGCAGCGCGTCCTCGACGCGTGGCTCGGCGATCGTGACGACCTGACCGTGGTCGGCGACGCCAATCAGACGATCTACTCGTTCACCGGCGCCAGCCCGGCCTATCTGCTCGATTTCTCCCGCCGGTTCCCCGACGCGACCGTCGTGCGGCTGGAACGGGACTACCGTTCGACGCCGCAGGTGGTGTCGCTGGCCAATCGTGTGATCGGCGCCGCGCGCGGCCGCATCGCGGGCACCCGGCTGCAGTTGGTCGGGCAGCGCCCCGACGGGCCGGAACCGTCCTTCGCCGAATACGACGACGAGGTCGCCGAGGCCACCGCCGTCGCCAAGGGCATCGCCGGCCTGCTCGGGCGGGGTGTTCCGGCCGCCGAGATCGCCGTGCTGTATCGCATCAACGCCCAGTCCGAGGTGTACGAGCAGGCGCTGACCGAGGCGGGCATTCCTTATCAGGTCCGCGGCGGCGAGGGGTTCTTCCAGCGGGCCGAGGTCCGGCAGGCGGTGCAGGCGCTGCGCCAGGCCGGAGCCCGCGACGACCTGCCCGCGGCCCGCGGTCCCGAGGTCGTGACGCTCGTGCGCGCCGTGCTCGCCCGGCTGGGACTCACCGCCGAGGAGCCGGCCGGTGCGCAGGCGCGCGAGCGCTGGTCGTCGCTGGTGGCGTTGGTACAGCTCACCGAGGAACTCGCCGCCCACGATCCCGCCCTCGAATTCGCCGGGCTACTAAGGGAATTGGCCGTCCGTGCCGAGTCCCGCCACCCACCGACCGTGCAGGGCGTCACCCTCGCCTCGCTGCACGCGGCCAAGGGGCTGGAATGGGATGCGGTCTTCCTGGTCGGCCTGACCGACGGCACCCTGCCCATCGCCCATGTGCTCGGTGAGGGCGGCGCGGTGACCGACGAGGCCGCGCTGGAGGAGGAACGGCGGCTGCTCTACGTGGGCGTGACCCGCGCGCGCGAACATCTGCGGTTGTCCTGGGCGCTGTCGCGCGCCGACGGCCGGCGGCGCAACCGGCGGCGCAGCCGATTCCTCACCGGGCTGGTGCCGGAGGATTCCCCGGCGTCGATGGTCGCTCAGCGGGCGGGTACGCGGGGTGGTCGCAGCCGCCGGCTGCCGGTCTGCCGGGTGTGCGGGCGTTCGCTGCTCAATTCCACGGACACGCTGCTCGGGCGTTGTTCGGGCTGCCCGGCCGAGGTGGACACCGAACTGCTCGGCGCGCTGCAGGAGTGGCGGCGGCAGCGGGCCGAGGAATTGCAGATCAAACCGTTCGCGGTGGTGAGCGTCAAAACCCTGACCGCGATCGCGGAACAGGTGCCGATGGACGAGGACGCGCTGGCCGCGATTCCGGGTATCGGACAGCAGAAGTCGCAACAGTTCGGTCCGGAGCTGCTCGCGATCGTGCGATCACGGGTGCGCAACCGGTGATTCGGCGGGCGTGCCGCGAATGACAAAACCGCAGGTGAAAAATAGGTTGTGCGGTTGTGTATCGCACCCGTAGGGTGGTGATCACGCGCTGGGAGGGCATTCCGGCGCGCACAGTGATCAGTCGGACAACGAGTAGGAGGGAGGTAGACAAAATGAACAACATCGTGACTCTCGCTTCGAGAAGCGTTGTGGCACCGATGGTTTCTGTCGTGTCCGCCTCCCGGGGGGTCCTCGCCATGCAGGGGACCGGTCTGTCTGTCGCAAGCATTATCGGTGCTCGACCGCAAGCGCCCGCGTATGCAATTGCCGCAGACAAGTCCGAGTGGGGTTGGCATCAGGCACACATCGGTTTCCACACCGACGCAGCCCACGCCTTCGCAGTGGAAGCCGATCGTATGACGGCGAATCTGCAGGCAGTCCGCCTCCGCAACGCACACCCAGCGACCGTGATCAGTAGCCGACACCGAAGTCGGTTCAGGTAGCACCAGCTACCGCAGCCTCCTGGCCACGGATCGCCCGAAGCGAAACCGTGGCCACAGTTCTTTTTCGGCCTCCAGCCACCGGCACCGGTTTCGCGGAAGACAACGAAACGACCGCTGCACGAGCTGAAGGAGCAAGACGTGTCCACCGCGACCGCTACTCGCGTGACATGCCGATCGACCCAGGCCTCGAGGCCGGCCCGCACCCGCGGTGTCGCGCTCGCGCTGCCCTGCCGAGTCGGTGACCCGGACCTGTGGTTCGCCGAAAGCCCCACCCAGCTGGAAGAGGCCAAGACACTGTGCGCTTCCTGCCCGATCCGCAAGGGCTGCCTCGCTGCCGCCCTGGACCGCGGTGAGCCCTGGGGTGTCTGGGGTGGCGAGATCTTCGAACAGGGCGTCGTGATCGCCCGCAAGCGGCCGCGCGGCCGCCCGCGGAAGGTCGCACTGGCGTGATCGGCGCCGGTTCGGGCCGAGCACGGATCCGCCTCGGCCACTTCTGGGAACACGAACAAGCCCCGCATTCGATGTCGGATGCGGGGCTTGTCCCGTATTCGGCGCCCGGCGGGGCGAAAAATCAACTCGCGCTGCGGTATTCGGCGTAGCCGGGCACCCAGTCGTGCATCAGCTTCATGAACGGCACCTCGGCGTCGAGCTGTGCGCAGATGCCGATCGAACCCATCAGCACCCGGAACACCATGATGTGTTCGGCCGGAAGTTGCAGTGACATACCGGTTTTCATCTCCGGGCGGCTCACATCGGTGGCCCTGCCCGCCACGCGCTGCATCCACTTGCGGGTGAAGTGGAACGAATCCTCGCGGATGGGATCGGTGAACGGGCGCAGATAGTCGGCGATCTCCGCATGCGTGACGGTGCGACCGGGAATCACCCAGCCGTTGCTGTACATCAGATCGGTCAGCTCCTCGAACCGATCCTCGACCGCCATCGCCACCATCTGGCCGAGTACCGGCGGGAACCCGTCGGGCAGCGGCGCGCAGGCGCCGAAATCCAGCACCGCCAACCGGCCGTCGTCGAGCATCATGAAGTTGCCGGGATGCGGGTCGGCGTGCAGCAGTCCGGCCAGCGCGGGGGAGGAGAAGTGAAATTCACCCATCAGGGTTGCCACGCGGTTGCGTAGCTCGACCGTGCCCGCCGGATCCTCCTGACCTCGCTTGATGATCTTGGACACTGCGGTGCCGTCGAGCCATTCGGTGACGATCACCTTCGGTGCTCCGGCCACCACCTTGGGCACCAGGAACCGCGGGTGGCCGTCGAAGGCCTTGGCGAAACGGCGCTGGTTGGCGGCCTCGGTGCGGTAGTCGAGCTCTTCCTCGGTCCGTTCGGTGATCTCGGCGAGGATGGGTTTGACGTCGGCGCCCGGGACGACGGCGCCGATCATGCCGGCCATCCGATTGAGGGTCTTGAGGTCCGCGCGCAATGCCTCGTCGGCGCCGGGATACTGGACCTTCACCGCCACCGTGCGGCCGTCGGACCATTCGGCCTTGTGCACCTGTCCGATACTGGCCGAGGCGGTGGGGGCGTCGTCGAAGGAGCGGAAGCGCTTGCGCCACGCCGTGCCCAGCTGCTGATCCAGTACGCGGTGCACCGCGGCGGCCGGCAGCGGCGGGGCCGCGGCCTGCAGTTTGGTCAGCGCCTCGCGATAGTGCTCGCCGAACTCCTCGGGTACGGCGGCCTCCATCACCGACAGCGCCTGCCCGAATTTCATTGCGCCGCCCTTGAGCTCGCCGAGAACGGAGAAGATCTGCTCGGCGGCCTTCTGATTCAGCTCGGCATTGATCTCGCCCTTGTCGCCGCCGGCGAGTTTGCGGCCGAACCCCATGGCGGCCCGTCCCGCGATACCGAGTGGAATCTTCGCCAACTTGGCGTTGCGGGATGAGCTACGGCGCACAATCTCAGACACACCCCCATCATGGCTGACCCACCGTGCCGCGTGCCATGTGAATTGCGTGAACTCGACCCCCGGACGGAGACGTGTCATCGGTCACAGTAGGGCCGGTCCGGGTGATCATCGGCGCGCGCGAGGGCATCGGAAATGGCTCATCCGTGGTGGTCGGCGGGCCTGCCCCACAAGTTTTTGTATTTTCGACTAAAAGTGGCCGGGAACTCTGGCCGGTCATGTTTTAGTCGTCTAGACTAAAACAATGACGACAACGCGAGAGGCCGCGGCGGCCATCCGGGAGGTGCGACGCCCGGAAGATCTGTTCGGTGCGGCGACAACGGGTTCCGCCGCTCGCCGCAGCGCGCATCGGACGTATCTGCGGCTGGCCGTTGCGCTGCATCCGGATCGGGTGCCCGTTGCCGAGGCCGAGCGGGCCACCGCGGCATTCGTCCACCTCGGCGAGCTGTACCGGAGCTGGCTCGCGGCCGGGCAGGCCTTCGAGGTGTGTGGCGGGCGGGGGCGGTACCGCCTGGGCGCGATACATGCCCGCGGTTCCGTCGCCGATGTGTACCGCACCGATTCGGCCGCAGTGGTGAAGATCGCACGGCGTCCGGCCGCGAATTCGCTGCTGGCGAACGAGCGGAACGCGCTGACGGACATCGCCGCGCTCACCGGGGAGCACGAGTGGCTGGCGCCGTATTTTCCGCGCCTGATCGATACCGTCGGTCACACCGATACCGACTCCGGCGAGGTGCGTGCGATCAACGTGCTCGACGCGCTGACCGACGGGTTCGTGACGCTGGCCCAGGTCCACGCCGCCTTTCCGCGAGGGCTCGACCCGCGCGGCTATGCCTGGATGCACCGGCGGCTGCTGCGCTGCCTGGCCGGTGCCGCGACCGCGCACTGGGTGCACACCGCGGTCTCCGCGGAGAACGTGCTCATCCATCCGCGGCTGCACGGGGTGGTGCTGGTCGGCTGGTCGTTCGCCACCCGGCCCGGAAGGGTGCCCGCCGCCACGCCGGCCTCGATCGACTATCCGCCCGAAATCGGCACCGGGGTCGGCCCGCGCACCGATGTGTATCTCGCCCATCGGCTGCTGCTCACCATGCTCGGCGACCGCGCGCCCGCGCCGATGCGCGCCTTCGCCGAGGGATGTCTGCAATCGGCACCCAGGCTGCGGCCCGATGCCCGCACCCTGCTCGACGAATTCGACGACCTGCTCGACCGGCTGTACGGCGCCCGCCGCTTCCGGCCGTTCGAACTACCGAAAGGACAGTGATCACCATGGGATACGGACAGTGGGACGACAGCGCCTACGCCGCCGCCCGCACCTTCCGCGCCGCGCGCGGCCTCGACGACTTCGGCTACACCGCCGAGATGCGCGCCAAGCCCTATCCGGAATGGGTCGCTCATCCGCTGCTCGACCCCTTCGGCGTCGGAGTGCGTGAGTCGCGCGACTCCGCCGAGCACGGGGCCTCGCTGCCGATCGCGGTGCTGTTCGACGTCACCGGGTCGATGGGGCGGGTCCCGCGCATCATGCAGGAGAAACTGGCTACCCTGCACGGCCTGCTGCAGCGCAAGGGGTACGCCGAGGATCCGCAGATCCTGTTCGGCGGGATCGGAGATGCCGACTGTGATCGGGTGCCGCTGCAGATCGGGCAGTTCGAATCCGACAACCGGATGGACGAACAGTTGCGGCTGATTCTGCTCGAAGGCGGCGGTGGCGGACAGAAATCCGAAAGTTACGAGCTTGCAGCATATTTCATGGCCCGCCACACGGCGACCGATGCGTGGGACAAGCGCGGACGCAAGGGGTATCTGTTCATCGTGGGCGACGAGCTGAACAAGCCACGCCTCGCCGCCGGGCATGTGCGCCGGGTGATCGGTGACGATGTGCCCCAGGACATTTCGGTTCCCTCGATCTACCGCGAGCTGGCCGATCGGTGGCATGTGTACTACATCCTGCCGAATCAATCGCACTACTACACCGATCCGGAAATCCTCGAGCACTGGCGGGGAGTGCTCGGGGAGCGGGTCCTGCGTCTGGACGATCCGGCGGCGGTGTGCGAGCTGATCGCACTGACGATCGGCATCGGCGAGGACCGCGTCGATCTGGGGGCCGGCCTGGCCGATCTGCGCGATATCGGGTCCGGCGGCGCCGCCGACGTCGTCGGTAAGGCACTGGCCCCGATCGGTACTCCCGCCGGTCGCCGCAGTGCGGGCGCGCTGCCGGCGGCGACCCCGGGCCACGACGACCTCCGGCCCTGACCGCGAATTCGGTCCGAAAAGCGAAGGGAGATCACCATGTTCGGCGACCGGCATGTGATCGTGGTCGATCTGGGATTCGGCGACGCCGGGAAAGGCGCCACCGTGGATTGGCTGTGCTCGCCACAGGCCGGCTTGGACGTCGCGGCCGTCGTGCGCTTCAACGGCGGCGCGCAGGCCGCGCACACCGTGCTCGCCGACGGCCGGCGACACACCTTCCGGCAATTCGGATCGGGCACGCTGTCGGGCGTGCCGACGGTTCTGTCGCGGCACGTGCTCGTGGATCCGATCGCCCTGGCCGCCGAGGCCGAAGCGCTGACCGCGCTGGGCGTCGCCGATCCGCTGGGATCGATCTTCGTCGACGAGCGGGCGCTGCTGACCACTCCGATCCACGGAGCCGCCAACCGCTGCCGGGAGGATGCGCGCGGTGCCGCCCGGCACGGTTCGTGCGGGATGGGTATCGGGGAGACCGTGCGCTACGCCCTCGAGCACGATGCGCCCCGGGTTCGGGACTGTCGCACTCCGGATATCCTGCGCCGCAAACTGTTCGCGCTGGAGCGGCACTTCGCACCGCTGCTGGCGAGCGGGCGGCACGGCTACGAACCGATCGACGCGCTGGTCGAGGCCTATGCGGAATTCGCGCGGTCGGTGGCGCTGGTGCCGGGTGAGCAACTCGCGGTGTTCGCCGCCGCGGGCCGGCTGATCTTCGAAGGGGCCCAGGGCGTGCTGCTCGACGAATGGCGGGGCCTGCATCCCCACACCACCTGGTCGACAGTGGAACCCCGCCATGCCCGCGCCATGCTGGCGCGCATCGGGGAACCGGGGATGGTACTCGGAGTGACGCGTGCGTACCAGACTCGCCACGGCGCGGGCCCCTTTCCGACCGAGGATGCGGAACTGTCGATCCCGGAGCCGCACAACGGCACCGGCCCGTATCAGGGCGTCTTCCGCGTCGGGCATCTGGATCCGATCCTGCTGCGCTATGCCGTGGAGGCGTGCGGGGGAATCGACGCGCTTTCCGTCAACCATCTGGATCTCGTGTCCGGTCGCGACGATTTGCGCACCGCCGTAGGGTATTTCGCCCCGGACGGATACCTCGACCGGCTCGATTGCGGCCCGTGGCGGGATCTGAACCATCAGCGGTGGTTGACCGGGCTCGTCGCGCACAGCACCCCGGATCTCGTACCGCTGCCGGCCGATGTCCCGGAATTCCTGGAACGCCGGCTGGGCGCGCCCGTGGTGCTGACCGGGCACGGGCCCGATCGTGCCGATCGCGTGGCCCGGGTCGCGGCTGCGGCATGATGGTTCGCCGTGGAGCAGCAATCGGCCGTATCGCTCGATGTCGTCGCGCTCCGATTCGGCGCCGACGACACGACCGTCACCTTCGCAGTGGCGCCCCGGCAATGGGATCCGTTCGCCGGCGAACTCGCCCTGCCCGGTGTGCTGCTCGGCCGTGGTGAACGGCTCGCGATGGCGGCCCGCCGCGCGGTACACAGCAAATTGGGTGTGCCCGACGATGCGATCCTCGCCGTCGGGCAACTGGTCACTTTCGACGAACCGAATCGCGACCCACGCGGTCCGACGCTCTCGATCGCGATGTGGGCGGTTCTCGGTCACGCCGCAGCAGCCGCAGGTGCGGAGCATTCGAACGGCGTGCAGCCCGAACCCGGCGGCACCGCACCCTCTCTCGATGTCCGGTGGGTTCCGTTCGACGACGTCCCGCCGCTGGCCTTCGACCACACCAAGATCGTCGAGGTCGCACGGGAACGACTCGCCGACATGCTGTGGAAAGACCTCGCTTTCACCCGCGCGCTGATCGGCGAGCAGTTCCCCGCCACCCGCGCGGTCACCCTCGCGACCGCGCTGTCCGGCACTCGTCCCGACCCGGGCAACCTCAACCGCACCCTGGCCGCGATCCCCGGGCTCACCCGAACCGGGGAACGTATGCGCACCAAGGCCACCGGACGTCCGGCGGCCGTCTGGTCCTTCACCGAGTCCCCGTCCGGCGAGCGCTGAGCCGACGACACCGACCCGCCTCGCGGCCGAGGCGATAACGGCCCGGCCCTCGTGCACGACGGTGACGACATCATCGAGGCGAGACTCTGTCACCGCCCGAGCCACGGCGTGTGCCGCCTTCGTCGCGCTCATACCTGACCTCCGGCGACGGAGGCCGCGCGATCGTCGTCCGGCGCCTCGGCCCCCGTGGCGGCGATTCGGCGGCAGGCGCAGTCCGCGTGCGGGGACCAGCGACGCCGCGCGATGCGCCTGGTGTGCGGATCCAATTCCAGTGTGGTGTCCAGGGTTCGGGGCGGGTCGTCGGCGGCGCCCTCGATGATCGATTCGATTTCACGCAAAGTCAGGGCGGCGGTGGCGGCGATGGTGGCGGGGGAGGCGTAGCCGGTCCGGCCCAGCAGCTGTGCCGCCAGATGCGGCCATTCGGCGTCGAATTCGGTGCGGGTCAGATCGGCGCAGCGCAGACAGCTGGTGCCGCCGGGCAGGACCAGCGGCCCGATCACACCGTGCCCGTCGCGGATGCGCACCTGCAGGTGCGGAATTCGGCGCACCAGCAGCATGCTGACCAGCTCCGGCACCGGCACCAGTGCGTCGGTGAGAATCACCAGATCGGAGGCGGGCAGCGAATCCGGTGTGCCGCCGCGATATTCGCTCGACCGCGTCGGCGTGATGCCCAGTTGCCGGATACCGCTGTGCAGCGAATCCGCCAGGGGACCGCGGCCGTGCACATGCACGGTCCGCACGCGAGTGCGGCGGGCGTTCGGCCGGATCAGCAATCCGGCCGCGTCGATATCTCGTAACAGTTCCAGCGCCACGCCGCCGAGGCCGAGTTGCCCGGCCTCCCAGAGGAGCTGGGGATGGCTGTGCAGACCGTCGAGCAGCCGGACGAACGCGACGACCGCATCGGTGTCGACGGCGGGCGGGTGCAGCAGTACCGCGCGTTCGGGATCCCATCCCAATTGCACCGCACCCGAGGGCCGGCGCAGAACCGCCACCCGCGGATGCAACATCGGACCACGTGCGTGTGACAACGTCATGAGCTCAGTATTGTCGGCGGGCCGACCCCCGCCCGCGGGAAAACTGCTGGTTATCCACAGGTTCGACGTTGTCCACAGGGGGCTTCGAGCGATCTCGCCGCATCACTGTGAACGCACCGTTTCACAAAACTCGCCGACGACTCGCCGTGAATTTTCCAGACCGGCGCGGAGAGTGCTAACGCCCGGCCACCGGCGGCCGACAATCGGGTCGATTCGGGTCGGTTAAAGGAGCAATATGGTCAGCGCATCCCTCGACGTGCCACCGGTGGCGTCGCCGCACGGCGAACACCGGTTTCGAACCCGCGGCGAGGGGCCGATCGCCGCGGAAACGATTCGCGAGTACGCGCGGGCGATAGGCGCCACCGACCCCATCCACCGCGACGAACGTGCCGCCGCCGCTCGCGGATTCGATGCCCTCGTGGCCCCGCCGACCTTCGCCACCACGGTGTGGATGCGCGCCGAGGAACGCACCCTGGACGCACTCGTGCCGGGTTTTCACAGCGGTAGCGTCGTGCATGCCGACCGCACGCTGGAAATCGTGCGCCCGCTGCTGGCCGGCGACCGCATCAGCTGCGATATCGGATTCGAATCCTTCCGCCACTACCGCGACTACGACGTGGTCTCGGTGACCACCCTGTTGCGTGACGACGACGGTCAGGTCGTGACCAGCGGCTCCTCCACCCTGCTGGTGCACACCCAGCCCGGAACCTGTGCGCGCTCGGGAACGCCCCAGCGGCCGCACGATCTCGAACCGGTCCCGGCGCAACGGCGGCTGCGCACGCCGCAGCGGGACCGGATCCAACCGCCGCTACCGCGCCCGATCGTCGACCTGGGCCCGCTGGCGGTCGGCGCCGATCTGCCCGTCGACACCGTCACGGTCGCGGCCGACGATGTGGTGCGCCACGCCGACGTCGTGGATCCGCAACGGTCCGGCACCACGACGGGCGCGGTGCCCGGCATGCTGACGCTCGGCCTGGTCGCCGGCTATCTCGGCCGCTGGCTCGGCGATCCGACCGCACTGACGAAACTGCGAGTGCAGTACGCGCCCAAGATGCACTATCTGCCCGTCGATTCCGACGCTCCGGCGTCGATCCTGTTCGGCGGTCAGGTCGGCTGGCTCAGTTCGCGTCGCCGCATGGTGACCGTCGTGGTCGACGCATTGTCCAAGGGGCGCAAGCTGTTCGGCTACGCGACCGCCGAGGCGCGGCTGGGCTGACCCGCACCGACCGGACCCGGTGACACCGCCGGTTAGCGGTCCTCGTTCTCGCCGCGCTCGTCACCGGTGTCGCCGTCGGAGTCCTCGTTCGGCCGCTCCTGTTGCGCCGCAGCGCCTTCGCGGCGTTCGCGCGCCTCGGTCTCGGCCAGCTGCGCCAGCGGATCGTCGAAAACGTTGGCGCCGCCACCGATCACACCGTCGATGAAGCCGCTCGGCTTGTCGAGATCCTCGGAACTGGGCAGCAGATCCGGATGCGCCCACACCGCGTCGCGCGCCGACATGCCCGCATCGGTGGTCAGCCGCTGCCACAGCGTGGCGGCCTCCCGCAGCTTGCGCGGACGCAACTCCAAGCCGACCAGGGTGGCGAAGGTCTGCTCTGCCGGACCGCCGGTGGCGCGGCGGCGCCGCAGCGTCTCGGCCAGCGCGCCCGCACCGGGCAGCCGGTCGCCGACCGCCTCGGCGACCACGACCTGAACCCAGCCCTCGATCAGTGCCAGCAGTGTTTCCAGCCGCTCCAGCGCGGCCTTCTGCTCGGGAGTCGTCTGCGGTTCGAAGGTGCCCTGCGACAGCAGTTCCTCGAGTTTCGACGGATCGGTCAGCGACATCGGATCGATGTTCTGCGCGGCCTCCTCGATCGCGGAGAAGTCCATCCGGATGCCACGCGCGTAATCCTCGACCGCGCCCAGCACCTGCTGCCGCAGCCACGGCACATGGGCGAACAGCCGCTGGTGGGCGGCCTCGCGGGCGGCCAGATAGACCAGGATCTCGCTTTCGGGCAGCTCCAGGCCCTTGCTGAATTCGCTGATGGCGCTCGGCAGCAGGGCCGCGGTTCCTGCCGGACCCAGCGGCAGCCCGATATCGGTGGAGGTCAATACCTCCTGGGCGAGCTGTCCCAGCGCCTGCCCCAGCTGGGAGCCGAAGGCCAGACCGCCCATCTGCCCGAGCATGCCGAGCATCGGCCCGGCGAACTGCTTGGCCTCCTCCGGCAGTGTCGAACTCCACATACCCGAGACCTGCTCGGCGACCGGGTCGCACAGCCGCTTCCAGGTCGGCAGTGTCTGCTCGATCCAATCGTTGGGCGACCACGCGACCGTCTTGGTGGCTCCGGCGGGCAGAGTCGTCGCCGCGTCCAACCACAGTTCGGCCAGATGTGCGGCATCGCTGACGGCGCGCTGCGCACCGTCGGTGATCGGCGCGACCGTCGAGCCGAGTTGCTGGCGAGCCAGCCGCTTGGCGACGTCGTAGTTGACCGGACTCGCCTGGCCGCCCGGCTGGCTCATGGTGGAGAACATCTGCCCGAGCGAGGTCAGCATCTGCCCGAAGGCCGCGGGATCGAATCCGGCCGCGCCCGAAGACCCCATGCCGAAGGCGAAGGGGTTGTTCGCTCCGGAACCGGCCTGATCGTCACGCTTGTCGCGGTCGGGATCGTCGTCGCGGTTCGAGAATCCGAAGGGCACGTCGCTCATGCCCCCAAGGCTACGCGGATGGTGATCGTGGAGCCGCTACTGTGGGCCGGGTGAATCGTCGGATCATCACCTTGATAGCGGCTCTGGTGCCCGTGCTCGTCCTCGGTGTGGTGGGCAGTGCGGTGACGGTGCCGTTCGTCGCTCTCGGCCCTGGTCCCACCTTCAATACCCTCGGCGAGGTGGAGGGCAAGCAGGTCGTCGCGGTGCAGGGTGCCGCGGTGGATCCGACCTCGGGACACCTGAACATGACGACGGTGTCCGTTCGCGACGGGCTGAATATATTCGAGGCGATGGGCTTGTGGGTGGACGGCCGCTACGGCCTGGTGCCGCGCGCCGAGGTCTACCCGCCCGGCGTTCCCCGCGACCAGGTGGACAAGTCCAACCAGGCCGATTTCAAGGAATCCGAGGACAACGCCGAACTGGCGGCGCTGAACTTCCTGAAATACCCGACCAAGGTCCAGGTGCGCGTGGTGGCCGACGACGGCCCGGCCAAGGCGGTGCTGCAGAAGGGCGACGAACTGGTGAGCGTGAACGGGAAACCGATCACGACCTCCAAGGACGTGATCGACGCGGTGCAGGGCGCCGCCCCGGGCACGACGATCCCGATGGTGATCCGCCGCGGCGGCGTGGAACAGACGGTCGAGGTGAAACTCGGTGCGCGCCCGGACGATTCGAACAAGGCCTACCTCGGCGTCACGCCGCAGGAGGTGCCGGACGGTCCGCTGCAGGTCGATTTCAACCTCGCCGACATCGGCGGCCCCTCGGCCGGTCTGATGTTCAGCCTGGCCCTGGTCGACAAGCTCAGCCCCGGCGAGCTCAACGGCGGCCGTTTCGTCGCCGGCACCGGAACCATCGATCCGCAGGGCAAGGTCGGCCCGATCGGCGGAATCCAGTACAAGATGATCGCGGCCCGCGACGCCGGTGCGGAGACCTTCCTGGTCCCCGCCGACAACTGCAACGAGGCTCGCCAGCGCACCCCGGACGGCCTGAAACTGGTGAAGGTCGACACACTGTCGAGCGCGGTGCAGTCGCTCGACGACGTCAACGCCGGACGCCCCGCCCCCAGCTGCGGTTAGTCCGGCTCGTTCTCGAGCGTGTGGCGCAGCGCGTCGACCAGGTTGGGGGCCAGATTCGGCGCGGTGCGCAGGTCCAGATCGGGGAACGCCTCGTCCTCTTCGGGGCGTAACTGCAGCAGGCACAACGAGACTCCGTCGCGCAGCACACCGGCGTAGAGCCGGGCGTCGCGGCGTTCGGGATGAGTCTGCGCGGCGTCGCGACCGGCGCGGTCGGCGGCGTCGCGGTCGGCCAGCAGCGGTGCGATGGCCTCGTCGAGCGTGTGTTCGG
>NZ_BAFW01000197.1 GCF_000308535.1 Nocardia cerradoensis NBRC 101014 | reverse complement strand
CGCGCACCTGTTCCGGGGTGTCGCAATCGGTGATACCGGGCAGCGTCACCATCAGGGTGTCGACCGGGACCAGCGCCTTCATCGGCTGATTGGTCACCGAATCCAGCTGCCGCAAGGCCGACAGCAGCGCCGTCCGCCGCCACACCCCGACCAGATATTGCGGACGGCCGGATTCATCGGTCGCGAACACCGCATCGGCATCGGAAGTCGTTGCGTGACCGATCAATTCGCCGATCACGGCGGCGGTGAGAAAGGGCAGGTCGGCGGCCAGGACCACGACCAGATCGGCCGGAAAATCACATTCCTCGAGGGCGCGGACCGCGCAGGCGACGGCCGCGACCGGCCCGGCTCCGGCCGGCACCTCCTGCACCTGGCGGATCTCGGGCGCCAGTTCGGGCCGATGCGGGCCGACCACCACCGTGCGCACACAGTCGGCGACCGCGTCCAGTGCCACGGTGAGCATCGCCCGCCCGCCGACCGCGATCGCGGGCTTGTCCACCCCGCCCATCCGGGTCGCCCGCCCACCGGCCAGCACGATCGCGTCGACAGTGGTCACAGCGGCTCACCCGGGAGGTTGATCATGGACCGATGGTAAACCGCCCACATCGGGCGGCGAACGGAACGCGGACGCGCGCGGGCCCGTCGTCCGCGCGCGACCGCGTCAATCGCAGGGCGCACGCAACAACCGGAAGCGGTTCGTCTCCGGATCGGTCAGCATCGCCTGAGCCGGTGGATACACCGCGGCGCCCTCGCAGGGAACGGCGCCCGCCGCCGTGAGCCGGGCGACCTCGTCCGCGGGATCGCCGGTGGAGTAGCTGACGACATCGAGGTGGACGCGATCGCATTCACGCGCCGCGACCTGGGTGCGCAGGAACTCCAGCCACGGACCCTGACCGGTGGCCGAGCGGATGCCGGACATCCGCGATTCGTCGTGGGTCAGCGGCCAGCCCGCGGCCGTCTCCCAGAACCGGGCCAGCCGGGTGGGATGCGGAGTATCGACGACGATCGCCGCGACCGCGCCGGTATCCACATATTCCTCGCGCGGTTCGAGGACGCAGAATTCGTTGCCCTCGGGGTCGGCGAGCACCGTCCAGGGCACCGCGCCCTGGCCGATGTCGATCGGCCGCGCGCCCAGCGCCAGCGCCCGATCCACCTGTACGCGTTGATGATCCAGCGAACGACCGACCACATCGAGATGGATGCGGTTCTTCCCGGACTTGGGTCCGGCCGTCGGCACGAACATCAACGACACATCGGCGGCATCCGGATCGGAAGCAGCCACCTCGACCGCGTGCGGACGGTCCACGGTGATCTGCCAGTCGAGCAACTCCGCCCAGAACCGCGCCACGTTCCGTGGCCTTATCGCATCGAACACCACGCACGCCAGACGGGTGGTCATGCCTCCACGGTAACCGCCGAACGGGAGTAATGGGCGAATTCGGATATCGGCGCCGTCAGCAGTCGAATCGGTGGCGGGCGGCGGCCAGGTCGACGCGGTCGCCGCGGATCGGGCAGCCCTCCTCGGCCAGCCGCCGCAATTGGCGCTGGACCAGATGGCTCGCCGGGGTGCCGTCGGCGCGCAGCACCCGATGCCACGGCAGATCGGCGGAGTCGGTGCGCATGATCCAGCCGACGGTCCGCGGCGTCGACAGTCCGGCCGCCGCCGCGATATCGCCGTAGGTGGCGACCCGGCCGGGCGGGATGGCCGCGACCAGTTCCCGCACCCGCTCGATCTCGGCGTCCGTGGTGGGCATCAGAGCACCGACCGGACGACGGCGGCGGTCTCGGCGGGACGCGCTTGGGCGACCATGTGATCGCAGTCGAATTCGTGCAGCGTGAAATCCGGCAGCGTGGCGAACGCCTCGACGGTCGCGGGGGTGACGAACGGGGATTTACCGGCGCGGACCAGCACGGTCGGAATGTGCGGCGGCGGCAGCACCAGCTCGCGCGCCAGCTGACTCCAGTAGGACGTGACGGCGGGCAGGCTCATCCGCCACGTCACGCGGCCCTCGGGAGTATCGACCAGGTGTTCGGCGAGTTCGGCGTCGAGGAGTTCGGGGTCCACATCGGCCCAGGCCGTCTCGAGTTTGTCGTGGCGCGCCTCGGCGATGTCGGCGTAGTCCGGCCGCGCCAGACCCGCCTCGGCGATGTCGTGAAGCAGGACCGGATCGAGTCCGATCGCGGGATCCAGCAGCACCAGCGCGCGGACCAGATCGGGGCGGTGGCGGGACAGATGGACGGCGACCGCCGCTCCGAACGAATGCGCCACGACGACCGCGGGTTCGGTGAGCAGCGGAACCAGATCGTCGACGATCTGCTCGAAGGTCCACGGCGGCAGCGAACTCGCCCGCCCGTGGCCGCGCAGGTCGGGAGCGACGACGCGCACCTCGGGCAACTGGCCCTCGGCCAGCGCGCTCCACCGCCGCCCGTGCCCGGTCAGGCCGTGCAGGGCGAGGACGAGCGGGCCGTCGGCGGGGCCGAATCGATGAATAGGGGCGTCGGACACCCGATCATTGTGCCGTCGGCGCCGCGGCGGTGCGACCGGTGCGTCGCGTTCGCGAGAATCGGGCACGGGGATTGCCGGGCGCTGGCCGCGCCGGTGAACCGCCGCGGAACGACTGCGGCGGTGGGATTTTCGGCCCGATATTCGCAGCGGCCCCGACGCGATGCCGTGCGGCGCCGCGTACAAGCTCTCTACCAGGCATTATCGACCGCAGGTGGAGATCGGCGCGAATTCGTGAATATCGCCCGGACAGGCGTGGCGCTGATCACAACATGGACACATCGGATGCACGGGGTGCGTTTGCTGTCACGGAATTCGATCCTGTCGGGGGTGTCTGTTGAAATAGCGCGTGTGATGCGATCGGATAGCTCGGTGCGACTGGTGCGCCGCAGTGAGACCGCACCCCGGTTACGCGAATGGGGTGCCGATGTCCGAACGCTGTTTGCGGGTGGGTCGGGCGCGGACCCGGGCTGGCGGCCCTGGCAGGTGCTGGGCGGCCCCGGCACCGGGAAGACCGCGCTGCTCACCGATCTCGCCGCCGATCGCATCGTCGCGGGCGCCGATCCGGAATCGGTGCTGGTACTCACCCATTCCAAACAGGCCGCGCTGCGGGTTCGCAACGCCCTCACCCGGCAGTTGACCGCGCTCGCACCCGAACTCGGCGGAGTGCCGGGCGCCGGGCGCGAGCCGATGGTGCGCACGGTGCACTCCTACGCCTTCGCGATCCTGCGCACGCATGCGGCCGCCCGCGGCAATCCGCCGCCGCGGCTGCTGACCGGCGCCGAACAGGACGTGGTCCTGCGCGAGATGTTGCGCGGCGAACTCGCCGACATGTCGTCCGGCGCCGAGGTGCTGTGGCCACCGCGCCTGCACGCCGCACTCGGCACCAACGGTTTCGCCGAGCAATTGCGCGACCTGATGTTGCGCGCCACCGAGCGCGATCTGGGACCCGAGGATCTGATCGAACTGGGGCGCCTGCACGAACGCGAGGAATGGGAGGCGGCCGGATCGTTCGCGCAGCGCTACGAACAGTCGATGCTGTTGCGCTGGTCGGTCGGCGTCCAAGCCCCCGAGGCCAGCGCCCCCGCCCTGGACGCCGCCGAACTGGTCGGCGCCGCACTGGATGTGCTGATCGAGGACGAGGAACTGCTCGCCGCCGAGCGCGAACGCATCCGCACCCTCCTGGTCGACGACGCCCAGCATGTGGATCCGCTTGCCGCACAACTGATTCGCGCGATCGGGTCCGGCCCGGCGACCACCGTCGTGGCCGGCGACCCGGATCAGGCGGTCTTCAGTTTCCGGGGTGCGGACACCCGTTTCGTCACCGAACCCGACGCCCCGCCCGAACGCCGGATCGTTCTGCACGACGATCATCGCTGCGCGCCGGCGGTTCACGACGCGGTCGCCCGGATCGCCGCCCGCATGCCGGGCCGGACCGAGCACCGCTTCGACGTGCGGACCGGCGGACCCCACCTCCTCGGCGATCCCGCCGTCGACGGGCAGGCGCTGGTGCGGGTTCTCACCACCCCGGCCAAGGAGGCGGCGCTGATCGCCGACCACCTGCGGCGGGCGCATCTCACCGCGGATGTGCCGTGGTCGCGGATGGCGGTCGTCGTGCGCTCGGTGCCGCTGTCGCTGGGGCCGTTGCGCCGCGCGCTCACCGCCGCGGGAGTGCCGGTGTTGCAACCGAAACCGGACACCCCGCTGGCCCGGCGGCGCGGCGCGGCGTGGATGCTGCAGTCGCTGCGCGCCCTGCTCGTGGTCGAACGCGGGCGTCCGGAGCTGTTCTCGGAGGACGATGCGCTCGATCTGCTGCTGGGGCCGCTGGGCGGAGCCGATCAGATCAGTCTGCGACGACTACGCCGTGGCGTTCGGCGCGCGCTGATCGAGCGCGGATATCCCCGGACCGAGTCGAGGGTGAATGGCCCCGACGATGCGGGGCCGGGGTGCGACGGCGAGCCGGAAGCCGAATCATCCACGCGGACAGGCGAACCCGCTCCGAGCCTGTCCGATGATGCCGATCCCGCACCATCGGCGAGCGGACCGGCGCGCGGTTCAGCGACAGCCGAGGAGTCGCCGGAGGCTCTCGCGCCCTATTCCGAACTCGACCGGTCCTCGGCGGTCGTCCTGCGCGATCTCATCACCGGAGTCGGTGATCGCACCCTGCTCGATCGGCTCACCGAGGTCGAGGTGGCGCCGCTGGTGCGGGTACTGCGGGCGGTCGACCGGGCGCGGCGGGCGCTGCGGCGCGGGGCCGGGGTCGAGGACGCGTTGTGGGCGTTGTGGACCGCATCGCGGCTGGAGAAGCGCTGGGTGGCGCAGTCCGAGCGTGGCGGCGCCGGTGCCGTGCAGGCCGATCGCGACCTGGATGCCGCCGTCGGTCTGTTCGATGCCGCTGCCGCCTACGTCGACCGGCTGCCCGGCGCATCCGTCGAGGGGTTCGTCGAATATCTGGAACAGCAGGAGATCAACCAGGATTCGGCGCCGCTGACCGAACCGGGTGACGCGGTGGCGATCGTGAGCGCGCACGCCGCGGCCGGCCGGGAATGGGACGTGGTGGCCGTCGCCGGAGTGCAGGAGGGAATCTGGCCCAACCTGCGTCCGCGCGGGACGCTGCTCGGCATCGAGGAACTGGTCGACCTCATCGGGGGTGTGGCCGATCCGGGTGAGCAGGTCAGCCGGGCCGCGCCGATCCTCGCCGAGGAGCGCCGGCTGCTGCTGCTGGCGTGCAGCCGGGCCCGGCACAGCCTGCTGGTGACGGCGGTGGAATCCGTCACCGGCGACCGTGATCTGGTGCCGTCCCGATTCCTGGCCGAACTCGATCCGGAGGCGGAACCGGGGGAGCCGGGACGTATTCCGCCGCCGGTCGATCCGGGGCGCGCCCTGGTCGCGCAGGCCCTGATCGCCGAATTGCGCGGCGTGGTCTGCGACGACGGCGCCGATCCCGCCCGCCGGGACCGGGCCGCCACCCAATTGGCCCGGCTGGCCGCGGCCGGTGTGCGCGGTGCCCATCCGGACGAGTGGTACGGCATCGCGGACCCGAGTTCGGAACTGGCGCTGTGGGACGACGGTGACGGTCCGGTCGCGTTGTCCCCGTCGACGGTCGAGTTGTTGCAGACCTGTCCGCTGCGCTGGGCTCTGGAACGACACGGCGGCAGCGACGGGGACAATCCGCATGCCGTCAAGGGCAATCTCGTGCACACCCTGGTCCAGGCGCTGGCCGGGCGCGTGACCGAGGAACAGGTGAAGGCGGCGCTGGTCAAGGCATGGAAGGCCGTGGACCCGAGTTCCGGGGAGGACGGCCCGCACAGCTGGCACTCCCGGCTGGAACTGCGCCGCACCGAATCCATGGTCGACACCTTCCTCACCTGGTTGCGCAACACCCGGGCCGAGCTGGCCGAGGTCGGTGTCGAGGTCCCGGTGGACTGCGTGCTGCCGGCCCGCGATCCGGACGAGGTGCCGGTGCGGATCCGCGGCCGCGTCGACCGGGTGGAGCGTGACGCGCTGGGCCGTTTCGTCATCGTCGACGTCAAGACCGGCAAGACCCCGATCTCCAAACAGGCCGCTCAGGATCACGCCCAGCTGGCGACCTACCAGGTGGCCGCCGGGGCGGGCGGGTTCTCCGCGGAGGTGGAGGGCGACCGGATCGAACCGGGCGGCGCCCGGCTCGTCTACGTGGCCAAACCGAGCCGCGACGGGGCCACCGAGCGGTTGCAGACCGCACTCGATTCCGACGGTATCGCCCAGTGGCGCAAGGCGATTCACGATGCTGCGGCCGCCACCCGCGGGCCCGGCTTCCTCGCCGTGCGCAACGACGGCTGCCGGCACTGCCAGGTCGCCGGCAGTTGCCCGGTGCAGGACACCGGCCGTCAGGTGACGGATCGATGACGATCACGCCGGAGCAGTTGGCGCAGGCACTGGGCCTGCCGCCACCCACCGACGAACAGTCCGCCGTCATCGCCGCACCGCTCGGCCCGACCCTCGTGGTGGCCGGTGCGGGCGCGGGCAAGACCGAGACGATGGCCGCGCGGGTGGTCTGGATGGTCGCCAACCGGCTGGTGGCACCGGACGCGGTGCTGGGGCTGACGTTCACCCGAAAAGCAGCGCAGCAGTTGACGACTCGCATTCGCACCCGCCTGGCGCGGCTGGCCGGATCACCGCTGCTGCGCGAGATCGACAGCACCGGGCGGCTGCGCGCGACCCTGGTCGGATCCGAGCCGGAGATCAGCACCTACCACTCCTACGCCGGGCGGCTGCTGTCCGAACACGGTCTGCTGCTGCCCGTGGAGCCCTCGGCCACACTGCTCACCGAAACCCAGCTGTGGCAGCTCGCGCATCGCGTGGTCACCGGCTGGGACGGCGATCTCGACACCGAGCGCACCCCGGTATCGGTCACCGAGGCGGTGCTCGCGCTGTCCGGTCAGCTCGCCGAACATCTGGTGGAACCCGAGCAGTTGGCAGTGGCGCATCGGGAGCTGGAACGGCTGGTGGAGACGCTGCCTCCCGGTCCGCGCCAGCGCGGCGGCCCGAATCAGGAGCTGCGCGGGATCGTCAAAGCGCAGCAGGATCGGGTGGCGCTGCTGCCGCTGGTCGCCCGGCTCGGCGAGGAGTTACGGCGCAGGGGCGCACTGGATTTCGGCTCGCAGATGTCGCTGGCCGCGCGGCTGGCCGCCACGCACGCCGAGGTCGGGGCGGCGGAATGCGAGCGGTTTCGCCTGGTGCTGCTGGACGAATATCAGGACACCGGGCACGCGCAGCGCATTCTGCTCGCGGCACTGTTCGGTGACCGCGGCGCGGTCGGCATCGGCGCCGGGGCGCAGGAGACGGATTTCGCCACCCGCCCGGCGGTGACCGCGGTCGGCGATCCGATGCAGTCCATCTACGGCTGGCGCGGTGCGTCGGCGGCCAACCTGCCCCGCTTCACCACCGATTTCCCGGCCGCCCCGAATGTCGCCGCGCCGGTGTTGCCGCTGCTGACGAGCTGGCGCAATCCGCCGGAGGCGCTGGATCTGGCGAATCTGGTCGCCGAACCGTTGCGCGGCGCCGAGGGCGGGGTCACGGTCGACGCGCTGCGTCCCCGGCCGCAGGCGACGGCCGGAACCGTCGCGCTCGCACTCGCCGAAACCGTTGCCGACGAACGGAAGTGGGTGGCCGAGCGGATCGCGGCGGAATGGGAGCAGTGCGCCGACGCCGGACGGCCACCGCCGACCTCCGCGGTCCTGGTGCGCCGCAACGCCGACGCCGCGCCGCTGGCCGAGGCGTTGCGCGCCCGGGGGCTGCCGGTGGAGATCGTCGGCCTGGGCGGTCTGCTCGCCACCCCGGAAGTGGCCGATATCGTCGCCACCCTGCGGTTGATCGCCGATCCGGCGGCCGGCAGTGCCGCGATGCGCATCCTCACCGGCGCGCGCTGGCGGTTGGGCGTGAGCGATCTGAAGGCGTTGTCGGCGCGGGCGCGGGAGCTGTCGATCGTCGGTACGCCGGGCCGCGCGGAACCGATCACCGACGCCGCGGGGCTGTCGGATGCGCTGCGGGCCGTGGCGCCCGAACCCGCCGAACAGGCCGGTATCGCGGATGCGATCGCCGACCCCGGTCCGGCGCAACGATATTCGGAGCTCGGCTACGCGCGCATCGTCGCACTGGGGCGGGAGCTGGCGGCGCTGCGCGAACGCAGCGGGCAGTCGCTGCCGGAACTGGTCGCCGATGTGGAACGCACGATCGGGGTCGGTGTGGAAACCCAGACCCGCCGCGCGGCCGCCGGAGCCGGTGCGGGGCGCGAACATCTGGACGCCTTCGCCGACGTGGTCGCGGGTTATGCCGGTGACCACCGCGCCACCCTGCCCGGCCTGCTGAGCTTCCTCGCCGCCGCCGAAGAGGTCGAAAACGGTTTGGAGCCGGGCGAGGTCGAGGTGGCGCACGACCGCGTCCAGGTGCTCACCGTGCACGCGGCCAAGGGGCTGGAATGGGAGGTCGTGGCCGTACCGCACGTATCGCGGAGCCTGTTTCCGTCCGGGAACGCCGCCGCGACCTGGCTGGGCGCGCTCGCCGAACTGCCCACCTCGCTGCGTGGCGACCGGCAACGCGACGACGACGGTGACACAACGGATTCCGCGCCCACGCGCGACGGTGTTCCGGTCCTCGATCTCTCCGAGCTGTACGACCGCACGGATCTGGAACGGGCGATCAAACAGCACAAGGAAGCGCTCGCCCGCCGCCGCCTCGACGAGGAACGTCGCCTGTTCTACGTCGCGCTCACCAGAACCGAACGCGCACTGTTCGTTTCGGCCCACCACTGGGCCGAGACCGGTTCCACGCCGAAGGGGCCCTCGGATTTCCTGCTCGAACTGAAACGGTGGACCGAACATCCGGAGTCTCCCGGACACGGCACAGTGCGCGTCGACCTCTGGGCCGACCCTCCGCCCCCCGACGCACCCAATCCCTTCACCGACAATCCCGCCGTGGCCGACTGGCCCCGCGACCCGCTCGGCGTGCGACGGCGGGCGGTCGAAGCGGGCGCGGCCCTGGTCCGCACCGCGCTCGCGCACCTTCCCCCCGAAACTCGGGAGCCTCGCACACAGCCGGCGGACGGCCGGGCCGCTCCCGCCCGGGCCGAGATCCCGCCGGTTCCCTCCCGCCGGGCCCACGACGCCACGAGCGAACTCGAATCTCCGCGCCAGCTGGACCTTTTCGCCGACCTGACGCACGACCCGGCGGCCTCCGGCACCGACGGCACCGCCTCCGGCAACGGAGCCGAGGGTGGCGCGGCCCCCGACCACGATCCGGATCCCGAAGGCTGGGCCGACGATGTGGACGCCCTGCTCACCGAGCATTTCGCGACGGTCGAGGGCATCCACGAAGTGGAGTTGCCCGCGCAGCTGCCCGCCACCGCGCTGGTGGATATGCGGGCCGATCCGGCCAAGCTCGCGGCCCGGCTGCGGCGGCCGCTGCCGTATCCACCGAGCCCACTCGCCCGGCGCGGCACCGCCTTTCACGCGTGGTTGCAGCGCTGGTTCGGCGCGGTCGGGCTGCTCGATTTCGACGAACTGCCCGGCGCCGCCGACAGCGGTGCGGGCGACGCCGACCTGATCCGGTTGCAGGAAGCGTTCCTGGCCTCGCCCTGGGCCGACCGCAATCCCATCGACGTCGAAGTGGGATTCGAGACCAGCATCGGCGGCACGCTCATCCGCGGCCGCATGGACGCGGTGTTCAGCGAACCCGGCGGCCGCTGGCTGGTCGTGGACTGGAAGACCGGCGCGGAACCCGCACGCGCGGAGGAACGCTCGGTCGCGATGCAGCTGGCCGTCTACCGGGTCGCCTGGGCCCGCATGATGGCCGCGCAGACCGGGGAAGCCGAAGAGCTCGTGCTCGACAAGGTCGGCGCCGCCTTCCATTACGTCCGCAGCGGCCGGACGGTCGCGCCCGCCGAACTGCCGGGGCCGGCCGAGCTGGCCGAACTCATCGCCGAGGTCGCTCCCGCCTGGGCGCCGCCCGCCGAGCCGCGGGAAGGGGCCGATCCGGAACTCGCCGGCGACCTTCCGCCCGACGAGGAGTACGGCGACGAGCTGCCGCCCGACCCGGTGTCCGACGCCGATTTCGACCCGGACTACCCGCCCGGATGAAAGTCGTTGCCGCTCAGGCGGCTTCGCGGCTGATGCGCAGGGCCTGGGTGACCATCGGCACCTGCAACGGCAACCGCAGCACAGACACCCACTTGATCGCCTTGGCCGCCTTCGGATTTCGCACCGAATCGGCGGCGAACTGGATGTTGGCCGGGAAGACCGCCAGGAACAACAGCGCCGCCAGCCGGCCGCCGAGCCGCCGGGTGCGCGGAGCCGCCAGGGCGGCCGCCACACCGATTTCGGCCACACCCGACGCATAGGTGTAGGTGCGGGCCCGGCCCGGGAGAGCGGGCGGCACGATCGAATCGAAGGGCTTGGGCGCCACGAAATGCAGGGCCCCGATGCCGAACAGCGCGGTACTCATCAGCACCGCTCGCCGCTGCGAGGTCCGACCGGCGTCACTCATGCTGTGTCCTTTCTTCGCCCCGGCTGCCGCGCTCTCTCCGCCGCGAATGGGGTCGCTCCGTGGTGACGCTACGCTGCCGCATCCGCCCCCGCCCATCCACGCTGTGCTGCTGCCTGCGCTCCTGCCCATCCACGCTGTGCTGTTTTCGGCGTGAGTGGGGTCGCTCCGTGGAAACGCTTCGCTGCCGCCTGCGCTCCTGCCCACTCACGCTGGGGCAGTTCCCACTCGCGTGCCCAGTCCGTGGAGTCGGCATCCGGCCGGTACGCTGCCGATCTGTGGCACAGGTGAGCAACGACATATCCGGGGGATGCCGTGTTCGGTGACAGCTCACGAGGTCTGGGCCGTTTGACGGAACGTCCCGATTACGCGCTGGTCGGCATTCTGCGCATTCCGGAGATCCGGACCAGTCCCTGGGTCTCGCTGACCCGCCGGGTCGCGTTCGCGGTGCTGCTGCTGGTGGCGGCGACATTGGTGGTCTACTTCGGCCGCGCGGGATATCACGACAACCGCGGCGAGGAGCTGACCCTGCTCGACGCCGCCTACTACTCGACGGTCTCGCTGTCGACCACCGGCTACGGCGACATCACCCCGATCACGGAGCAGGCGCGGCTGATCAACACGATCGTCATCACTCCGCTGCGCGTGCTGTTCCTGATCGTCTTGGTCGGTACCACCCTGCAGGTGCTCACCGAGCGGTCACGACAGGCGTTCAAAATTCAGCGATGGAGGCAGAGGGTGCGTAATCACACTGTGGTCGTCGGATACGGCACGAAGGGCCGGACCGCGGTCGACGCGATGCTCGGCGACGGGGTGCAACCGGCCGAGATCGTGGTGGTCGACACCGACGCGACCGTGCTGGAGGCCGCGGCCAACGCCGGGCTGGTGACGGTGCACGGCTCGGCGACGCAGTCGGATGTGCTGCGGCTGGCCGGAGCTCAGCACGCGGCCTCGCTGGTCATCGCCGCGAATCGCGACGACACCGCGGTGCTGGTCACGCTCACCGCGCGGGAACTCAACGCCAAGGCCAAGATCGTCGCCTCGATCCGCGAGGCCGAGAACACCCATCTGCTGCGGCAATCCGGGGCCGATTCGGTCGTGGTCTCCTCGGAGACGGCGGGACGGCTGCTCGGTATCGCGACCACCACTCCCAGCGTCGTCGACATGATCGAGGACCTGCTCACCCCCGAGGCCGGTTTCGCGATCGCCGAGCGGGACGTGGAATCCGACGAGGTCGGCGGCTCGCCCCGGCATCTGCGGGATATCGTGCTCGGCGTGGTCCGGGAGGGGACGCTGATCCGGGTCGACGAGCCGGAGGTTGACGCCCTGGAAACCGGCGACAAACTGCTCTACATCCGCCGCGTGCACAAATAGCCCGGACCGCGGGGTCCGGCAGGGTCGCGCGGACCGCCACCTCCCGGTCGGCGCAACCATCGCGATACTCTCGAAGCGTGTCGGTATTCGAACTGAATGGTCTTCCCCTGCTGTCGCGTTCCGCCCTCGATCGTGCCGAGACATTGCGCTCGGACGAGCAGGCGCTGAAGCAAGGGTGGGCCGAGGCCAAACTGGTGCGGATGAACCGGCGAGGTCAGGTTCGGATCGACGGTGATCAGCTCGTGCTGGAAGCGGCGCTGGACTATGCGTCCGAGCCGGTGCCCGAGGCGGTCCTGCTGGGTGTGGTCGACGGCGCGCACATCTGGGCGGTTCGGGACAACGAGCTCGAGGGCCGGCTGATGGACCTGCGGGTCGTGGGCACCACGCTGCACCTCGACGATGTGATCCTCGGCATCCTGTCCACCGCGCTGGCGCTGCTGAACTGGCACGACCGCGCCGGCTACAGCGCCGTCGACGGCAGCCCGACGACGGTGTCGAATGCCGGCTGGTCGCGCGTCAACGCTTCCGGGCACGAGGAATTCCCGCGCATCGACCCGGCCATCATCTGCCTGGTGCACGACGGCGGCGACCGGGTCCTGCTGGGCCGTCAGCAGAACTGGCCGGAGAAGATGTTCTCGCTGCTGGCCGGTTTCGTGGAGGCGGGGGAGTCGCTGGAACGCTGCGTCGAGCGCGAGGTCCGCGAGGAGGTCGGCGTGGCGGTGCGCGATATCCGCTATCTCGGCAGTCAGCCGTGGCCGCTGCCGCGTTCGCTCATGCTGGGGTTCGCCGCGGTCGCCGATCCCGACGCGCCGCTGGTCTTCTCCGACGGCGAGATCGCCGAGGCCCACTGGTTCACCCGCGACGAGGTGCGCACGGCACTGGCCGCGGGTGCGTGGGGTTCGGTCACCGGCGACACCGGAAATGCCGAGCAGCAGCGGCTTCTGCTGCCGGGCTCCATCTCCATCGCCCGCACCATCGTCGAATCCTGGGCTGCGGCAGGCTGATTCGCCCGCGACTCGCCGGCGGTCAGCCGATCGCGGCGAGCGCGGTCTTCACCTGGGCGAGGCTCGGGTTGGTGGCAGTGGATCCGTCGGAGTACTTGACGGTCGGCACCACGTGGTTGCCGCCGTTCACGCTGCCGACGAATTCGGCCGCTTCGGGGTCCTGTTCGATGTCGACGACGGTGTAGGTGATCCCCGCCTCGTCGAGTTGCTTCTTGAGGCGGCGGCAGTATCCGCACCAGGTCGTCGAGTACATGGTCAGGTCAGTAGCAGTCACGCCTGATTGAACATCGAATGGGTTTTCCGTGTTCCCACGGCTGGTTGTGACCTCTGCGGGAGGGACTTGCCACGCAGATAGTAAGCGCGCATACTAAATGCATGACACAGATCGCCGCAGCTCACGCCGTATCCACCGCCGCGCCCGCCGACTTCTTCGCAGTCTGGGCCGATATGGCCGCCTGGCCGGAATGGAATGCCGACACCGAATGGGTGCGGCTGGACGGCCCCTTCGCCGAGGGCGCCACGGGGACCTTGAAGCCGAAGGGGGGACCGAAGGTCGCGTTCGTGGTCGAGAAGCTGACCGATGAGGAGTTCGTCGACGTCTCGCGGCTGGTCGGCGCTCGGCTGATCTTCGCCCATCGCGTGGTGCGGACGGCCGCGGGCACCGAGGTGACGGTCACCATCTCGATGACCGGCCCGCTGCGCCGGCTGTGGTCGGCGCTGATGGGCGGCGGACTGGCCGATTCCGTCCATCGCGACCTCGCGGCGCTGGTCGAGACGGCCGAGGCGCGCCGCGCCGTTCCGGGTACCCGCTGAATTGTTCTCACGCTGAATCGTTTGCCCACTGAATCATTCCAGGAGGACGTCATGAACAAGTACTGGCTGGCCGTCGTCTCCCGCGATCACGTGCGTCGCGGGGTGGCGCTCGGCATCGTCCAGGCCAATCACGGCAAGCGTGCCGCGGTCGAACGGATGCGGGCGGGCGACGGACTCGTCTACTACTCGCCCAGAACCGATATGCGCGAGGGGGAACCGGTCAAGTCGTTCACCGCGATCGGCACGGTCGACGACCGGCCCGCGTGGCAGGCGGAGGATCCGGGCGGCTGCTTCCGGCCGTGGCGGCGCGCGGTGACCTATCGCCCGGACGCGCACGATGTCGCGATCGATGCCGTGCGCGGTGATCTCGATCTCACCAGCGTCCCCAACTGGGGCATCGTGCTGCGGCGCGGTGTGGTGGAACTGAGCGCGCACGATTTCGCGGTCATCTCGCGGGCCATGCTGGGAGAGAACGCGGGTGAACGCTCGGGGGCGGCCCGGTGAGCGACGAAACCCACGCGCTGCGAACGGAATTCGGTAGTGCCGACGAGAGTCCGGGCCTGTTGTTGTGGCAGGTGACCAACCGGTGGCAGGCGGCGGTGCGCGCGGCACTGGCCCCGTTCGACCTCACCCACGTGCAGTTCGTTCTCCTGGCCGCGCTGACGTGGTTCGGCGGATCGGATGCCGACACCCCGATCACGCAGCGCGATCTTGCCGCCCACGCGGCCACCGACCCGATGATGACCTCCCAGGTACTGCGCGCCCTCGAACAGAAGGGTTTGATCGAGCGGCGCGATCATCCGCACGACCGGCGCGCGAAATCCCTGGTGCCCACGAAAGCCGGTGTGACACTGGTGAATCGCGCGATCGTCGCCGTGGAGGACTGCGACCGGGACTTCTTCGGGCCGTTGCAGGCCCGGACCGCCGACTTCGCCGCATCGCTGCGGACGCTGCGCGACGCGCGCAGTTGAGCGACGGGTGCGCCGGCCGGGGCCGACGCGCGTGCGCAC
>NZ_BAFW01000198.1 GCF_000308535.1 Nocardia cerradoensis NBRC 101014 | reverse complement strand
CCCGTGCGTACCCGCGAACGCGGGCGCATCCGCAACATCACCAACGTGCCCGCCCACGGGGCGCCGGTGCTGCTGCGACCGCATCCGGGCACGCTCTGATCCGGACAACTACCTCAGCGCTATTGCACCCGTTCCCAGCCGCGCGGCGGCCGGTGCGCCCCGAGCGACACGTCCCGGCTGCGATAGACCAGATACGGCCGCGTCAGATAGCCGACGGGCGCGGAGAATACGTGAACCAGCCGGCTGAACGGCCAGAACGCGAACAGCGCACAGGCCGAGAGCGCGTGCAGCCGAAAGCCCAGCGGCGCCCCGGCCATCAGCTCGGGGTGCGGGTCGAGGTAGAACAGCGACCGGAACCACGGCGACACGTCGGTGCGATAGTTGTGCGGATCGCCGGTCGCGTTGCCGTAGACGGTGGCGGCGAGGCCGAGCGCCAGAGTCAGGCCCAGCAGCACATACATGATCTTGTCGTTGCGGGTGGTCGCGGAGAACACCGAGCCGACGGTGCGGCGGCGGTAGATCAGGATGCCCAGACCGGCCACCGTCGCGATGCCGGCGACCGCGCCGAGGCTGAACGACACGATGTGATAGGCGCTTTCGCTGATCCCGATCGCCTCGGTCCACGACTGCGGGATCACCAGGCCCAGGACGTGACCGAGGAATACGAACACGATGCCGTAGTGGAACAGCGGGCTGCCCAGTCGCAGCAGCCGGTTCTCGTACAGTTGCGAGGACCGGGTGGTCCAGCCGAATTTGTCGTAGCGGTAACGCCAGATCAGCCCCACCACGCAGATAGCCGTCGCCGCGTACGGCACTGCCACCCACAGCAGCACGTCGATCGCGCTCACGGTCATCGGCGGCCTCCGATCGGCGTCGGCATGTAGGTGGGTGGCGCGAACGGCTCGGTGCCGACCTCCTCACCGGGCGGTCCGGCGGCGATGAGCCGGGCGACGGCCTCGCTGTCGGTGCCACGCAGCGGCGGCAATGTGGCCGACACCGAATCCAACACCCCGGCCCACGGAGACCCGTACTCGCGCAAGGCTGCTCGCATGACCTCGACGCCGGCGCGGTGGTCGGTCAGCACTCGCAGTCCGGCGTCCGGCTCGGTGGCGGCGAATTCGAGGACGACGGCCAGATGGTCGGGTAGTTCCGCGTCGTCGAGTTGCCACCCGGCGCGGCGGTAGAGCTGTTTGAGGCGCAGCAACGCCATTCCGCGTTTGCGGGTGTCGCCGTGGGAGAAGTAGGTGAGATAGGGGCTGAACCGCTTGCGGTGGTCGAAGGTGTCGACGTATTCGCTGCCCAGCGGCATCGGCGGAGTGCTCGCCAGGTGCGACAGCAGCGGACGCAGAGGGGCGCCGACCGCGATCGGCAGCGCCGCCGTCGCCCGGGTGAGCAGCGGAAGCGAATCCAGCAGCGCCGCATCGGGGTAGCCGAGCAGCAGCGACTGGATCTGCCATGCCGCGCAGCGGGTCGTCGTGCGGGTCATGGGCGATGCCTCCCGCCCCGCCGCCGCGGTAACAGGCCCTCCGGCCGTCCGCGCCCGTCCCAGTTGAGCAGGTTCACCCGCGTCGGTCGCGAGGTGGGCGCGTCGGCGGTCTGACGGTCCTGCAACATGCGGAAGTTCTCCACCGCGACCGGAGTGGGCCCGCCGGAGCTTTCGCCGAACGGACCCCAGCCGCCCATCCCCGGGCCGCCGTCGCGGTCCAGATCGCATTCGGTGGCGAGTTCCTCGAGCCCGTGCGCCTGTTCGGCATGAGCCGTCGGAACGACGTAGCGCTGCTCGTATTTCGCCAGCGCCAGCAGCCGATACATGTCGTAGAGCTGTTCCTCGGACATGCCGGCGGCGGTGGCGATCTCCGGGCGTGGCGGACGGCCGAGATTGACATCGCGCATATAGCTGCGCATCGCCGCCATTCGCCGCAGCACCGCCTCGACCGGTGCGGTGTCGCCCGCGGTGAACAGTTGCGCCAGATAGTCGACGGGGATGCGCAGGGCCTCGATCGCGGCGAACAGATTGCCGTGGTCCTCGGCGTCGTGGCCGGTATCGCGCAGAACATCCACCACCGGTGACAGCGGCGGGATGTACCAGACCATCGGCACGGTGCGGTATTCCGGATGCAGCGGCAGCGCGACGCGATAGGTGCGGATCAGCGCGTAGACCGGGGACCGTTGCGCGGCCTGCACCCAGTCGCGCGGAATTCCGGTGCGTTCACACGCCGCGATCACCTGCGGATCGAACGGATCGAGAAGGGCGTCGCGTTGCGCGGCGTACAGATCGCGTTCGTCCGGGGTGGACGCGATATCGGTGACGGTGTCCGCGTCGTAGAGCAGCACGCCGATATAGCGCAGCCGTCCCACACACGTTTCCGCGCACACCGTCGGCAGGCCGACCTCGAGCCGCGGGAAACAGAAGGTGCACTTCTCCGCCTTACCGGTGCGGTGGTTGAAATACACCTTCTTGTACGGGCATCCCGACACGCACATCCGCCAGCCGCGGCACCGGTCCTGATCGACCAGCACGATGCCGTCCTCGGCGCGCTTGTAGATCGCCCCCGACGGACACGCCGCCATACAGGCGGGGTTGAGGCAGTGTTCGCAGATGCGCGGCAGATAGAACATGAAGGTCTGCTCGAACTCGAATCTGACCTTGTCGCCGATCTCGTCCAGCAGCGGGTCGGCCGCGGCGAGTTCGGGGGCGCCGCCCAGATTGTCGTCCCAGTTGGCCGACCAGGTGATGGCGGTGTCGCGGCCGGTGATCAGCGAGCGCGGCCGCGCGACCGGTGGATGCCGTTGCAGCGGAGCGGTGGTCAGCGTGTCGTAGTCGTAGGTCCACGGTTCGTAGTAGTCCGACAGTTCGGGCAGGGTCGGATTGTCGAAGATGGTGAACAGTGTCCGCATGCGGCCGCCGCGCCGCAGCCGCAACCGGCCCTTGCGGTCGAGGACCCAGCCCCCTTTCCAGCGGCTCTGATTCTCGTAGGAGCGCGGATAACCCTGTCCCGGACGGGTTTCCACGTTGTTGAACCAGACGTATTCGACTCCGGCGCGGTTGGTCCAGGTTTGTTTGCAGGTCACCGAGCAGGTGTGGCAGCCGATGCATTTGTCGAGGTTCATCACCATCGCCAGCTGCGCCATGGGTTTCATCGGTAGGTCACCTCCTGGCCGCGGCGGCGGATCACGGTCACTTCGTCGCGTTGATTGCCGGTGGGGCCGAGATAGTTGAAGGCGAACGACAATTGCGCGTAGCCGCCGATGAGATGTGTGGGTTTGATGAGCAGCCGGGTGAGCGAATTGTGGATGCCGCCGCGCTTGCCGGAGGTTTCGGCCAGCGGCACGTCGATCAATCGGTCCTGGGCGTGATGCATGTACACCGTGCCTTCGGGCATGCGATGTGAGACGACCGCGCGGGCCACCACGACACCGTTGCGGTTGACCGCCTCGATCCATTCGTTGTCGCGCACACCGAGTTTCGCGGCGTCCCGATCGGAGATCCAGATCGTGGGACCGCCACGCGACAGGCTCAGCATCAACAGGTTGTCCTGATATTCGGAGTGGATGGACCATTTCGAATGCGGGGTCAGATAGCGCAGCGAGAGTCCGCGCTCACCGTGCTCACCCACTCGCGGTTCGTCGAACAGCGCCGACATGTCCAGCGGCGGCCGGAAGACCGGCAACTGCTCACCGGCCTCGGCCATCCAGTCGTGATCGAGATAGAAGTGCTGGCGTCCGGTGAGGGTGTGCCATGGTTTGGCGCGTTCGACGTTGACGGTGAACGGCGAATAGCGCCGCCCGCCGCTTTCGGATCCGGACCATTCCGGGGAGGTGATCACGGGCACCGGCGCGACCTGGGTGTCGGCGAAGGTGATGCGCGTGCCCGCGTGTTCGGCGGCCAGATCGGCCAGCGGGGTGCCGGTGCGCTGCTCGAGGGTGCGAAAGCCCTGCACGGCGAGGCGGCCGTTGGTGGTGCCGGACAATGCCAGGATCGCCTCGCAGGCGTCGATATCGCGTTCGAGGCTGGGGCGTCCGGCGCCCGGCCCGCCACGCACGATGCCGTTGCGCGCGGCCAGGTCCGACACTTCCCGGCCCACGTCGAAGGTGACGCCCTTGGTGGCCGCGCCGAGCCGGTCGACCAGTGGCCCGAGTGCGCCCATCTTCGCCCGGACCGCGCCGTAGTCACGTTCGACCACAGTCAGCCGCGGCATCGTCAGACCCGGAACCGGTTGGCAGGCACCGGTTTTCCAGTCCCGCACCGTACCGTGCGGGGTGGCGAGCTCGTCGGGGGTGTCGTGCAGCAGGGGTGTCGCGACGATATCGGTGCGCACCCCCAGGTGCCGACGCGCCAAGCGGCTGAATTCGGCGCCGATGCTCGAGAACGCGTCCCAGTCGGTGCGGGTCTGCCACGGCGGCGCGATCGCCGGACTGAACGAATGGACGAACGGGTGCATATCGGTGGAGGACAGATCGTATTTCTCGTACCAGGTCGCGGCCGGCAGCACCACATCCGAGTACATCGTGGTGCTGGTCATCCGGAAATCCAGTGTCAGCAGCAGATCGAGTTTCCCCTCCGGTGCCCGCTCGTGCCACACCACGTCGCGCGGCCGGGCCTCCGGCGGGGCTTGCTCGGCGCGCAGCGAGGAGTCCGCTCCCAGCAGATGGCGCAGGAAGTATTCGTTGCCTTTCGCGGAGGAACCGAGCAGATTGGAACGCCAGATCGACAGCACGCGAGGGAAATTCGCCGGATTGTCGGGATCCTCGCAGGCGAACCGCAGCTTTCCCCGCGTCAACTGGTCGACGATATGGTCCGCGGGAGCGCGGCCCGCGCGCTCGGCCTCGTCGGCCAGGTCGAGGGGATTGCGGTCGAAGGTCGGATACGAGGGGGTCCAGCCCATACGGGCCGCCTGCGCGATGAGATCGGCGGTGCTGCGCCCGGACAGGTCACCCGGACCGGTGGTCGTGGTGAGGGTGTCGGCGGCGAAGGGATCGTAGCGGAACTGATCGGTGTGCAGGTACCAGTAGACGGTCTGGTTCATGTGCCGCGGCGGGCGGGTCCAGTCGGTGGCGTTGGCCACCGTCGCCCACCCGGTGACGGGCCGGCACTTCTCCTGGCCGACATAGTGCGCCCAGCCGCCGCCGTTGCGTCCCTGGCAGCCGGTGAGGGTGGTGAGAGCCAGGAACGTGCGATACATGGTGTCGGAGTGGAACCAGTGGTTGGTGCCGGCGCCGAGGATGATCATCGAACGGCCCTGGGTCTGTTCGGCATTGGCGGCGAATTCGCGGCCGATGCGCGCCGCGGCGGCGGCCGGCACCCCGGTGATCGCCTCCTGCCAGGCGGGAGTACCGGGCTGGGCGGCATCGTCGTAACCGGTGGGCCACTCCCCCGGCAGGCTCTCGCGCCGCACACCGTAGCGGGCCAGCATCAGATCGAACACCGTGGTGACGAGATGGCCGCCGACCGTGCGCACCGGAACACCCCGCCGCAGGACGGCCGCGGCGCCGTCGGCGGTGTCGAAGCGCGGCAGTTCCACCACCACCGCCCGGTCACCGGCGGCCGACAATGCGGGCGTCACACCGTGCAACTCCAGATTCCAGCGGCCGGCGCCGTCGGCGCCGTAGCGGAATCCGAGAGATCCGTTGGGCACCACCGGATTTCCCCGCTGATCCAGCAGGACGGTTTTGAATTCGGCATGTTCGGTGCGGGCGAATTCGTCGAGATCGGCGGCGGTGAGGAATTTTCCGGGGCGGTACGCGCCGTCGCTGTCGTTCAGCCGCACCAGGAACGGCAGATCGGTGAACCGGCGCACGTAGTCCTCGAAATACGGTACCTGCCGGTCGACGAAGAATTCCCGCAGGATCACATGCCCCATCGCCATTGCCAGGGCGGCGTCGGTGCCCGGATGCGGGGCGAGCCATTCGTCGGCGAATTTCACGTTGTCGGCGTAGTCGGGCGCAATGGCGATCACCTTCTGGCCGCGATAGCGGGCCTCGGTCATCCAGTGCGCATCCGGGGTGCGGGTCACCGGAACGTTCGAGCCCCACATCATGAGATAGCCGGCGTCCCACCAGTCTCCGGACTCGGGCACATCGGTCTGGTCGCCGAAGACCTGCGGGGAGGCGACGGGAAGATCGGCGTAGAAGTCGTAGAACGACAGCATCGAGCCGCCGATCAGCGAGATGAACCGCGACCCGGCCGCGAACGACACCATCGACATGGCGGGAATCGGTGAGAAACCCGCAACCCGGTCGGGCCCATAGGTTTTGATGGTGTGCACATGAGCGGCGGCCACCAGCTCCACCGCCTCCTCCCAGCCCGCGCGGACCAGTCCGCCGCGGCCGCGCGCGCTCTTGTAGCGCCGGGCGGCCTCGGGATCGGAGACGATCGATTCCCAGGCGGTGACCGGATCGCCGGTGCGTGCCTTGGCTTCTCGATACATCTCGAGCAGCACGCCGCGGATGTACGGGTAGCGGATGCGGGTGGGTGAATAGGTGTACCAGGAGAACGCCGCGCCGCGCGGGCAGCCGCGGGGCTCGTATTCGGGGCGGTCGGGACCGACGGACGGGTAGTCGGTGGCCTGGGTCTCCCAGGTGATGATGCCGTCCTTGACATACACCTTCCACGAACACGATCCGGTGCAGTTGACACCGTGCGTGGAGCGCACCACCTTGTCGTGGGCCCAGCGTTCGCGGTAGAACTCGTCGGCCTGGCGGCCGCCGTGCACGTATTCGGTGCGCAGATCCGCGGAAACGGTGGCGCGGGTGAAGAACCGGCGGCTGCGAATCAGCGCTGCCGTCACTTCCGAATCCAGGGCCGCGCCGTTCCCGCGTGCGGTCCGTGCCATCTGCCCGCCTCTCGCCCGGATCGCGGCGTCCCGCGCGATCGCCTCACACCGTCACACGAACACTGGCACCGTAATCGCTAATCATTGGCAATCGGCGTATTTCGGCGGCAACGGATACGGAGTCGAAATCGGGGGCTTCCAGCGATCTCGGAGCACTCACAGACCACGATCAGGTATTTCCGTACTCGCCGCGGCCGATAGGGCGCACCCGGGCGCGGTGCGTGCCGGCGTGGAGTCCACAATCGGCAGTGGACCGCACTCGCCGACAGAGAGGTGATCACTCGTGAAGGTGTTCCAGATCGGCGCGGCGGGCGGCGTGGGCCGCCGCCTCGCGCAACGGCTGACCGGCCGCGGTGACCAGGTCACCGGTATGCACCGCAATCCCGAACAGGCCGAGACGGTGGCGGCGACCGGGGCGACGCCGGTGGCCGGCGACCTGATCCACGACACCGTCGAGGATTTGGCGGCCAAGATCGCCGGCCATGACGCCGTGGTGTTCTCCGCGGGCGCACACGGCACCGGCCCCGACAAGACCACGGCGATCGACGGCGCCGGATTGGAGAAGGCGGCCGCCGCCGCGGCGCAGGCGGGCGTCTCGCGCTTCGTGCTGGTGTCGGTATTCCCCGACGCCGGCCGCGACCGCGAAACCTCCGCGGGATTCGAGCATTACATGCGGGTGAAGAAGTCCGCGGACGTCCATCTGACCCACACCGCGCTCGACTGGATCGTCGTCCGCCCGGGCACGCTGCTCGACGATCCGGGTTCGGGCACCGTCACCGCCGGCCTGGCCATCGAATACGGGTCGGTCGCCCGCGACGATGTCGCCGCCTTCATCGACGCGGCCCTGCACGAACCCGCGCTGAACCGGGTCATCGTGGAGCTCACCGGCGGCAGCACTCCGGTCGCCGATGCGGTGGCAGAACTGGTGGCGGCGACCACTCGCCGCAGCTGAGCGTGGCGCTGCCCCGGCGCACAGGTCGCCGATGTCCGTTGCCGATTCCGGCCGCCTCTGTTCGCCGGGGCGATGTCCTCCGCCGCGTCCTCCGCCGCAAAATCATGTGACAGCCGACGTCGTCGGGCCTAGCGTTCTCGGGCATGTCGAGGATGGCACCCGACGGTGGCACCGGGCGGCGGCTGGGCTCCGGTACGAGTTGCGCGGTGGTGTCGGCGGTGGCGTTCGCACTGTCCGGCCCCGTGGCTCGCGGCCTGATGGGTGCCGGGTGGAGTTCGGCGGCGGTGGTGATCGTGCGGGTTCTCGTCGCCGCCGTGGCACTCGCGCCCGTCGCGGCCGCCCAGCTGCGTGGGAACTGGAAATTGGTGCGCGACAACGTGTTTCTGCTCGTCGGGTACGGTCTGGTGGCGATCGCCGGGGTGCAGCTGGCCTATTTCACCGCCGTCGCGCATCTGGCGGTGGGGCAGGCGTTGCTGATCCAATACACCTCCCCGATCGCGGTGGTCGGCTGGCTGTGGCTGCGCCACCACCAACGGCCGGCGGCGCCGACAGTGGTCGGTGCGTTCCTCGGCCTGGCCGGGCTGGTGCTGGTGATCGATCTGCGTTCGGGTGCCGCGGCCGATCGGATCGGCATCGTGTGGGCCCTTCTCGCCATGGCCTGCGGGGTCGCCTATTTCCTGCTGTCCGCGCGCGGTGACGGCACGCTGCCGGGAACGGTGCTGGCCGCGGGCGGACTGCTGGTGGGTGGGCTCGGGCTGCTCGCCGCGGGCGGAGCGGGCGTTCTTCCACTGGCCGCGACCACGAAACCCGTTGTGTATCAGGGTGTCACGGTGCCGTGGTGGCTGCCGATCACGATCCTCGGCACCGTGACCGCCGCCCTCGCCTACGTCGCCGGCATTGCCGCCACCCGCCTGCTCGGCTCCCGCGCCGCGGCGTTCACCGGCCTGCTCGAAGTGGTGGCGGCCCTGATCTTCGCGTGGGCCCTGCTCGGTGAGGCTCCGCACCCCGTCCAGCTTCTCGGCGGGGTGCTGGTCCTCACCGGCGTGCTCGTCGTGCGCCGCGGCGAGGCGGCCGCCGTCGGCGCCGATCAGTCGGTGAGTCGCTGCTCGGCGTAGACGGCCATGGCGTCGCGCTGGTATTCGGCCAGGCCGGCCGCGATCCGGTCGTAGTTCGCCTTGAACCGTTCGTCGTCGACGTACATCTGGCCGAGGCAGATGTAGGCGCTGCGGTTCGGGGTCCAGAACCGGCGGATCCCCTCGTACTGCGTGTGGATTTCGGCCTGCACCGCCGCGTCCTCGACCGGTGTCCCGGCGGCCATGAACTCGGCCATCCGGATCATCGTCGCGGTCAGTTCCCGCTGCATGCGCTCGACATCCTCGGCGGTCATATCGGCGCTCGCCTGCCGGGACTGCTCGAACTGTTCGGGCCAGCGCCGGCGGGCCTCGTCGTCGTACTGCGTGTGATCGAAGCCCGCGAACAGATTTTCCGGGCGGTTGATCTGCACTGACATCTCCTTGTTCCCTTCGAGTTCGGCGATGGTGCGTGCCACGGTCTCGGCCATCCGTCCCAGCCGATCGCGTTCGGCGAGCAGCCGGGTGTACTGGCGTTTGAGCGCCGCCAGCGTGTCCGGTTCGGAGTCGACGGCCTCGGCGATCTCGGCGAGACCGAGTCCCAGCTCCCGCAGCACGAGGATCTGCTGCAGCCGCAGCAGGCTGTCCTCGTCGTAGTAGCGATAGCCGTTGCCGCCCACGTGGGCCGGGGTGAGCAGGCCGATGTCGTCGTAGTGGCGCAAGGTGCGGGCGGTGACTCCCGACATCTTCGCCACCTCCGCGATCGACCAGCTCATGGTGCTTCCCATCTGTCCTGAGGCCGGTCTCTCCGGCCTCGTCTTCGACGGTAGAAGTTGCCGTAACGTGAAGGTCAAGCCGAATTCTCGGCGGCCGGGCGCAGCCCGAGCAGGGTTTCGGCGATTCGCCGCATCTGTTCGAGATACCGGGCGCGCGCGGGCGGCGGATCGGCCCGGCGGTCGAGTATGCCGCGGGTCAGTGCGTAGCCGACGGTTTCGGCGACGACTCGCACCGGTGCCGCCGGGGTGATGGTTCCGGCGCGGTGTTCGCGGTCCAGGTAGCGCGTGAAGCGGCGGATGGGGCGTTCGGAGATTTCGGCGGCCAGCTCACCGATCCGGGGGTCCACGGTGCCGCGCTCCTCGATCAGTCGCAGCAGCGGCCCGGCGTGCAGCACCGCTTCGGCGAACGATTCGATGGTGGCGCGCAACATCTCTCGCGGATCGGAGTCGGTCAGATCGGGTTCCTGGGCGGCGAGGAATTCGTCGCGCACCCGTGTGGCGAGGGCGTGGAAGATCTCGTCCTTGGAGGCGAAGTACACATACATCGTCGCGCGGGAAACGCCGGCCCGGGCGGTGATCGCGGCGACCGTGGTCGCCGCGTAGCCGCGTTCGATGAAGACCTCGGCCGCGGCATCGAGCAGGGCACGATGCCGGTCGGTCTCCGAGCGTTCCCGGGCCGCGCGCACACTCCACGGCGACGTCATACCGTCCAGCATATTGACGTTGACGTCAATGTCAATCAGACTGGCGGCATGCAGGTGGTGGTGGCGAACCGGGGTGAAGTGGCGGTCCGGGTGTTGCGTACGGCGCGAGAGCGCGGCTACGGCACGCGGGCATTGTCGACGGCGGACGAACCGGACGCGATGCCGGTGCGGCTGGCCGACGAGGCGGTGCGGCTCCCCGGCTCGGGAGCCGCGGCCTACCTCGACATCGACGCCGTCGTCGCGGCCGCCGGCAGTGCGGGGCCGGGCGCGCTGGTCCATCCGGGGTACGGATTCCTCAGCGAGAGTGCCGTTTTCGCGTCCGCGTGCGCGGCGGCGGGGCTGGTGTTCGTCGGGCCCGCTCCGGAGGTGCTGCGGATTTTCGGTGACAAGGTCGCCGCGCGGCGCGCCGCGGAACAGGCCGGTGTCGCGGTGCTGCCCGCGACCTCCGGCGCCGCCGGGCCCGAGCAGATCGAGGCACTGCTCGCCGCCCACCCCGAGGGTGTGATGATCAAGGCGACCGCCGGTGGCGGCGGCCGCGGCATGCGGGTGGTGCGCCGCCGCGAGGAGCTGGCGCAGGCCTATGCGCACTGCCGGGCCGAGGCCCGCGCGGGGTTCGGTGACGACGCCGTCTATGCCGAGGCGCTGGTCGAACACGCCCGCCACATCGAGGTGCAGATCGTCGCCGACGGTTCACGCGCCGTCGCGGTCGGCGATCGCGATTGCAGCGTGCAGCGGCGCCGCCAGAAACTGATCGAGATCGCGCCCGCGCCCTCCCTCGCGCCGGATCTGCGCGAGCGCCTGCACACCGAGGCGATACGACTGGCCGAAACAGTCGGCTGCCGGGGCGTGATCACCGTCGAATTCCTGGTGCGCGACGACACCGCCTGGTTCCTGGAGGTCAATCCGCGGTTGCAGGTCGAGCACACCGTCACCGAGGAGGTGACGGGCCTGGATCTGGTGGCCGCGCAGTTCGATCTCGCGCAGGGCCGCGGCCTCGACGATCTCGAGCTGCCCGCCACCACCCGCGGATATGCGGTGCAGGTGCGGGTCAATGCCGAAATTCTCAGCGCGACAGGCGATGTCCTGCCCAGCACCGGTGTGCTCACCCGGTTCACCCCGCCGACCGGATCCGGTGTGCGTGTCGACACCGCCGCCTACAGCGGTATGCGCCAGGGCGCCGGTTTCGATTCCCTGCTGGCCAAGATCATCGCGCGCGGACCGACCTGTCCGGCGGCGCTGCGGCGGGCCGCCGACGCCCTGGCCGAAACCACGATCGACGGTGTCGATACCACGGTCGCCCTGCAGCGTGCCGTCCTCGACGCCTTGCCCGGTGACACCACGGTCGACACGCTGTGGTTCGAACGCCACAGCGCCGAATTGGCCGCCCGGGCCGAGGAATCGGCTCCCCCGCCGTCGCCTCCGGTCGGGGCCGCGACGACGGCGGTGGACCGGTACGACGGCGACGAGCAGGTGTTGCGCTCACCGCTGGGCGGCACGGTGATCAGTGTCGTCGAACCGGGCACGGTGGTGGCCGCGGGCGCCGAGGTCGCCGTCGTCGAGGCGATGAAGATGCATCACGTGGTTCGCGCCGGGCAGCCGTTGCGGGTGCTGCGGGTTCTGGCCGAGCCCGCGACGGTGGTGGATCCGCATGCGGCACTGCTGGTGTGGGACGACGCGGATCACGACGGCGAGGACGCCGACGTCACGGCCGTGGATCTCGACGCCGAACGCGACGATCTGGCGCAGGTGCGGGCCCGCCATCGTGCCGGACTCGACGAGACACGCCCGGAGGCGGTCGCCAAACGGCACCGGCTGGGGCGTCGCACCGCCCGCGAGAACATCGCGGATCTGGTCGACGACGACAGTTTCGTCGAATACGGGGCGTTGGCGGTGGCGGCGCAACGTTCCCGGCGCAGCATCGAGGATCTGATCGCGAAGACGCCGGCCGACGGGCTCGTCGCCGGGGTCGCGACCGTCAATGCCGACCGATTCGGTCACGACCGCGCGCGGGCGGTGGTGATGTCCTACGACTACACGGTGCTGGCCGGAACCCAGGGCATGCGCAATCACGCCAAGACCGACCGGATGCTGGAACTGGCACGCGAACAACGACTTCCGGTGGTGTTCTTCACCGAGGGCGGCGGCGGACGGCCCGGCGACACCGATCACGCGGGCATTTCCGGACTGGACGTGACGACGTTCCGCGCGATGGCCGCCCTCTCCGGCACGGTCCCGCTGATCGGCATCGTGTCCGGGCGCTGTTTCGCCGGCAATGCAGCGCTGCTCGGCATGTGCGACGTCGTCATCGCCACCCCCGACGCCAACATCGGTATGGGCGGGCCCGCGATGATCGAGGGTGGTGGACTGGGTGTCTACGCGCCGGAGGAGATCGGCCCCGTGCGGGTGCAGCGCCGCAATGGCGTGGTGCACATCGTCGCGGCCGACGAGGCCGAGGCGGTGGCGATCGCCCGCGACTATCTCGGTTATTTCCAAGGGGCCGTGGACACGTGGGAGGAGCCGGACTCGCGACTGGCCCGCCATGTGGTGCCCGAGGATCGGCTGCGGGCCTATGACATCCGCGCGGCCGTGGCCGCGATCGCCGACACCGGGTCGGTACTGGAATTGCGCCGCGACTGGGGCGTGAGCGTGGTCACCGCCTTGATCCGCGTGCAGGGCAGACCCTTCGGGCTCATCGCCAACGACTGCCATCACCTCGGCGGCGCGATCGACGCCCCGGCCGCCGACAAACTCAGCGCCTTCCTGCGGCTGTGCGACGCACACGGTCTTCCCATCGTATCGCTGTGTGACACACCGGGTTTCATGGTCGGGCCGGAGGCCGAAACCCATGCCACGGTCACGAAGTTCAGCCGCCTGTTCATCGACGCGGCCGCCATGTCGGTGCCGTGGGGCACCGTCATCCTGCGCAAGGGCTACGGATTGGGAGCGCAGGCGATGGCGGCCGGTTCGTTTCGCGCCCCGCGGTTCGTCGTCGCCTGGCCCACGGGGGAAATCGGCGGGATGGGTCTGGAGGGAGCGGTGCGGCTGGGTTTCGCGAAGGAACTGGCGGCGATCGAGGATCCGGCGCAGCGCAGCGCCGCGTTCGACAATCTGGTGCGCGCGGCCTACGAGAGCGGGAAGGCGCTCACCGCCGCGACGGTGCTCGAACTCGATGATGTGATCGATCCGGCGCACACGCGCCGCTGGATCGGCACCCTGCGCTGAGCGCGGGCGCCGATCCCGGTGCGGCTCATGCGGATTTGCGGGCCAGCCCCGCGACGATCAGCTGCTCCCACACGCTGAGTTCGCGGCCATTGCCGGAATCGTCGGGGGCCGACTCGGGCCACCAGCGCGCGCACGCCTGCAGGCCCGGATCGATCAGTTCCAAATCGCCGAACAGTGCCTCGATCTCGTCGTCGTTGCGCCAGCGGCCGCGCCCGAAGGCGTCGAGCACCTTCCGCTCGGTGGTGTTGGTCTCCCGGTTGTGCCCGGAACGGAAATGCGAGATGTAGACCTGGCTGCCGGCCGGAACACGGGCGGCCCAGTCGCCGACCACACCGGCCGGATTCTCGTTGTCCTCCACGAAGGCCAGCACGACGCCGAACAGCAGACCCACCGGTTCGTCGAAGTTGATCAGCCGCTTCACATCGTCATGGTCGGCGATCTCCGCGACCTGGCACAGGTCGCGACCGAGCACCGCGATCCGATCGTCGATCGACAGCAGCGCGCGGCCGTGGGCGACGACGAACGGATCGTTGTCGACATAGACGATCGGCGCGTCGGGATGCTGGCGGCGCACCACGTCGTGCACGTTCTCGCTGGTGGGCAGTCCGCATCCCAGATCGATGAACTGGCGAATTCCGTTGGCGCACATGCTGCGTACGGCGCGGAGCGTGGCCGCCCGGGCGGTGATCGCCACCTGCTCGGAACCGGGCAGGAAGTCGATGAAGTAATCGGCGAGGTTCTGGTCGACGCCGTAGTTGTCGCGCCCGCCGAGGATGTAGTCGTATACCCGTGCCACGCTCGGCCTTGCTTGCCGCGCTCGCATGGCGTCGTCGTTCACTTGTCACCTCTCGATTCCCACGACGCCCGTCGCAGCCGTGGCTGATTCAGTTGTCGAGCATAGCGGTCGGCCCCCACCGAAGCCGACGATCGACTCGGTCTCGGCGTGGTTTTCGAGACCCGTCGCCGGTTGATTGCGCGAATATTCACCACATCAGCGGGGATCGGTCATTTCTGGTGCGCCAGTGCCGGATTCGCTCGAATCGGCCGTCCGCGTGCCGGTACGCCGCGCCAGTTCGGCATCGAGTTGCGCCTCGGCGCGTTCGGCTCGGGCCAGGGTCTGGCGGCGCGCGTCCTCGACCGCCGCCAGCCGGGCCGCGGTCTGCTGTGCGACGTGTTCGGCGGCCGCGGCGGCTTCGGCGCGCACGGCGGCGATATCGTCGGCGGCCCGCTGTTGTGCCGCGGTCGCCTC
>NZ_BAFW01000199.1 GCF_000308535.1 Nocardia cerradoensis NBRC 101014 | reverse complement strand
GGGNGGGGTATGACCTCGCGGGTCACAGCATTCAGAGTGCTCGCAACCCTGCCCTCGATTGTGACAGTTGAAGTGGTCCGGCGACAATCGACAGCTAGTACCAGTGGTGGGACTGCCAGAATGCCCACGCCCCGTCGGGGCTGCCGTACCGCTCGACCATGTAGTCGTAGGTCCAGCGGATCTGGGTCACCGGGTTGATCATCCAGTCCACGCCGTGCGAGGCCATCCGCTCCGGCGGCAATGCCTGACCGAGACCGTAGGCGCCCGATTCCGGATTGACGGCGAACGGATTCCAGCTGCTCTCGTGCGTGATCACGTTGTCGAACGAGGGGAACTGGGGGGCCGGAACGATCGTGAGGGCGACCGTCTTCATCGGCAGGCCCAGCAGCAGCCCCGCGGTGGCGGACCCGGAGGATCCCGCCGAACCCGAGGCCGAACCGGATGCCGATCCGGAGGTGTCGGCGCAGGCGGGGCCGCAGTCGGCGCCGGCCGTCGCGGCGAGGGCCGCCGGCGCTCCGACCAGCCACAGCGCGGAGAACGCGGCCAGGGCGGCGCGGCGCAGCGGGGACCTCGGTGTCGTCTCGGTCACAATTTCGACGCCGGCCGGAGAGGGTGCCGGAGGTGGCGGCAAGGTTGCCGAGCTGATCGGCGAGGCGGAGGAGACCGGAAAATGCGTTGCCGAAGCGGTGGGCTTCGCGGTCTGATTTGTCGGCTGGGCCGGAATTCGGGCGGGCTCGATTGGCGCAGACATGGTCAGCTCGGTCCTTCCGTGTCGACTTGCCGATCGATCAGAGTCGGAAATGCGACAGGTCGAGCAAACCACCGGTAATCCCGGGATGTCCGGATTGGGATCGGCGTGTCCGGCGCGGGCTTCCCGGGGGTGGGCCGGGGTACGTGCGAGCGCTATCCGAACGTATGTATAGTTGGCCTCAGCAACTAGTTGTACATGCTAATCAAATGCGTCGCGGGGAGTAAGGAAACTCGATCATGGTCGTCGATGCCCGTGATTCCCGTGTAAGCCCGCGGGCCGAAAGCGGTAGCTTGCGTAACCACGTAGGCCCTGGCGAACACAGCGCCGGCGTCACCGAACAGGATGTGGCCGATCGACTCGGCGGCCAGCTGATCCGGTTGATGCGGGCGATCGGCAGAACCAAATCGCACATAGCCAAGTACGGTCCGGACGGTCTGGAGCGATTGGCCTATTCTGTGCTGTTCTGCCTGGTCCACGACGGTCCGCAGCGGACGGGGAAGCTGGCGGACACCTTGCATATCGAAACATCGACCATCAGCAGGCAGACCAGATCGCTGGTGGCACACGGCCTGGTGGAACGCCGGGCCGACCCCGTGGACGGACGGGCCTGCGTGCTGGCGCCCACCGCCGAAGGGGTGCGGGTCTTCGAGGAGAACCGCCGAAACCGCAACCGCTGGCTGGCCGAGGTGATGGCCGAGTGGCCCGCCGGCGAACGGGCCAGATTGACCGATCTCCTCGAGCTGCTCGTCAGCGGCATCGAAGAATCCACAGCTGAAAAGTCCACCGCAACAGCCGAATCGAATTAGGGCTTACATACACATGACGACTTCGACCAGTGAGGCTCCGCCGGCGCAGCCGAACGCCCCGACCGTCGCTCCGGCGGCGGATGTGCGACCGTCTCTGTCGCATCGGCAGATTTTGACTATTTTGTCCGGTTTGTTGCTGGGGATGTTCTTGGCGGCGCTGGATCAGAATATTGTGAGTGTGGCGATTGTCCGGATCGCGAATAGTTTGCATGGTTTCGATCAGCAGGCGTGGGCGACGACGGCGTATTTGATTACGGCGACGATTTCGACGCCGTTGTACGGCAAGTTGGCCGATATCTATGGTCGGAAGCCGTTCTATCTGTTGGCGATCGGTATTTTCGTGGTGGGTTCGGCGGCGTGCACGTTCGCGACGTCGATGTACGAGTTGGCGGCCTTCCGCGCCTTCCAGGGCTTGGGCGCCGGTGGCCTCATGTCGCTGGCCATGACCATCGTCGGCGATATCGTCCCGCCGCGTGAACGGGCCCGCTACCAGGGCTATTTCATGATGGTCTTCGGCACCTCGACGGTGCTCGGCCCGGTGCTGGGCGGCCTGTTCTCCGATTACGACACGCTGTGGGGTATCGACGGCTGGCGTTGGGTGTTCCTGGTGAACGTCCCGATCGGCGTGGTCGCGCTCGCAGTCGTGGCCAAGGTGCTCAACGTCCCGCATCAGCGGCAGAAATTGAACGTCGACTGGTGGGGCGCGATCGCGCTGGCGATCTGTGTGGTGCCGTTGCTGATCGTGGCCGAACAGGGCCGCACGTGGGGCTGGGGCTCCGGCGGTTCGGTGATCTGCTACGCCATCGGCGCGGTGGGCCTGGTGTTGTTCATCGGAGTGGAATACCTGATGAAGGACTCCGCGCTGATTCCGCTGCGGCTGTTCAAGAACTCCACCTTCTCGGTGGTGATGATCGGTGGCTTCATCGTCGGTATCGCGATGTTCGGCGCGATCAGCATGGTGCCGCTGTATCTGCAGGTGGTGCGCGGCTATTCGCCGACCGAGGCGGGTCTGCTGATGCTGCCGCTGGTGCTGGGCATCATGATCGGGTCGATGATCTCCGGTCAGGTCGTCAAGCGCACCGGCCGCTACAAGATCCTGCCGGTGGTCGGCACCTTCCTGGTGACCGTGGGCGCGCTGCTCTACGCCCAATTGCACTTCGACAGCGCGATGTGGCAGGTGCTCGCGATCGGCGCGCTGGTCGGTCTGGGCCTGGGCTGCTGTATGCAGACGTTGATCATCGCGGCGCAGAATGCCGGTCCGCGGTCGGATATGGGTGTGTCGACGGCGTCGGCGACCTTCTTCCGGCAGGTCGGCGGCACGCTGGGCGTGGCGATCTTCCTGACGATTCTGTTCAATCTGCTGCCGCACAAGATCACCGACGCGTTCGGCGGTCATCTGCCGCCCGGACTGGACGCCGGCAAGCTGAACCAGCTGCAGGCCAACACCGCCGGAATCGGCGCGCTGCCGCAGCAGATCAAGGATCCGATCCTGATCGGGTTCACCAACTCGATGCACGGCGTCTTCTACGCCGCGGCGGGCGTGGCCCTGCTGGCCTGCATCGTCATGATGTTCATGAAAGAGATTCCGCTGCAGGATGCTTCGGCGCCCGCCCCGGCGCCGAAGGATCCGGTCGAGGCGGCCGAAGCCGAGTGGGCCGAGAACCAGGTGTGGGAGGGTGCCGCCCAGGCGCTCTCCGAGCCCGAACCGGTTCTCGCCGCCGCGGCGGCAGGTCGGCACGCCGCGGCCAACGGGCACGAATCACATCGAATTGCGGAGGTTTCGGCGATGACAAACACTCCTGTCGTCAACTCCCACGGCAGCGGCCACGCCATCGGCGGGCAGGTGCAGCGGGCCGACGGCCGACCGGTCGCGGGCGCCGCGCTGACACTGATCGACCAACGCGGACATCAGGTTTCGCGTTCGACCGGCGACAGCGGCGGCCGCTATTCGATCGAGCCGCCGGGCGCGGGTAGCTATGTGCTGATCGTCTCGGCGAACGGTCATCAGCCGGCCGCGGTGAACGTCACCGCCGACGGACGTACCCAGCGCCTCGATCTGACCCTGCAGGGTTCGGGCGAGCTGTCGGGTATGGTCCGGACCGCAGGCGCGGGACAGCCGCTGGCCGGTGCGACCGTCACCCTCACCGATCTGCGCGGTGAGGTGGTCGGCGCGGCCGTGACCGACGCGTCCGGCAACTACCTCTGCCACGGTGTGGTCTCGGGGACCTACACCCTGGTGGCGGTGGCCGAACATATGCGCCCGAGCGCGACCGCGCTGGTCGTGCCCGACAGTGGCCTGCTGCACCACGACATCGAACTCTCGCCGATGGCGGTGCTGACCGGAACCGTGCTCGCCGACGGCGGTGCGGTGCTGGACGCGGAGGTCACGGTGCTGGATCGCTCCGGAACCCCGATCGGGACCACTCGCACCGACGAGAACGGCCAGTACGTCCTGACCGACCTCAGCGAGGGCGAGTACACGGTGGTCGCGCGCGGTTATCCGCCGGTGACCAGCCGGGTCACCGTCGGTGGTGGCGAGGTCGAGCACGATGTCCGGCTGGGTTACGACGACGGTGACGAGGGCGTTCGCCCGGCCGCCGAGCCCACCGGAGTCGCCGGCACGAACGGTGTCGCGACGAACGGAGAACGGAACGGGGTGCGGCACAATGGTGTCGAACCCAGTGGTGTCGATCAGAACACGGAGCTGTCATGAGCGGTTTGACCGCACAGGTTCGCAATTCCGATGGCTGGCCGGTGCCGGGTGCGCTGCTGACCGTGACCGATCTGACCGGTCGCCAGCTCGCCCGGGCGGTGGCCGACGAGACCGGGGGCCGCGGCCACCGAGCCGCTGCCCGCGGGTATGCACACCGCGGTGGTGACCGCCCCCGGCTACCAGCCGGTGGCGCAGATCGCGCGGATATCCGCCTCCGGCAGTGGGCAATTGGGTGCGGTGGCGTTGCAGTCGGAGGCGAGCTCCGTCGGCACGCCGGCGCCCGGCCCGTGGACCATCGACCCGGTGCATTCCACGGTCGTGGCCACCGCCCGCCACCTCGGTATCGCGAGTATCAAGGCGCGCTTCGCCGAGGTGGGCGGCCGGCTGGACGTGGCCCGGAACTTCGAGCAGACAACCGGTTTCGCCGAGATCAAGGCGGCCAGCATCGATACCGGAATCGGAATGCGCGACGACCATCTGCGCTCGGCCGACTTCCTCGATGTCGAGAACTACCCGCTGATCGGCTTCACCGGAACCGGATTGCGGCGCACCGGCGCCGATACCTGGGTGATGCCCGGTGAATTGGAGTTGCACGGTCAGCGCCGCCCGGTGGAGCTGGACCTGACCTACGGTGGTTCCGGACCCGACCCGTGGGGCGGGGTCCGCGCCGCCTTCCATGCCGAAACCCATTTGCACCGCAACGATTTCGCGATCGACTACAACGCCGTCGTCCGCGCCGGCGTCGCCGCGGTGGGCACCACGGTGAAGGTCGAGCTGGATATCGAACTGGTGCAGGGAGATTCGCTGCCGCAGATGTAGCGGGCGGGCCGGGAACCGGTCAGCTCGCGTGGCGTTCCGGGACGACCCAGAGGCGCTGCACCGCGGGGAATTCCGTGGTGTCGGCGCTGGGGTCGACCTCGATCTCGGGATCGAACTCCGGATACCAACGCGTCATGCCCGCAAGGGAATTCGCCGAAGCGGGAATGTCGAGTTGCAGCTCGATGGTGTCGGTGAACGGGTCGATCACCGCGGCGTGGCGGGCCGGCTCCGGCGCCGCGTGGCGCGGGCGAAACCGTAGTCGATCGATGAAGTCATCGACGGAGGTGTAACCGGCCTCGTAGATCTCGGCCAGCAATCGTTCGGCGGGCGACGGGGCGTGGGATCCGCGCATACTGTCCCTCGATTTATCGATGTTTCACACTACGGTGTTGTTCAGGGGCGATGGGGGCTGTCGGGGACGCAGCCCCCATCTGACCTGATGTTGCGACAGCGGGACGCTGTGGGCATGGCGACCCGCTCTGCAAGCCTCGAGCTATCGAGGCAGGTCGAGCCTAAGCCACTTCGTGGCAACCGCACGGCATTTCGGGGGAAACTTCACTAATTCGCAGACGCGAAATTCGTTGCGCCAGGCCGTACCAGACGGTCGTATTGAATCGCCCACCACACCTGTGCGCCGGTGTGGGCCCGGCGCAGATCGCACCCGGTCAGCTCCTCGAATCGAGCGATGCGATACCGGACCGTATTGGGATGCACGATCAGTCGCTGGGCGGTCGCCTCGATGCGCATACCGGTATCGAGATATGCGGTGACGGTATCGATCAGCGTCGTCGCCGAGCCGCTGCTGCCCAGCGGGGCGAGATAGCGGCGCACGAGTTCGGCGCCCAGTTCGGGATCGGCCGCGACCCCGGGCAGCAGGCCGAGACCGTCGAATTCGCAGGTGCCGGTGTGGCCGAGAGCGGCTGCGGTGGCCAGCGCGCGGCCCGCCAGCCGAAACGAGCGCGGGGCCTCTGCGAGCGGGCGCGGCGGTCCGAACGCCAGCAGTGCCGTGCCCGGGATGTGGATCGTGCGGTCGGTGAATCCGGCGTAGTCCCCGTCGATCACGGTGCGGAAGGCGTAATCGGCGCCCTGGGGTCGCAGCAGACGGTCGAATTCGGTCGGCGGCGCGGCGTCGGCGCGGGCGCGGAAGGCCCGGTATTCGGCGTCGGCGCGCAGGCCGTAGCGCTGGATGCCCAACGTCAGTTCGGTGGCCGAAATCGTGCCCGCCAGCACCGACCGCGTGAATTCCGCGCGCTGGATGCGGTCGTGACCGGCCCGGGTGCGCTCGACCTCGTGGTGGGCGTCGGAGAATGAGGTCGCGGCCTCGTCGACCAGGCGCAGCAGGTCCCTGGTGATCTCGAACAGCACCGCGTCGTCGGCGCCGCATTCGGCCGCCACCGCGCTCAAGGTCTCGAGATGCAGCCGTTCGGCCAGGCGCCAGGCGCGCAGCAGCGCTTCCATCGACACGTCCTGGTTGGCGCGGATGCGGCCGTAGTCGGTCATCCGAGCGCCCTCGGGCGGCTCGATATCGGCCGTACCGGCGAGGGAGGCGAACAACCGGTCCATGATCGCCGTCGTCGTCGGGAGCAGATCGGCCGCCTCGATCGTGCGGTAGTCCGGAATGTCGGCGCGGGCCCGGTCGACGATGCGGGCGGCGAGGGCGTCGCGCTCGGCCCGCATCCGCACCAGCAAGCGCTGCCGCGGGGAATTCGGGACCTCGGACGATTCGCTCATGACAGGCCCGAGGATACGACGCGACTTTGGAGAAACCAACAAAACGCGGCCCCCGAACTTCGACACGGACTCCATGGCCGCCCGCGATGTGGTGCACGACACTCAACGGTGTTCCTCCGGTGGATCTCGGCCGCCTCGATTTTGGACTGACGGAGCGAGGGAGCGCAGCGACTGAGCGGAGGAAGGAAAAATCGAGGCCAAGGGGCCGAGATCCCGCCGTAGCGAAGCGAAGGCAGAAAGCAGAGAGACCGTGTATCTGACTCAGGGCCTGCACCGGGCCGTCCAGCAGAACCCCGACGGGGTCATGTCGATCTGCGGGGATCGCACCCGCACCTTCGCCGAGGGCGCCGACCGGGTCGCGCGGCTCGCCGCGGCGTTGCGGCAGCTGGGCGTCGGCGCGGGCGACCGGGTTGCGATTCTGGCGCTCAACAGTGACCGGTATCTGGAGTACGTACTGGCGGTGCCGTGGGCCGGGGCAACGCTGAATCCGGTCAACATTCGCTGGAGTCCGGCCGAAATCGCCTATTCGCTGGAGGATTCCGAGACCGCGGTCCTGCTGGTCGACGACGTCTTCGCCGCGATGGTGCCGGCGCTGCGGGCGGCCGCGCCGGTGCTGGCCACCGTGATCCACTGCGGTGACGGTCCCGCGCCCGACGGCATGCTGTCGTACGAGGAGTTGATCGCGGGCGCGGACCCTGTCGAGGACGCCCGCCGCGGTGGTGACGCCCCGGCCGGAATCTTCTATACCGGCGGCACCACCGGTCACCCCAAGGGCGTGGTGCTCAGCCATGCCGGGCTGCAGATCTCGGGTCTGGGCAGCCTGTCGACCGGATATCTGGCACAGCCCGGCGCCCGATATCTGCATGCCGCGCCGATGTTCCATCTGGCCGATCTGGCCGGCTGTGTCACCCAGATCATGATGGGTGGCGCCCAGGTGATGGTTCCGGCCTTCGATCCCGTCGCGGTGATGACAGCGATCGCCGATCACCAGGTTACGGATACGCTGCTGGTGCCGGTGATGATCCAGATGATCGTCGATCACCCGCGGGTGAGCGAGTTCGATCTGTCCAGTGTGCGCGGCATCGTGTACGGGGCCTCGCCGATCGCGCAGGCCGTGCTCGAGCGCGCCATGCGCGCGTTCCCGCAGGCGCGTTTCGCCCAGGCCTACGGGATGACCGAATTGTCGCCCGTGGCAACGCTGCTCGGCCCCGACGACCACCTGGCCGGACGATTGCGTTCGGCGGGCCGCGCGGCTCCGCACGCCGAGGTGCGCATCGCCGATGCCGAGGACAACGAGGTGCCGCGCGGAACCGTCGGCGAGATCCTGGTGCGCGGCGGCCATGTGATGCTCGGATACTGGAACCGGCCCGAGGAGACCGCGGCGGCCCTACGGGGCGGCTGGATGCACACCGGCGACGGCGGCTATATGGACGACGAAGGCTACGTCTACATCGTCGACCGGATGAAGGACATGATCGTCAGTGGTGGCGAGAACGTGTATTCCGCCGAGGTGGAGAACGCGGTCTCCGCGCATCCGTCGGTGGCGGCGTGCGCGGTGATCGGCGTCCCGGACGAGGAGTGGGGCGAGCGGGTGCACGCGGTGATCGTCTGCCATACCGGCGCCACCGTCACCGTCGAGGAGATCCGCGACCACGCCAAGCGGCTGATCGCCGGTTACAAGGCCCCGCGCACCATCGAGCTGGTCGACGCCCTGCCGGTTTCCGGTGCGGGCAAGATCCTCAAACGTGAACTGCGCAAACAGTATTGGGGCGAGGCGGAGCGGCAGGTCCACTGATCGCGTCAGCGCAGCAGGCCGGCCAGGTGCGGTAGCGCTTCGACGGGGTGGGCGGCGGTGATTCCGGCGGCGATCTCGCGGAATTCCCAGCCGTCGCGCTCGCGGCGGAACACTCCCACCACCATGCCGGTATCGCCGCCGGCGCCGAGTTCGCGATCGGCGAGCACGGTCCCGTCGGCGCCGGTGACGCGGCAGCGCGCGTTGTCGATATCGGCGAAGGTCTGTCCGCTGTAGCAGGTGACGACCACGGCGACGGCGGTGATCTCGGGGCGCACGCGGGTCAGGTCGACAGTGATGATCTCGGCGTCGCCCTCGTCCTCGCCGTTGACGCTGTCGCCGAGCAGCCGCACCGCACCGTCGGCGGAGATCAGCTGCTGGTGATACACCACCTCGACGGGGTTGTCGCCGGCCAGGAGGACGGCGGCGGCGTTGAGGTCGATCGCGGTGCGGCGGGCGCCGAACCAGCGTCGGCCGTGAGCGGGATCCCACCCCAGGCCGACGGTCGCGAATTCCACCGAACCCGCAGCGCGTCGTGGTTGATCTCCGGACATCAGCCGCACCTCCCCGCCGAGCGGTGCGACGTCGGTGCGCACCGGCTTCCGGCGGTAATTATGGACCGTCGAGTGCGCGACCGTGAGCGGCGGCCGGTTCCGGCACCTGTGCGTGACTCGGAAGTTCCTCGGCCACCGGGTGATTCAGCCGAGGGGCCGATCGGTGGGCAGGTTGACGTAACTCGGTGCGTTCGGATCCAGGCGCAGGTGCTGGGGCTTGAGCTCGGAATCGTTGAGCATCGGGCGGAACGGCATGGCCTTGGGCGCGTTGGCCGCGAACAGATCGATGCGCAGCCGATGTCCGATCTGAAGCCGCGCCTGGGTCGGGATCACCGCGATGTCGAGGCCCACCGGTTCGCCGGGCGTCACCGGCTGCCGCGCCGCGGCGGTGAGGAGATGGAACGGAACGGTGTAGTCGCCGTTGGCGGATCGGGAACTGCGGGCATCGTCGACGGCGCGCATGGAGACGGTGAGCTGGCCGGTGGTCAGGGCCGTGGAGGTGCCGTCGGGCGCGACGTCGTTGACGGTGGCGCTCCAGAATCCGTCGGTGGCGTCCTGCACGGTCTCGAGGTGGATGTCGATGGGCCCGGAGATGGCGGTCGGCGCGGACACCGGGGCGCTGGTGAAGGTCAGCGCGTCGTGTTCGGCCACTCGGGAGTCCTTGGCGCAGGTGTCGAGCATCGCGGCCGAACCGGCCGAACCCTGGGCCGCGTCCCGTGAGCAGAGGGTCGCCAGCCCCGGCGCCACGGTGAGCGCGGAGACCTCGGCCGGCGGCTGGGCGCTCAACGAGCCGTCGTGCACCGCCGCATCGGTCGTCCCGCTGGGCGCGGCCGTCAGGTAGATCCGGCGGTGGTCGGCTCCGGGCTGCGGATACTGCGGCAGTGTCACCCAGCCGCCGCCCTGTTCCTTCAGCACGATGGGGCCGTAGCCGTCGATACCGTTGTCGATGTCCTTGAGCCACTTGTCGAACCACGCTCGCTGCAGCACCTCGAGCCGCGGCGGGGCGCCGGGTACGCCGGTGCCGGCCCCGGGATTGGAGTGATAGGTGTCGCCGACCACCAGTTGTTTCCGCCCGGCCGGCAGCGGGATGGCCTGGTAGATCTTGGTGGCGCTGTTGGCGAAGATGTCGTGCCAGCCGCCGTAGACGAAGGTGGGCACGGTGACTCGTTCCGGATGTCCGGTGAGGGCCTGGCGGAAGTCGCTGCCGGAGTCGAGCGCGTCCGCGAGGGCGGGCGGCATGTTGTCCATCGACGGCGTCAACAGGGCTTGGGCCAGCAGGTCCACATTGGTGGCCGGATCCGCCACGCGGGCGGCGAGCCATTTCCAGTCGAAGGTTCCGTCGAAAATCGACTTCAGGTCGGGGATCAGCTTGAGCTGATTGACCGTTTGGAGCCACATCGGCAGGAAGGTGGTGCCGACGCCGCCGCCCGGTGCCACCACATCGCGCATGAGATCGCTGCCGGGGACGACCGGGAAGATGGCGCGCAGCGCCGCCGGGGCGTCCTCCGCCGCGCGCAGCTGGTTGATGGCCGCGTACGAGCCGCCACTCATCGCCACCTTGCCGTTCGAGAACGGTTGTGCCGCAGCCCAATCGATCACCTCGCGGGTATCGAGCTGTTCCCGCTCGCCGAGGGTCTCCCACTTGCCCTGGGACTGTCCGGTGCCGCGCACATCGGCGACCACCAGCGTGTAGCCGCTGCGGATCAGATTGCGGTCCAGGCCGAGGACGGTCGGCACGGTGCCGCCGTCGAGGGCGTGCAGCAGATCGCCGAAGCTGCTGATCGGGGTGCCGGAGAGGTTGATCTGCCGCACCAGCGACATCACCAGCGGCTGTAGTTCCGGATTCTCCACCGCCGAGCCGACCAGATCGGTCATCAGCTTGGTGTAGGGCGTGAGATTGACGATGGTCGGCAGTGGCTGGGCGACAACCGCGCCCGAGGCGTCGACCGGCCGGTAGACGTCGGCCTTCAGCATCACCCCGTCGCTCATCCGGATCGCCACATCGGAGTCCACGTGGACATCGGGATATTGCTGCGGACCGTCGTGCACGGCGGTCCACTGGTCCTCCCGGCCGGCGAGGCTGGGGGCGCCGGAGTGCGGTAGGCCACCGAAGAGCGCGGTGGCGGTCGCGGAAATCCCCACTGCCGCAACGGCAATCAGGGTTCGGACGGGCACGACGGGTTTGCGCGATCGCAGCTGCCCGAACATCACGCCCCTTCTCGGTTGAGTTTTCGCGCACGACTGGGCCGGTCATCGACGATAGCAATGCGCTACCGAGAAACCCGGTAGCGCGGCCCTGGTGTCGTGCGCGGAACTCAGTCGCCGAGCCGGACCGGGAACTGTGCCAGATCGTTCTGCGTCAGCACGGGAAGGTTGTGAATCTCCGCCACGGGTACGGCGAGCGACAGCTGCGGGAATCGTTCGAACAGCGCGGGCAGCGCGATCGAGGCTTCCAGCCGGGCGAGCGCGGCTCCGGGGCAGATGTGCGGGCCGTGACCGAAACTGATGTGCCGCTTGGCCGTCGGCCGGGTGATGTCGAATTCACCGGCATCGGCGCCGTGCACCGTGGTGTCGCGGCCGATGGCCCGATACGACATGACCACCCCCTCACCGCGTTCGATGACGGTGTCGCCGACGGTGATGTCCTCGGTCGCGAAGCGCATCAGCAGATGTGTCACCGGGCCGTCCCAGCGCAGCGTCTCCTCGATCGCGGTCTCCCAGTCGATCTGCCCCGACCGCACCAGCGCGAACTGTTCCGGATGGGTGAGCAGGGCGCGCACGGTGGTGAGGATCAGCGACACCGTGGTCTCGTGCCCGGCGGCGACCAGGGCTTGCAGATTGCCGACCACCTCGGCCTCGCTGAGCGGTTCGCCGCCGTCGGTGGCGAGGATCAGCGCGCTGGTCAGGTCGTCGGCCGGGGTGGCGGCCTTCTTGCGCACCATCGCGGTGAAGTATTCGCCCATCCGCTCGATCACGGCGAGCCGCTCGTCCTGCGGGGTGAGCAGGGAGAAGAACGCCTTGTACCAGTCGAGCAGCATCGGATGGTCGGCGTGGTCGACGCCCATCAGCTCGCTGATCACGCGCATCGGCAGCGGATAGGCGAAGACCGATTTCAGGTCGGCCGTACCGTCGCCGGAAGCGGCGGCCAGATCGTCCAGCAGGGCGGCGACCGTCGATTCGATGAACGGGCGCAGCGCGGTCAGGCGGCGCGCGGTGAGCGCCTGGGTGGTCTTGATCCGCAGGCGGCGGTGTTCGGGGCCGTCGACGGTGAACATCGACACGCCGACATCGATCATGCCGATCAGCGGCCACTGCCGGGTGACCACGCCGTCGCGCCACAGCGACCAGGAGTTGATGTCCTTGACCAGTCGCGGGTCGATGAGCAGCTGCCGGGCCAGGGTGTGGCCGGTGACGGTCCAGGCCGGGACGCCCAGCAGTTCGATGCGGGTCAGCTGTCCGGCATCGCGTAATCGGGCGGTCTCCCCGGCGAGGTCGCCGACCATCGGATCGATCACGAGCGGTGCGGCATGCGGGCAACTGGCATTCACGGGGTACCTCCCACGGTACGAACGGGTGTGAAGGTGACCGGCAGCGACGTCATTCCGCGCAGGAACGGCGAGGGCCGGCGAGTCAGTTCGGTGGCGGCGACCGCGAGGTCGAGATCCGGCAGCCGATCCAGCAGCACTTCGATCCCGGTGCGCGCGATGATCTCCGCGATCTGCTGGGCCGGGAAGGGACAGCGGTATTCGCCGTAGCTGAACGCGAAATGCGCGCTGTTGCCGCTGTGCGCGGGGGCGAGCGAATCGGAAAGGTCTTGGCGCACATGCGGATCGGCGTTCGCACCGGCCAGGCCGAGCAGCAGCATATCGCCGCGCCGGATGGTCTTGTCGGCCAGCCGGGTGTCGCGCGAGGCCCAGCGCCCGGCCAGGATCTGGGTGGGGGTGTCCTCCCACAGCACCTCGTTCATCGCCTGGCCGATGCTGTGGCGGCCGCCGCCGAGCGCGGCGGCGAAGCGGTCGTCGGTGAGCATCAGCCGCACCGAATTCCCCAGCCAGTCGCTGGTGGGCAGCTGGCCCGCGGCGGTGACGGCCATCAGGTCCAGCGCGTATTCCTCGTCGCTGAACCGTTCGGGCGAACGCAGCATCCGCGAGGTCAGATCGTTGCCCGGGCGCGCCTTCTTCATCGCGACGAGTCGCTGCATATGGTCGGCGAACCGGCCGTAGGCCGCCTGCGCCTCCGCGCCACCGTCGGCCAGCGTCTTCATCGTCCAGGCCAGATCCGCGCCCTGCTCGTCGGGGAAACCGATCACCCACGCCAAGGCCAGTACCGGCAGCGGTTCGGCGTATTCCGCGATCAGGTCGGCGTGGCCGCGCCCGCAGAAGTGGTCGATCAGCCGATCCGCCAGATCCTCACAGGCCCTGCGCAATCCGAACGGGTCGACCTGTTCGAGCGCGGGCTCGACCATGGCCAGATGCCGCAGATGTTCGGCTCCGGCGGTGAAATAGATCGAGGGCATCGGACGGCCGACCATGGGCAGCAGCGGCCAGTCCTCCGGAATGTTCGGCCACTGGTTCCAGCACGCCACGTCGCGCGGGAACAGTTCCCCGTCGCTGGTGACCTGGTGCACTTCGCGATAACCGATCACCAGCCAGGCCGGAATCCCGCCGGGCAGTACCACCGAGACCACCGGGCCGTGGGTGCGGCGCATCTCCCGGTACAACTCGTGCGGGTCGGTGTGGAAACGCGGGCCGCTCAACGGAACCGGATCGGTGGGCGACACCGGGCAACCCCCGGTGGTGAGGCCGGGCTGCGGCGCGTTCATCGAGCGGCCCCCCGGGCGGCGGCCCGCAGACCGGCGGCGTGCAGATGTTCGACGAGGGCGATCAGCACTCGCTTACCCGAATCCCGCGAGCGCGCATCGCATGCCACCATCGGCACGTGCGGATCCAGATCCAGCGCCGCGCGCAGTTGGGTGTCGTCGTGGCTCGTGGGCCCGAAGATGTTGCACGCCACCACGAACGGTGTCTGCTGATGTTCGAGCCGGTCGATCGCATACCAGGAATCGGTGATCCGGCGCGGGTCGACCAGCACGATCGCGCCCAGCGCGCCGGTGAACAGCCGGTCCCACAGAAACCAGAAGCGCTCCTGTCCGGGAGCCCCGAACAGATACAGGACGTGTTCGGCGTCGATGGTGATGCGGCCGAAGTCGAAGGCGACCGTGGTGGTGGATTTGGCCGGTGCGCCGGTGGGATCGTCGATGCCGATGCCCATCGAGGTCATCGTCGCTTCGGTGTCGAGCGGCCGGATCTCACTGACCGCGCGGACCATGGTCGTCTTGCCGACGCCGAAACCGCCGACGATGACGACCTTGAGCCCGTGCCGGACGGTATCGGCCAGCGGGGCCTGGGCCCGGGCGGGACGGTCGCCGACTCCGGTGCGGCGGGGATCAGAGGTTGCGGAGTCCAACGAGCACCTTCTCCAGTATTTCGGTGTCGGGCAAGGCTTTCCACGGCTCCCACGCGGGGGCGGAGCGCGGGTGGCGCACGGTGATCTTGCCGGCGTCGAGCAGGTCGGCCAGCAGAACCATCGTGATGCCGACCGGCAGCCGCAGTTCGGCGGCGATCTCGACCACGGCGGTCGGTGCCCGGCAGATCTCGAGGATCGCGACCTGTTCGGACTGCATACCGGGGACCGGAGCGGATTCGGCCACCACGAGCGTCACCAGATCGAAGGCGTCGGTATCGGGGTGGCTGCGGCCGCCGGTGAGGGTGTAGAGCCGGTCCGGGGAGTCGTCACGGCCCGGCCTGGTCATCGCGGCCGCCTCACGGGCGCGGGCCGCGCGGCGCGGCGGACAGGTGTTCGCCGAGCTGTTCGACCAGTTCGCTCATGTTGTGGCCGACCAGCCCGGCATCGGCCTCGGCATCGGCGACGACCGCGATATGGGCTCCCAGCCCGGCTTCGACGATGAACAGGATGCCGCCGTAGAACTCCGTCATCGACTGCCGCACCCCACTGCGCCCGTCGCCGAATTCGACCGAGGCGCCGTGCGAGAGGCTCTGGATACCGGCCGCGATCGCGGCCAGTTGATCGGCCTTGTCCACCGACAGTTCCGGGGTGTGGCAGATCTTGAGACCGTCGCTGGACAGCAGCAGGGCGTGGCGGCTGTGCGGGGTGCGGGCCAGCAGCTGGTCGAGTAGCCAATCCAGGTGTGCCGGTACGGAAGTGGTCACCGATCGTTCTCCAGGGCAATCGAAGGGGAGGGGGAATCCGGGGCCGAGACCGCGCGCTGGAAGGCGCCCAGGGCCGAGGGGCGCGCGGGCGGATAGGCGGAATTCTCGGCGGCGGTGGGGCGCAGGCCGTCGGGATGCACGGCGGCGAGGGTGCTGCCGCGGCGGCGCTTCGGCAGTGGCTCGGCCGATCGTTCGAGGGGTGGAACCGATTGGGCGGCAGGCTGTTCCGTGTTCGGCGTGGACGCGGCCGGTTCGGTGTCGCCGGTCAGGGGCGGCTCGAACGGACTCGCCGGAAGGGCGGCCGGGGTGACCGGTCGGGCCGCGGGCGGCAGTTCGATCGTCGCGGTGGAGCCGGGGGAGCGATCCAGACGGGTGGTCAGATCGCGCGGAACGACCACGACGACCGCCGTGCCGCCGATCGCCGACGGGCGGTACGACACGGTCAGCGCGTGTTTGCGGGCCAGATTACCGACCACGGCGAGCCCGAGCCGGGTGCCGGTCAGTGAGGACAGATCGGTGTCGGATCCGCGGCCCGCCACGGTGCCCGATACCGCCTGTTCGGCGCGGCGCAGGGCGGTTTCGCTCATCACGAGTCCGCTGTCCTCGATGGTGACGACGACGCCGGCCGGCACTTCGGCGGCATAGACGTGGACTTCGGTCGTGGGCGGGGAGAAGTTGCACGCGTTGTCGATCAGTTCGGCCAGCGCGTGCATGACTCCCTCGGCGGCATGACCGGCGATCGCGATTTCGGCGACCGCGCGCAGGCGCACCCGGCGGTAGCCCGCGACGCGGCCCATGGCGCCGCGCAGAATCGATTCCATCGCAATGGGTTTCGCCCACCGGCGGCCCGATCGCGCGCCACTGAGCACCGCGATACTGTCGGCCAGGCGTCCGGCCTGTGCCGTGCGGTGGTCGAGGGTCAGCAGATCGGCCAGTACCGACGGATCGGCGTGCCGATGTTCCATCTCGCGCAGTTCGGCCAGCATCGAGGTGGTTATGGCCTGCATACGCCCGGCCGCACCGGCGAACGCGGCCATCGCGGCCACCCGGCGGTTCTCGCTGCCGTGCGCCTCCCGCCCCGCCGCGGACGCGGTGTCGTGCGCGGCGGCCAGGCGCGCCTCGCTCTCGGCGACGTAGGTGGCGGCCGCGCGCTCGGCCCGGTCGTTCGCTTCGCGATAGTGAATCGCCTGGTCACGGTAGTGCGCGGCGCATCCCGACGTCACGGCGAGGAGCAGTCCCGCGGCGCCGGCGGCGATGGCGAATGCCACCCGTGCGGTATCGGGCGCGAACCGGAGGACGGCGAGGCAGGCCACGGCGCCGGTGAGGACGCAGATCGTCGCGGGAAGCAGGAAAGCCGGTAGCCGTCGCGGTGGCCGGGATGGGGCGCCGGAGGGCGGCTGCTGCGTATTCAATGAATAGATCACTATCGATACTTCCGGATCCACATCCACCCGTGCGGAGACGGCACAGTTTCCCCCACCTTCCGCTGTGCACGGCTGGCTCGAATATGCGGACCGCCAGACGTTTTCGAAATTCGCGCACGAGCATAACGCCGACCTCGAGGGTGCGCTACCCGAAGTGTTCGCGCCGTCCGGCGGCTTCGAAATGGAAGTTTCACGGCGAGTTTTCGAAATGAAAGGAATGTGATGCCGAGGGGGTCTCTTTCCGTGAAAACGCTGCTCGGCGACCATGTTCGAAAATTCTGGCGAATGCGTCGTGTGATCGATCGACATGATCACGAACTGAAAACGTTGCGCCGCAGTATCTTTCGGCAATTTAGTGAACAGCGTTCATTTCACCCTGAGCAGTGCTTTTCTCCGCGGGGCCGGGTGTCCGGTGAGCGGGAGCGCGCGCCGGACCGAAACGTGTGTCAGTTACCGTCCCGGCATGGCCGCAGAACCGAACGACATCATCGATCCGCACCGCTACGGGCCGTGGGCAGTCATCGCCGGCGGTTCGGAGGGGGTCGGCGCGGAGTTCGCCGACCGGCTCGCCGCCGCGGGAATCAACATCGTGCTGCTGGCGCGGCGGGAGGGCCCGCTGGCCGAGACCGCCGAACGAGTCGCCGCGCGTGGTGTCCAGGTGCGGACACTGGCGGTGGATCTCACCGCGCCGGACGCAGCCGCCCGGGTCGCGACCGCCACGGCCGACGTGGAGGTCGGCCTGCTCGTCTACAACGCGGGAGCCAACACCCACAGCGCCGAATTCCTCGACGGCGACCTCGAGGCCTTCGCCACCATGAACGCGCTGAACGTGACCGCGCCGCTGGCGCTGGTCCACCACTTCGGGCGCGGTATGCGCGCGCGGGGCCGCGGCGGCATCGTGCTGGTCGGCTCGCTCACCGGATACTGCGGTTCGGCTCGCCACACCGTCTACGGCGGTTCCAAGGCGTATCTGCGGATCTTCGCCGAGAGCTTGTGGCTGGAACTGCGGGAACACCACGTCGATGTGCTGCATCTGGTACTCGGGGTGACGCGGACGCCGGCGATGGCACGGGCGGGCTTGAATTTCGACATTCCCGGAATGCTCGTGGCCGAACCCGCGGATGTGGCGCGCGAAGGGCTCGAGCAGTTGGCGAACGGCCCGGTGTTCGTCGCGGGCGGCAATGCCGAGACGGCCGCGCGCAGCAGCGGTCCGGACCGGGCGGCGATCGTGCTCGGCGGGCATCGCCGGATGCAGAAGCTGATCGGCGCCGAACCGGATCCGCGATGACCGCGCCGTTGCGACTGGCCCTCTCGTCGCCGATCGTGGTGCGGTTTCCCGGGCAGTATTCGCCGTGGGAGGCCGACGCCGGCATGGCGGAACTCGCCCGCATCGCCGAGACCGCCGATCGGCTCGGATTCGACCATCTCACCTGCAGTGAACACACCGCGGTCCCCGCGGCGGTGGCCGCCTCGCGCGGCGCGACCTACTGGGATCCGGTGGCCACGCTGTCGTATCTGGCCGCCCGCACCACGCGAATCCGGCTCGCCACCTCGGTGCTGGTGCTGCCGTATCACCACCCGCTCGAGATCGCCAAGCGTTACGGCACCCTGGACCGGATCAGTGGCGGGCGGGTCGTTCTCGGCGTCGGAGTGGGTTCTCTGCGTGCGGAATTCGAGCTGCTGGGCGCGTCGTGGGAGGGACGCGGAGAGCAGGCCGACGATGCGATCGCCGCGCTGCGTGCCGCATTCGGTGTGCGCGAACCCTCCTATGCCGGAACGCATTACAGCTTCTCGGAGTTGATCGTCGAACCGGCCGGCGTGCAGGCCCGCGTTCCGATCTGGGTCGGCGGGCGAACCATGCGCTCATTGCGCCGTGCGGTCCGCTTCGGCGACGGATGGATGCCGTTCGGCCTGCCGATGGCGGAGCTGAAGACGATGCTCTCGCAGGTCGATTCGCCACCCGGCTTCGAGGTCGTACTCCCCACCGGACCGCTCGACCCGCTGGGTGAGCCGGACCGGGTGACGCGGCGGCTCGCGACCCTCGCGGATGCGGGTGCCACACTGGCCGGATGCGCCGTCACCGCGAACTCGGCCGAACACTACTGCGATCAGCTGGTGGCACTGACCGAACTCGTGAACCGATGAGGCCGGAGGAGGACGAGATGACCGAGATCGAGCTCACGGACATTCTGCGCCGATTGCGGCGGGTCGAGGACGAACTGGCGATCATGCGCATCATCGCCTCCTACGGTCCGCTGGTCGACGCCGGACAGGCGGAGGCGACGGCCGAATTATGGTGTGCCGACGGCGAATACGACGTCGAGGGCTGGCAGATGCGGGGGCGTGACCAGGTGCGCGCGATGGTGGACTCGTCCGCACATCGGACGCTCATCACGGCCGGGTCGGCGCACTTCCAAGGTCCGGCGCGCATCGCTGTCGACGGCGACGAGGCGCTCGCGGTGTTCGAATCGCTACTGGTACACCGCGAATCGGAGGGTTACCAGGTCCTGCGCGCGAGCGTGCACCGCCTCGAACTGCGCCGCGAATCCGACGGCTGGCGTATCGCGCGCCGCACCGCCCGGCTGCTCGACGGCGGTGAACAAGCCCGCGAACTGTTGTCCACCTTCGCGGGCCGACGCGGGGACCGGCCGTCGCCCGATTCCCGCGACTGAGCACCGGTTATCACCTGCCGGCGTTGAACACCTCCGAATATGTCTGTGCTCCAACCGCTTACGCGTTGTAGCGGTAGAAGCCCTCGCCGCTGGCCAGGCCGAGCTTGCCCTTGTCGATGTACTGCGACTTCAGCCACTGCGCGAGCTTCTGGCCGTCCTCGCCGCTGTTGACCAGGATGTTGTAGGGCGTGGTGAGACCGACGATGTCGAGGATCTGGAACGGGCCCGCGGGTGCGCCGGTGCCGATGCGCCAGGTCTCGTCGACCGCCTTCGGCTCGGCGTAGCCGCCCGCCGCCAGCGCCATCGCCGAGTTGAGGAACGGCACGAGCAGCGAATTGAGGACGTAACCGGCCTTCTCCTTGTGCAATTCGATCGGGACCATGCCGATGGCCTCGGCGAACTCGACCACGGCCCGATACACCGTCGGATCGGTGTCCTCGGTGCCCATGACCTCGGCGGTGTTGAACTGCCACACCTGATTGGCGAAGTGCAGGGCCAGGAAGCGGTCCGGGCGGCCGGTGGCGTCCTTCATATCGCTGGGCAGCAGCGTCGAGGAGTTGGTGGCGAAGATGGTGTGCTCGGGCGCGAGTTCGCCGAGCCGGCGATAGGTGTCCTGCTTGATCGACAGCATCTCCGGCACCGCCTCGATGATCAGATCCGCGTCCCGCGCGGCCTCGCCGAGATCACTGGTGAGCGTGATGCCCGCCGCGGTGGTCTCGGCCTTGCCGTCGCCCGCGCCCTGTACCTGCTCGCGGTAGGTGGCCGCGAGTTTGTCGAAGCGCTCGTGCGCGGCGGTCAACGCTTCGTCATTGATGTCGTAGGCGGTCACCTCGAAACCGTGAAAGGCGGTCTGGAAGGCGATCTGGGATCCCAGGACTCCGGTCCCGAGGACGCTCACCTTGCGAATCGTCGCGGACATGTCGACTCCGTTCTGCGGGCCGTGGCCCGCGCTGGTGGTTTTCAGGTTCCGGAGACCGCGGCGCTGCGGAAACCGGCGACGAGCTGGGCGATCTGGGCGTGCAGATCGGCGATCGGATCGTGGTGGGGATGTACGCCGGTGGACGGGCGCACCAGCGCCATGTGCAGGACCGCGAAGAGACCGCGGCCCGCCACACGCGCCGCCTCCCGCTGCGCGGCCGTGGGCTCGCCGGAGCCCGCGACCGCGGTCAGCAGGATCTCGGCGAGGACCGCCTCGAGCTGCGCCACCAACGCCAGGCCCTGTTCGCGATAGGTCTCCTCGGGCGGCCCGAACAGCAATTCGCGCTGGTAGGCGATGGTGTTCTCGGTATTGCGCGCGGCCGCGACCAGAATCGGCCGCAGCAGCGCCGTGATCGCACCGACCGGATCGGCGATGTCGCGGGCGCGGCGAGCGCCTGTCTCGAGTGCCGACCGGAAGTCCTCGTTGTAGACCATGAGCAGCAACTGCCCCTTGGACGAGGCGTAGCGGAAGAGGGTGCCCGCGGCGATATCGGCCCGGTCGGAGATCTGCTGGGTGGTGACCGCGGCGAATCCGCGTTCGGCAAACAACCGCGCCGCCACCTCGAAGATCCGGCTCTGTTTCGCGCGCATATTGCGCGCCCGCCGCCCGACCTGCTGATTCTGCTGGGGATCCGCCACTCGACACCTCCCATCGGCCCGCCTTAATGAGTGCGCTCATTAATGAGCATACTCAGAGCTACCGGAGGCGCAACACATCCAGCATGACCTCGGACATGCTCGCCGGTCATCGCCTCGTCGCAGGCGTGGCCCGTTCGTGATGACCGGCCCGGCCGCGACAATGGATCGACCGCGGTCGACGGCGACCGCGGCAGCGAAGGAGGGCCACGATGGCCGAATGGGTGACCGCGGAGCGCGAGATCACCGCGAGCGTCGATCTGTGCACGCCGCGGGGCCGGCTGAACCCCGACGCGGTGGGCTGGACGCGCCGCCCGCTGCACCGGGCGAATCTGCGCGGCTGGGGTCGCACCAAGCGATGGGAGTACTGGGGCATCGTCACTCCCGACCACATCATCGGAATCGTGCTGACGTCGCTGGATTACGCCGGGCTGCAAGGGATCTACCTGTTCGACCGGGCGAACGGCACCGAGATCGTCAAGGATGTGGTGACGCCGTTCGCCCGCGGTGTGCACCTTCCCGACCGCAGCGGCGTCGGTACCGCGTCCGGACATGCCGGCGATCTGATCATCGAACTGCGAAACGATCCGGGCGGCACCAGGATTCACGCCGCCACTCCGCGAATCGACATCGATCTGACGGCCGGGCTGCCGGCGGGACACGAATCGCTGGGTGTCGTGGTGCCCTGGAGTGCCGGGCGCTTCCAGTACACCGTGAAGGATCTCGGCCGCCCGGTCTCGGGCACCCTCACCGTGGACGGCATCGCCTACGTGATCGACGACGGATTCGCCGTCCTCGATCACGGACGCGGGAAGTGGCCGTACTCGATCGCGTGGAACTGGGCCGCCGGCTGCGGTCGCGAGACCGCGATCCAGCTCGGCGGCAGGTGGACCGACGGCACGGGTGCGACCGAGAACGCGCTTTTCGTGAGCGGCCGGTTGCACAAGATCGGCGACGAGCTGGAATGGGTGTACGACCGCCGGGATTGGTTGCGGCCGTGGCAGATTCGCGGTCCTCGCGTCGCCGTGGAGTTCACTCCCTTCCATGTGCGCGAATCCCGGACCGCGCTGGGTGTGCTGTCCAACGACACTCATCAGTGCTTCGGGCACTTCACCGGCCGCGCCCGCACCGACGACGGGGACTGGGTGGAGTTGGACGGCCTCACCGGCTGGGCGGAAGAGGCGCGTAACCGCTGGTGATCCGAAACGCTACCTACTCGCAATAGCTATTGCGTTCTTGTCTCGCGGATGTAGCATTATCGAAACTGAGAATGCGATTTCCGCGAGGTTGTCGCGACGCAGCGGGGCTCCGGGAGGTGGCGGCATGGCGATAACTCTGCCCAGCTGGTCCCGGAATATGTCCCGCCGTTCGGCGGGCGGGCTGCAGACCATCGGCGGGCTGTTCGCCATGTCCGCCGATGCGGTGAAATTCGCCTTCCGCCGCCCCTTCCAGACCCGCGAATTCCTGGAGCAATCCTGGTTCGTGGCACGGGTGTCGCTGATTCCGACCCTGCTCGTGGCGATTCCGTTCACCGTACTGGTGAGCTTCACCCTCAACATCCTGCTGCGCGAGCTGGGTGCGGCCGATCTCAGCGGCGCGGGCGCGGCATTCGGCGCGGTCACCCAGGTGGGGCCCATGGTGACCGTGCTGATCGTCGCCGGATCCGGCGCCACCGCGATGTGCGCGGACCTGGGCTCGCGGACCATCCGCGAGGAGATCGATGCCATGGAGGTCCTCGGCATCGATCCGGTACAGCGACTCGTCACGCCACGCATGCTCGCTTCGGGGCTGGTCGCGCTGCTGCTGAACAGTCTGGTCTGCATCATCGGTATCGCCGGTGGTTACGTCTTCTCGATCTATGTGCAGAACGTCAACCCCGGTGCCTTCGCCAACGGCATCACGTTGTTGACCGGGCTGAACGAAGTCGTGATCTCGGCGGTCAAAGCGCTGCTGTTCGGCCTCGTCGCCGGCCTCATCGCGTGTTATCGCGGGCTGATCGTCTCCGGTGGCGCCAAGGCCGTGGGCAACGCGGTGAACGAAACCGTGGTCTACGCCTTCATGGCGCTGTTCGTGATCAATGTCGTCGTGACCGCGATCGGCATCCAGATGACGGCCAGATGAGGGGGAACGGCTGTGGTACTGGAAGCGAGATATCCGCGTGCCGTGCGGCGGGCGCGCCGGCCGGTGAAAAGCCTCGGCAACATCGGTGATCACACCCTCTTCTATGTGCGAGCGCTGTTCGGCGCGCCGTTCGCCGCCTGGCGCTACAAGAAGGAAACCATCCGGCTCATCGCCGAATTCAGCATGGGCTCGGGCACTCTCGCGGTCTTCGGCGGCACCGTGGTGATCGTCGGATTCCTCACCCTGGCCACCGGCGGCACCCTGGCCGTGCAGGGTTACAGCTCGCTGGGCAATATCGGCATCGAGGCGTTGACCGGATTCCTGTCGGCCTTCATCAATGTGCGCATCTCCGCGCCGGTGGTGGCCGGCATCGGACTGGCCGCGACGTTCGGCGCGGGAGCCACCGCGCAGTTGGGCGCCATGCGGATCAACGAGGAGATCGACGCGCTGGAATCCATTGCGATCGAGCCGATCGCCTATCTGGTGGGCACCCGCATCGTGGCCGGAATGATCGCGATCACCCCGCTGTACTCACTGGCGGTGGTGGCGTCCTTCCTGGCCAGCCGGGTCACCACCGTCTTCCTGCTCGGCCAGTCCTCGGGGCTGTACGACCACTACTTCACCACCTTCCTCAATCCGCTCGATCTGGTGTGGTCGTTCGTGCAGGCGATCCTCATGGCGCTCACGATCCTGTTGATACACAGCTATTTCGGGTTCTTCGCCGCCGGTGGGCCCTCCGGCGTGGGTATCGCGGTCGGCAACGCGGTGCGGACCTCGTTGATCGCGGTCGTCTCGGTCACTCTGCTGGTCTCGCTGGCCATCTACGGCTCCAACGGCAACTTCAACCTGTCGGGCTAGGGGAGAAGCCGTGCTGCGCAACATTTTACGTCCGATCGTGGGTCTGCTGTCGATCGCCGCGATCGCCGGGGTGGTCGCCCTGGCGGTAGTCATGTTCCGCGGCGGATTCGCCGACACCGTGCGGGTCACCGTCCTGTCACCGCGCGCGGGCCTGGTCATGTATCCCGACGCGAAGGTGAAGATGCGCGGGGTGACCGTGGGCAAAGTGGCCGCGGTGGACGAGCGGCCCGACGGACTCGCCGCGATCCAGCTGGCGATCGATGCCGACCAGGTGCGACGGATCCCGTCGAATGTGACCGTGGACATCGCCTCCACCACGGTGTTCGGCGCCAAATTCATCGAATTCCTGCCGCCCGCACAGAAATCCGCGACCTCGATCCACGCCGGCCAGATCTTCGACTCCGGACACGTGACGGTCGAGATCAACACCATCTTCGAGCGATTGACCGCGGTGCTGGGGCAGATCGAACCGGAGAAGTTGAACGAGACGCTGGGGGCGATCGCGGGTGCGACCAACGGCCGCGGCGAACAGGTCGGGCAGATGCTCACCGATCTCGACTCGTTCCTGGCCAAGATCCAGCCGGCGCTGCCCGCACTGAGCCGAGAGATCACCGCCGGACCGAATGTCGCCGCCTCCTACGGCGACACCGCCCCGGATCTGCTGTCCACCGCGCGCAATGCCACCACGATCAGCCGGACCGTGGTGGATGAACAGGCGAATCTCGACGCACTGCTGGTCAATGCGATCGGCCTGGCCGATGTCGGCAATCAGGTGCTCGGCGACAACGGCGCGCCGCTGGCCTCGATGCTGCACCTGCTGGTGCCCACCACCGATCTGGCCGCCGAATACGCGCCGGCGCTGAAGTGTTCGATCGAGGGCCTGGACTATATGGACAATGTGAAACCGGTGCAGGTTCCGGGTATGGGCCTCACGGTCAACTTCCTGTGGGGCGCGGAACCGTATCGGTATCCGCGTGATCTGCCGAAGGTCGCGGCGTCCGGTGGTCCGCAGTGTTCGGTGCTGCCGGTGCCCTACAACGGCAAGCCCAAGTTCGTGGTGGTCGACGACGGCGCCGTGCCGTTCCCGAATACCAACCGCACCCTGCGCGTGAATCCGGATCTGCTGCAGAGCGTGCTGTTCGGCGCCGTCGATCCCACCGCCGGAGGTCCACGATGAGACAACGGGACACACCGCTGCTGAAATTCGGCGCCTTCGCGCTGGTGATGGTGGTTCTCTCCGGATTCCTGGTCCTGGTCTTCGGCCAGTACCGCACCGGTTCCACCAACGGCTATTCGGCGGAATTCACCGACTCGTCGGGACTGCGTTCCGGAGACAGTGTGCGGGTGGCCGGTGTCGAGGTGGGACGGGTGCAGGGGGTGACGCTGCGCCCGGATCAGCGGGTGGTGGTGACCTTCGACGCGGACCGCGACATCGTGCTCACCGGAGGCACCAAGGCCGCCATCCGCTATCTGAATCTGGTCGGCGACCGCTATCTCGAGCTGACCGACGGTCCGGGATCGACCGCGACTCTGCGACCCGGCGCGCGCATCCCGCTCGAACGGACCACGCCCGCATTGGATCTCGACCTGCTGCTCGGCGGCCTGAAACCCGTGCTGCAGGGCCTGAACGCCCAGGAGGTCAACTCGCTCACCTGGTCGCTGGTGCAGATCGTGCAGGGCCAGGAGGGCACGGTCGATTCGCTGCTGACCAAGACCGCCTCCTTCACCTCCCGGCTCGCCGACACCAGCGATGTGGTGGGCAGGTTGATCGACAACCTGAATCAGGTCATGGACACCCTCGCGAGCAACGGCACCCAGTTCTCCGACGCCATCGACCGCCTCGAGCGACTGGTGACCCAGCTGTCGCAGGACCGCGATCCGATCGGCTCCGCGATCGACGCGCTCGACCGCGGAACCGCCTCGGTCGCCGACCTTCTCACGCAGAGCCGGGCCCCCTTGGCCGACACCGTCGACCAGCTCGCGCGGCTGGCTCCGGCCGTGGACGACGGTAAGGACAAAGTCGACTACGCCTTGCAGCGGGCGCCGGAGAACTTCCGGAAGATGGTGCGCACCGGTTCCTACGGCAACTTCATCCAATACTTCGTGTGCGCGTTGACCATTCGGGTCAGCGATCAGTCCGGGCAGGTGGTCCAGCTGCCCTGGATCAAAACCGAGACGGGGAGGTGCGCACCGTAATGCTGCAGTATCGCGGCGGTCATCTGTTACGTCCCGGGCTGGTGGGGATCGTGATGATGGTGTGCGTCATCCTGATCGGCCTGCAGTCGCAGAAGTTCATGGCATGGGGCACCACCGTGCGCTACCAGGCGCTGTTCGGCGAGGCGGCCGGGCTCGCCGTCGGCGACGATGTGATCGTCTCGGGCGTGCGGGTCGGCACGGTGCAGAAGGTGGCGCTGCACAACGGGGATGCGCTGGTGGTGTTCTCGGTGGACTCGACCATCCGGCTCGGCGCCGACAGTTCGGCCCACATCAAGACCAGTTCGCTGCTGGGTAAGCGCGATCTCACCGTCGTGTCCGCGGGATCCGGCCGGATGCGCTCTCTCGACACCATTCCGTCGTCGCGCACCTCCTCGCCGTATTCGCTGACCGACGCCGTCGGTGATCTGAGCACCAAGACCTCGGCGATCGACATCGATTCACTCAACCGTTCCCTCGACATGCTGTCCTCGACGTTGAACCACATCGCACCGCAGGTGGGTCCGGCATTCGACGGGCTGACGCAATTGTCGAAGACGATCAACAGCCGCAACGAATCGCTGCGGCAGCTGCTGGCCGGCGCGGGCACGGTCACCTCGGTACTCGCCCAGCGCAGTCAGCAGGTGAACACCCTGATCCTCAACGCGAATGCGCTGGTCGACGTGCTCGCGCAGCGCCGGCAGGAAATCGTCGACCTGCTCGCCAACACCTCGGCGGTCGCGAAGCAACTGTCCGGCCTGGTCGCCGACAACGAGGCCGCGCTCGGACCGACACTGGACCGGCTCAACTCCATCGCCGCGATGCTCGAGAAGAATCGCGACAATATCGGCAAGGCCATACCCGGATACGCGAAAGTCGCACTGACACAGGGTGAAGCCGTCTCCGGCGGCCGCTTCTACAACGCCTACGTCGCGAATCTCATCGACGGCCAGGATATTCAGCCCTTCATCGACCGGGCGTTCGGCGTGAACCCGCCGGCCCAGTTCCCGCTACCGCATCCGGAGCCGCCGCGATGAGTACGAGATGGATCGTCCGGATCGCCGGTGCCGTGGTGATCGTCGCGGTCGTGGTGACCGGCGGCGTGATCGGTTATCGAGAACTGTTCGGGCCCAGGCACTTCACCGCGATATTCACCACCGCGACCGCCATCTACCCCGGCGACGACGTGCGTGTCGCCGGGGTGAAGGTGGGGCACATCCGATCGATCACCCCGCGCGGGACGACCACCGAGATGGTGCTCGCCGTCGACCGTGATATCCGGGTGCCCGCCGACGCGCGCGCGGTGATCGTCGCGCAGAGCCTGGTCGCGGCCCGCTACGTCCAGCTGACGCCCGCGTATCGGACCAGCGGCCCGACGCTCGCCGACGGTGCGGTGATCCCGGTCGAACGCACCGCGGTGCCGGTGGAATGGGACGAGATCAAGTCCCAATTGACCAAGCTGGCAACGGGTTTGGGTCCCGGCGGCGACGCCGCGGGCAGTTCGATGGGCCGGTTCGTCGACAGCACCGCCACAGCATTGAGCGACGGCAACGGGGAGAAGTTGCGGCAGATGCTGGCCCAGCTGTCCGCGGTGGGGCGCATCCTGGCCGACGGCAGCGGCAATATCGTCGACATCCTGCAGAATCTGCAGACCTTCGTGGACGCGTTGAAGGGCAGCGGTACCGAGATCGTCCAGTTCGAGAATCGGCTCGCGACGCTGTCCAGCGTGGTCGACGACAGCAAATCCGATCTGGACGCCGCGCTGCGTGAACTGTCGGTCGCGGTGGGCGAGGTCCAGCGCTTCGTCTCCGAGAACCGCGCGAAGGCCGGTGAACAGGTGCAGCGGCTGGCGAACGTGACCCAGAATCTGGTGGATCATCGCGCGGATCTGGAGAATCTGCTGCATATCGCGCCGAACAGCATCGCGAACTTCTATCACATCTACAACCCCGACACCGGCACGGAGGCAGGGGTTTTCGAGCTCAACAACTTCTCCGATCCGATGCAGTTCATCTGCGCCGGGGTGGCGAGTATCGAGAACGCGACAGCCGCGGAATCGGGGGAGAAGTGCCGCCAGTATCTGGGCCCGATCCTGCCCCTGCTCAGCTTCAACTATCTGCCCTTCCCGGTGAGCCCGGCGACCGGGCCGGCGCCGGATCCGAACAACGTGATCTACAGCGAACCCGATCTGGTGCCGAAGATCGTCGGACAGCAACCCGGCCCGTCGGCGCCGACGTCGGTCACCGAACTACTCCAGCCCTGGGGGAGGCCACCGTCATGATCGCGCGGCTGCTGGTTCTGTGCGCGTGCACACTGGTCACCGTCACCGGATGTGGCTGGCGCGGCGTGGATTCGCTGCCGCTGCCCGGGGCCCCCGGCCGCGGCTCCGACGCCGCGACATACCACGTCGAAATGGCGAATGTCGGTACGCTGGTGTCGAATTCGCCGGTCATGATCGACGACGTGGTGGTGGGCAGCGTCGGGTCGATCACCGTGCACGGCTGGCACGCCGTCGTGGACGTCTCGGTGAAACCGGATGTGGTCGTACCCGCGAATGTGGCGGCGACCATCGGGCAGACCAGTCTGCTCGGCTCGACCCACCTGGCGTTGAATCCGCCGGCCGGACAGGCGCCGAGCGGGCGCCTGCAGCCCGGGGCGACCGTGCCGCTGAACCGGACCTCGACCTATCCGTCGACCGAACAGACCCTGGCGTCGCTGTCGGTGGTGCTCAACGGCGGCGGGATGGGCCAGATCAACGACATCATCCACAATCTCGACGCCGCGTTCTCCGGTCGCGAGGGCGCCATCCACGACCTGATTCCGCGCCTGGACGCGTTCATGACCGTGCTGGATCAGCAGCGCGACAATCTGCTCGCCACCGTGACCGGTCTGAATCGGATGGCGGAAACCTTTGCCCGGCAACGCGATACCGTCAGCGACACGTTGCGTCGGGTCGGGCCCGCGCTAGAGGTGCTGCTCACCGAGCGGCCCACCATCACCACCGCACTGGACAAACTGCGCACCTTCAGCGACACCGCGACCGGGGTGATCTCGCAGGTGCAGGCTGATCTGCTGACGAATCTGCACAACCTCGAACCGACGCTGCGGGAATTGGCCGATGTGGGGTCGAAGATCGACGGTGCGGTCTCCTTCCTCACCGTGTTCCCCTACGGGCAGTACGGCATCGACCACGGCATCCGCGGCGACTACGTCAATCTGTTCGCCACCATCGACCTCACGGTGCCGCGGTTGCGGCGCGAACTGCTGCTCGGCACGCCTCTGGGTGATCCGAATGCCGTGCTGCAGGCCATGGTCGGCGACCCCGGCTACGGCAAGCAGACCAACGACCCGCTGGGTGCACCGGTGAACCCGCCCGATCCGAACGGAGGCGGCCGATGATTCTCACCCGATTCGTCCGAGCGCAGCTGGTGATCTTCTCGATCCTGGCCGTCATCGGCATGGTGTCGATGGCCGTGCAGTACATGCGGCTGCCGACCCTCGCCGGCATCGGCACCATGAAGGTGACGCTGGAACTTCCGACCTCCGGCGGGCTGTACCGATTCGGCAACGTCACCTATCGCGGGGTCCAGATCGGCAAGGTCACCTCCGTCGATCTGACCGACGACGCGGTGAAGGCGACCCTGTCGATCGACGGCGGGCACAAGATTCCCGCCGACCTGCGCGCGCAGGTGCGCAGTGTGTCGGCGGTGGGCGAGCAGTACGTCGACCTGCAACCGCGCACCGACGCACCGCCGTACCTGCACGATGGATCCGTGATCGACGTGCGCGACAGCACCGTTCCGCAGCCGGTGGGACCGATGCTCGACGAACTCGACAGCCTCGTCGGCAGTATCCCGAAAGACCGGCTGCACACCATGCTCGACGAGGTGTTCACCGGTGTGAACGGCGCCCGCTACGACCTGCAGTCGCTGCTGAACTCGGCCGCGACCGTGGCCGCCGATGCGAACCGGACCGGCGACACCACCCGTGAGCTACTGGCGAAGGCCGAGCCGCTGATGGACTCGCAGGACCGCTCGGCCGATGCGATCAGGATCTGGGCGCGCAGCCTCGCCGGGGTGTCGGGACAGATCGCCACCGACGACGAGCAGATGCGGACGCTGCTGAACACCGGGCCCGGTGCGGCGCGGGAGGCGACGACACTGCTGGATTCGGTGAAACTCACGCTGCCCGTGCTGTTGTCGAATCTGACCTCGGTCGCGCAGCTGGGCGTCACCTATCACGCCGGGCTGGAACAGGTGCTGGTCTTGCTGCCGCCCGAGGTCTCGATCGTGCAGGCGGTACAACCCACCAAGAACGCACAGGGGTTGGGCCCCGGCGACTTCCGCATCAGCGGGGTCTCGGATCCGCCGGCGTGTACGGTCGGCTTCCTGCCGCCGTCGGCATGGCGGCCGCCCTCGGACACCACCACGATCGACACCCCGGACGGGCTGTACTGCAAGCTGCCACAGGATTCGCCCGTCGCGGTCCGCGGTGCGCGCAACTTCCCGTGTGCCGGCAAACCGGGTAAGCGGGCTCCGACAGCCGAGATCTGCAACAGCGACCAGGAGTACGAACCGGTGGCGCCGGACCAGCCGGTGGTGGGGCCGTATCCGCGCGATCCGAATCTGGAATCGCAAGGCATCCCGCCGGATTCGCGGTGGAATCCACCCGCACCCGCTCCCGCGCCGGCGGCCCCGTTGCCACAGCTACCGCAGATCGAGCTGCCCAGGATTCCCGGGCTGAACGCACCCGCGGCAGCGCGCACCGGGACCGAGCCTTCGCTGGGATTCGCGCACTACGACCCGCACACCGGGAACTATCTGGCGCCGGACGGAAAGATGTATCGGCGCGACGATCTGGCCGGCGCCCGGCCGGCGAGTTGGAAGGATATGGTGGCGCACTGATCTCGAGTGCGCCGCCGATCAGACCGGATCGAACGAGGAGATCAACCACTTCCCGCCGACGTGCGACAGCGACACCTTGACGCTGCTCGAGGTCATCGACGGATCGGGTTTGTCGGAGGTGGTGGTGGTCTGGTTGATGAACACCAGCACCACGGCCGAATCCGGACGGATCTGCTCGACCGCCGAACGGACCACCGCCGCAGATGTTTTCACCGACTTCTGCTTCGCGGCCGGGGCCACGACCTGCTGGGTGAACTGTCCGTAGTAGGTGAGGAAATCTCCGGTCAGGAAGGATTTCGCGGTGGTGAGATCGTGGTCCAGGGTATCGGGAGCGTAGGACAGGATCGCGACCGAACCATCGGTCGCGGCGGCCGTGGCCGCGTGCTGCGCCGCCTCGTCGGTCTGCTGATCGGGCCGGTACTGGGTGAAATACAGGCCCGTCGCCGCCGCGACGGATGCCACTGTGAGCGCGCCGAGCGCCCCTGCTCCGACACCGGCACGGTGGCCGCGCAGCCAGGACAGGGCCGCGCGCGGGCGGGAAAGTGTTCCGGCCGCTTCGCCGGTCGAGTCGCCGGTATCGGATTCGGATGCTGTGCTCATGGGACGAACTCCACTTTCGACATCTTGAGCCGGCCGTCGACGCGCTCCACGGTGACGCTCAACCGCCAGGCGCGCGGTTCCTGTTTGGCGCCTGCGGAATTGGTGACCTCCGAGGTCGCTGCGACCAGGACCACGGCGGAGTCGTCGGTCATCGACTGCACCGCGGCGGCGTTGACCCGGCCCTGGGTGGCGACCTTGGACTGCTGGATCACCTTGGCGAAATCGTCGGCGCGCGACTGGAAATCGTTGCGGAAACTTCCCGTGGAATCGTCGAGCACGCGCTTGACGTCATCGGCGGCATGATTGAAATCCAGTGAGGTCAGCGTGGTCACGCCCTGCCGCGCCGCCGCCACGAACTCCGCCTCGCGATGCTGGTTCGCGGTCACATCGTGATGCCGCCACATCATGTATCCGCTGCTGCCCAGCCCGGCGCACACGACGATGGCCGCGACCGCCACGCCGGCCGTGCGCCGCCGGATATGCCGAACGGCGCCCAGTCGCGGTCGCTTGCGGCGACGGCTTCCCTCGGTCTTCGCGTCGGTGCCGGTCTCCGCGTCGGCCTCGGATTCCGCGTCGGCCTCGGTAGCCGCGTCACCGCCCGTCGAGGACCGTGGTCGGGAAAGTGATTGGGTTGCAGGGCCTTCCGGGGCGGAGGCGGCATCGTCCGGTGTTCGCTCGGCACTCGGGGCGGGCTGCCGGGTCGACGCGACGTCCCGACCGGAAGCGGCACTGTCGCCTTCCGTATCGGGAGCAGGGTCGTCGCTGTCCGGCGTGTCGTTCGCATCCGAGGGTGCGCTCGGGTGTGCGGCGGCCTCGGCGCGGCGGCGCAGGGTGGCCGCACGGGCTCGGGCGCGGGCAGCGGCTGCCACCGCGTCCGCGGCTTCGGCCTCCGCCTCGGCTTCCACGGCGGCCAGCAGCAGATCACGATCGGAGATGTCCCCGGTATCCGGCGGCGTGGGGTGTTTTCCGGACGTCACTGCATGCTCCGTTCGTCGGGCGGTGCCGGGCAGATCGGCGAGAACAATATTTTCGCGCAACGAGAACTGTACTCTACCTGCGTTGACGGGCGAAGGCTGTAGTTATTGCCGGATTCGCATGTGACCTCGGGGATTGTCATTGTCAATTGCAGAGAATATTCTTCTCTCACGGTGACGGGAGGCGCCATGACGCGAGGTCGGAGGCGCCTGCCCCTGTGCCTGTCCGCGGCCGAGCCGCATTCCGGAGATTTCCGCAAGGGGTGAACCAGTGACCATCAGCACGGCCGGCGACGTCCACTACGACCCGTACGACGTCGAACTCAACGCCGATCCGTATCCCATGTTCCAGCGTCTGCGCGACGAGCTGCCGCTCTACTACAACGCGCAACACGACTTCTACGCGCTGAGCCGATTCGAGGACGTCAACGCGGGCCTGATCGACAAGGACACCTTCATCTCCGGCCGCGGCGCCATCTTGGAGCTCATCAAGGCGAATATCGAGATACCCTCCGGCGTCCTGCTTTTCGAGGATCCGCCGGTGCACACGATCCACCGCAAACTGCTGTCGCGGATGTTCACTCCGCGCAAGATCAAGGCGCTGGAATCGAAGGTCCGGGACTTCTGCGCCGAAAGTCTCGATCCGCTGGTCGGTACCGGGCGCCTGGACTTCATCGCCGATATCGGCGCCCGGATGCCTATGCGGACCATCGGGATGCTGCTCGGCATCCCGGAAGAGGATCAGGAGGCCATCCGCGATTTCGCCAACGAGCAGATGCGCACCGAGGAGGGCAAGCCGATGCGGGCCGCCTCCGAGGGCATGGTGTCCGGCGACATCTTCGGCCCCTATATCGACTGGCGCGCCGAACATCCCTCCGACGACATCATGACCGAACTGCTCAACGTCGAATTCGTCGACGAGACGGGCACCGAGCGCCGCCTCACCCGCGACGAACTGCTCATGTACGTCAATGTCGTGTCCGGCGCCGGGAACGAGACCACCACGCGCCTGATCGGCTGGGCCGGAAAGGTTCTCGCCGACCATCCCGACCAGCGCCGGCTGCTGGTCGAGAATCCGGCTCTGATCCCGCAGGCGATCGAGGAACTGCTGCGCTTCGAATCGCCCGCCCCGCACACGTGCCGCTACGTGACCCGCGAGGTCGAGTACCACGGGCAGAAGGTGCCCGAGGGGTCGGTGCTGATGTTCCTGATCGGCGCGGCGAACCGCGACCATCGCCACTTCGCCCCGGACGGAGACGTTTTCGACATCCTGCGCGCGCCGCAACCGCATCTGGCGTTCAGTGTCGGCACCCACTTCTGCCTGGGTTCGGCGCTGGCGCGGCTGGAGGGACGCATCGCGGTCGAGGAGATCCTGAAGCGGTTCCCGGAGTGGGAGGTCGATCTGTCGCAGGCGCGACTGTCGCCGACCTCGACGGTGCGTGGGTGGGAAAGTCTGCCCGCTCACACCTGAACCCGTTGTCGCGCAGGGCGGATCGCAAGGTCCGGCCTGCCCTCGCCGGAGGCGTGTTCGTCTGCCGGATGCGATGATCGGACTCGCATACGTTTCTGATCGGAGTCGAGGAGACAGCAGATGAGCTTTCCGCAGCGGTACGGGCCGTGGGCGTTGGTGGTCGGTGCCGCGCTGGGACTGGGGGCCGAATTCTGCCGTCAGCTCGCCGAGCGCGGCCTGAACCTCGTCATGGTCGCGCTGGAGAAGGACGAACTCGACACGCTGGCAACGGATCTGGCCGACCGCTACGGCATCCGCACCCAGACGGTGACCGGAGACATCACCGCGCCCGAGGTGCTGGAATCGGTCGCGCTGCTGGTCGACGACGTCGAACTGGGCCTGATCGTCTACAACGCCGGGCTCTCGGTCTGTGGCATGTGGCTGGACACCCCGCTGGAACGGCATCTGAAGACGATCGATATCAATGTGACCTCGATGATGACCGTGCTGCACCGCTTCGTCCCGCCGATGATCGAGCGCGGCCGCGGCGGGGTGGTCCTGCTCAGCTCCATGTCCGGCCTGCTCGGCACCCCCATGTACGCCTCCTACGCGGGCACGAAGGCGCTGACACTGAATCTGGCCGAATCACTGTGGGACGAATGGCGTCCGCACGGCGTCGACGTCGTCGCGGTCGTGCCCGGCCCCACCGACACCCCCGGCTACCGCGCCGACCAACCGCGCACGATCCGCAATTCCCCGAAGGTGATGCCGGTAGCCCCGGTGGTCGCCGCCGGCCTGGCCGCGCTGGGCAGACGCCCCTCGGTGATCCCCGGCCGGGCCAACCGCTTCAACGGCACGCTGCTGTCGCGCATACTGCCCCGCTCGAAGGCCGTCGCCCTCATGGGCAAGAGCATGCGCGAGATGTACGCGGGGGAGTAGAACGCCGACGGCCGTCGGCTCGGTCGGTGTCCGAATGCGCTGGAGCCGAGCCGAATTCGCGTCGGGACGGTTCAGGAGGTGAAGCGCGCGCCGACCCAGACGAGGGCGTCGGGGAGCGAGGCCTGCAGGACGCCGCGATGGTCCGCGCCGGGGTAGGTGCGGTAGGTGACCTGCTGATCGGCCAGGCGCAGACGGGCGACCATCGCGTCGGTCGCCCGCGGGGGGACCGTCGTGTCGGCGCTGCCCTGCAACACCAGCAGCGGCGCGTCGACGCGCAGGGTGCTGGGATCGTTGTCGGTCAGTACCCGGAGGAAGGGCGCGGCGTCGCCCAGAGGGCTGAACGCGGCGTCCGCCGGGAGGCCGCCCCAGCTGTCCGGGGCGCGCAGGGCGCCGATGCATCCGGTGTCGGCATCGGGCAGCAGGCTCAGTGCGCGCGGCGTCAGGAAGCGGGCCGGATCGATATTCTCGGCGGTCTGCGCGCCGCGAATCAGCAAGGGCAGAAACGCATTCGAGTTGCCGAGCGTGCCGGCCAGCGCCTCGCCGGCACCGACCGTACTCGCCACGCGCTGCGCTCCGATGCCGAATTCCACCTGCGATGCCGGCGCGAGTGCCACCACGGCGCGCAGATCCAGTCCGGGTGCCCAGGCGCGGGCCTGCGCATCGGTGAAGATCGCCGCCTGGCCGCCCTGGGAGTGGCCGATCGCCGCCCAGCGCGTACCGATCGACGCGTCGAGTTCCCGCGCGGCCAGCGCCATATCGGCGACGGCCCGCGCCTCGGTGGCGCCGATCAGATATCCGTGCGGACCCGGCGTCCCGAGGCCCTGATAATCGGTCTGCGCCACCGCGTATCCGGCCGCGAGCCAGTGCTGCTGCACCTCGCGCACCTGCGCGGTGTAGTCGTGGGCGGGATAGTCGGGGCCGGTATCGCGCGAGGGTGCGCAGATATCGGCCACGCCGGTGGTGCCGTGTGCCCACGAGATGAGCGGCCAGCCATCCGGCGGCGGTGTGCCGTCGGGTACCGCCAGTGTTCCCGAGACCGCCACCGGATGCCCCTGCAGATCCACCGAGCGGTACAGGACGAGCAGATTCCGCGCCCCGGGCAGCCCCGGATCTCCGGTGATACTGCGGGCCCGGATCACCGAGCCGTGTGGTCCGGCGATCGCCTCGGCGGGTGCGTCGTAGAAGGCCTGCCCCTCCGGGACGCCCGTGCTGCCGGTGGGGTCCGCCGCCGCGGTGGCCGTCGTGGCGGCGATCGAGACCAATGCCGCGGCGACGACCAGCCGACCACGTCGTGCCCGGCGATTGCGGGCGATCTTGGTCGGTGACGACACGCGAGACATGAATCCAACATAACGGGGCCGCGTGGAGCGCGGCCATCGCGCTGGAACCATTGTGGCTCAACTCGTCTGCATATCGATACCTCCGCGCAACCAGCCGGTGCGACGTCCGTCCACGGCATCACCACTCTGTGCGCTGGAAGATTGCTGACGTGGCGATACGGTAATCTCGACGTGGAGACCGCTCGCCGAGACGAAGTGGAGCCGACTGTGACCGAATCAGCCGATGCGTACCTCGCGGACGAGCCCGACCGGCCCATCGTGGTCGGCGTCGACGGCTCGGAGATCTCCTATCAGGCGGTGGCCTGGGCCGCGGTCGACGCCGTCCTGCACGGGCGGCGTCTGGACATCGTCACCTCGGCCACGTTGCCGACCGGTTTCGGCTCCGAAATGTGGACGGGCGGCGCGGATTGGGTGCGCGAGGACGGTGAGCGCATCGTTGCCGAGGCGCGCCGGGTCGCCGGGTTGGTGCAGGGGCCGTTGGAGATCAATGCCGAGCTGGTGTTCGACCCGATCATCCCGACCCTGATCGCACGGTCGGAACGGGCGTACCGCCTGGTCGTCGGCAGTCGCGGGCGCGGCGCCGTCCGGCGGGTGCTGCTCGGTTCGGTGAGTTCGGCGGTGGTGCAGCGGGCGCACTGCCCGGTCGCGGTGATTCCCGGGAATTCCGCGACCGACATGGTGACCGCGGCGAAGCCGGTGGTGGTCGGCGTCGACGGCACCGAGAACAGTGAACCCGCGATCGGCGTCGCCTTCGACGAGGCCTCGCGGCGGAAGGTGCCGCTGATCGCCGTGCACACGTGGAGCGATATCAGCCTGCCCGAGGTCGTGGTGGCCGGTTGGGACACGCTGCGCGAATCCGAGCGCGCCGCGCTCTCGGAGAGTCTGGCCGGATGGCGGGAACAGTATCCCGATGTCGATGTGCGGCCGGTGGTGTGGGCCGATCGGCCGGCCCGGGCGCTGCTCGCCGAATCCGAACATTCCCAGCTGGTGGTGATCGGCAGCCACGGCCGGGGCGGATTCACCGGCATGCTGCTCGGGTCGACCGGCCACGCCCTGTTGCAATCGTCCGAATGCCCGGTGATCGTGGTGCGCCGGCGGTGAGCCGTCGGCCGGGCGGCCGACCGGCCGCCCGGTGACAGTCGTCGATCACACTCCCGAGAACTCCGGTTCCGGTTCGTTCGCCGGCACCATGCTCACCGGTAGCGTCGCGAGCCCGCGAATCAGCAGACTCCTCCGCCAGATCGGTGGCCCGAACTCCGGGTCCAGGCAGAGGTCGGGGATCCGGTCCAGCAGCCGGTTGACGGCGATGGTCGCCTCCATCCGGGCCAACGCCGCGCCGAGGCAGAAGTGGATGCCGTGCCCGAAGGCGATGTGCCGATTGTCCGCACGATCGACGTGGACCAGGTCCGGCCGCGTGAAACGGTCCGGATCGCGGTTGGCCGCGGCCAGCGAGATCATGATGAATTCCCCCGCTCCTATCTCCCGGCCGCCCAGCACGATCGGCCGGGTGGTGTAGCGCGCGGTGGCCAGATGCACCGGGCCCTGGCTGCGCAGAATCTCCTCGACATACGCCGGAACGGTTTCCGGTTCGGCCCGCAGCCGCTCTGTGATGCGCGGATTGCGCAGCATCTCGTAGACCGCGTTGCCGATCAGGTTGACCGTGGTTTCGTGCCCGGCCGCCAGCAGCAGCAACAGCATCGAGATCAGCTCGCTCTGGTCGAGCCGGTCGCCGTCCTCCTTGGCGATGATCAGTTCCGAGAGCAGATCGTCACCGGGACTGTCGGTGCGTGCGGCGATCAGCTTCGTCAGATAGGTGAAGAAGTTGACGCCCGCGGTGGTGCGTTCCTCGATCGGCGCGGAGTCGTCGACGACCACCGCCGTCCACGCGCGGAAATCGTCCTTGTCGTCGTCCGGGACCCCGAGGAGTTCGCAGATCACCGCGACCGGCAGGGGAAAGGCAAAGGCGTCCAGCAGGTCGACCCGGTCGCGGGTGGCCATCTCCGCCAGCAGCTCGTCCGCGAGGGTGGTGATGCGGGGGCCCAGTTCGCGGATGGCACGGCCGGCGAAGGCCTTGGTCACGAGCTTGCGCAGGCGGGTGTGCTGGGGCGGGTCGGCGAAGAGCATGTTGTCGTTGATCGCGCCGTTGAACTGGTCGACCGCACCGTTCTGTGCGAGCACGGCCTGCCCCTCCGGCGACCCGATCCTCTTGCTGATGCCGGGCTCGAGGAAGGCCTGTTTGGCGACGTCGTGATCGACTACCAACCAACCCAGCACCCCGTCCAGCCGGATGCGATGGATCGGGCCGCGGGCCCGGAGCTCCCGGTAGACCGCGTGCGGGTCCTGGTAGAAGTCGTCGGTCAGTTCGAGGATCGGGTCCTCGGCCTGCGCCGAATCCGAATATGTCACGTGCCAAAGTCCTTTCGACGTTCGATCGCAATGCGACGTGCGGCCGATGCGGCGCCGTGGGGCAGCCGGCGACATGACGAGTCGACACGGCGTAACGGCGTGGCAAACCCAGGGCGACGACACAGCTGTGGACAGCGGTCGGCCGGGCAGGCATCGGTGAGGGTCGAGCACCAGCACTCGGTCTGTTGACCAGGAAAAGCCAATGGAGAGAACGACTTCGGTCGTCGCGACGAGGAAGCGGCCGACCGTCCGAGCCGTTCGACAAGATCATCGCACACCGTCCGCGCGGCCGGGATCACCGGTCTCGAGCGGCGGTGTGAGCCCGATTCCCGGGGTGTGGCGGGTCTCCGGCGAGTTCCGAAAAAAATTTTCCTAGCAAAACGAAGGGTCTCGAAGACCTGTCGAGACCGTCGAGCGGTGCCGTGCGCGCATCACCCTGTACCCGGTTCCGCGAAAGCTGAAACTTCCGATCGGAAGTGAAACGTGTTGTCGAGCAAGTCAACTCGCCGAGCGGGGCGCGGTACACGTGGCGGACTCCGGTCCGGTCCGAGGGAACCGATTCCGTCCGGAAGTTGCCTGAAAATAGCTACACGGCGGTAGTGAAGCGGGTTCGAGTTTTAGAGGAGGTGCTTGCTTGAAAAGTGGACGCTTGATATGTTGCCTCGGTCACTAACCGGTACCGGCCGTGACCGATAACTCTCAGGCGTGATTCCGGCGACTGAGAGGCGATTGAACACGCTCACAAAGGAGATTCATCGATGGGTTCGATGGGCGACTTGCTTACCGCGTTGATTCCGGCCCTGGGTTCCGCAGTTGCGGGTGACGGGCTGTGGGAAACCTTCCTCGGTTCGCTCGGAAGCATCGTCAAGTAATTCGACGAAACCGCTCGTATTCATCGAGTTGCGCGCGGCAACTCGATGCACGGATATTTAGGAGAAAAGTATGGGATCGCTCATCGATATTCTGGGAATGGGCACACAGAGCGCCGGTTCGGTCGGAACCACCATCGTGAATGCGCTCATCACCCTCAGCGGTGGCACCCCGGCCGCCGGAAAATAATCCAGTCGTCGATGGTGGGGGCTCACTCGAATCGGGTGCGCCCCCACAGTGCTGTGCAGAGGTGGTAGTGGTGTCGAGCGGTAAGAGGACCGGCGCGGTGCGCGGGATCGCCTGGCTGATGGCATATCTCGGTGCGACCGCCCTGCTGTGGACGTCGGTCGCGCCGATCGGCTCGGCCGCCCCGGCGGCGCATATCGTCGGTGAAACCCCGGGCCCCGGGCGTGTCCTCGAGATCAGTGTCCATTCGCCGGCGATGGATCGCGATATCCCCCTGCACGTGTTGCCCGCGAGGGACTCTCGCACTCCGGCGCCCACGCTGTATCTGCTCAACGGCGCCGGCGGTGGCGAGGACGCCGCGACCTGGCTGGCGCAGACCGATGCCGCGGACTTCTTCGCCGACAAGCACGTCAACGTGGTGATCCCGATGGAGGGCGCGTTCAGTTACTACACCGACTGGGAGCGCGACGACCCGGGCCTGGCGAAGAAACTGAAGAACAACGGCCGGAACAAGTGGGCCACCTTCCTCACCGACGAGCTTCCGCCCGTGATCGATTCGGCCTTCGGTGCCACGGGCGCCAACGCGCTGGCCGGCATCTCGATGGCCGGTACCTCGGTGCTGGATCTGGCGATCGAGGCCCCGGCGCTCTATCGGAGCGTCTCCGCATACAGCGGTTGCGCGATGACCAGCGATCCGCTCGGCCAGTCGTTCGTCAGCCTGGTGATCAGCCTGGGCAAGGGTGATGCAACGAATATGTGGGGACCGGTCGGGGGTGAGGGCTGGAAGGCGCACGACCCGTATCTGCACGCCGACCGGCTGCCGCGGATTCCGATGTACATCTCCAGCGCGAGCGGACTCCCCGGCCGGCACGACAGTCTCGCCGACCCGAGCGTGCGCGCGAACACCGAGGTGCTGGCCAATCAGGTCCTGCTCGGCGGCGGTATCGAATCGGCGGCGAACTACTGCACGACCAAACTCGCCGAGCGCACCCGGGAACTCGGACGCACGCACATCACCTACAACTTCCATCCTGCGGGCACCCACTCGTGGGGCTATTGGCAGGACGACCTGCACAAATCCTGGCCGATGATGGCGGCGGCGATCGGCGCGAACTGATCCGCTCCGCCCGCCGCCGCGCGGTCCGTCACCTCTGTGGGGCGAGCCGTTCACTCAGCTCCCGGAACGAGCGCAGCAGCAGTTCGCCGTACCGCGCCGGGTCCGGAAGCATGCCGGCATCGGAGCTGACCGCGATCACCACCTGATCGCCCTGAGACGTGATCAGATGCCGCAGCCCGTCGCCGTCCATGATCGGGAGCACACCGAAGACGCTGATCACCGGTGCGCCGAGAAATTCCAGACGGTCCGCGACCGGAGGCACATTGCTGACGGTGGTGTTGGACAGCGGCACCGCGTCGACCTCGTCGAAAACCCGCTGCGCGCGAGCCCATCCGGCCAGGCGCAACAGCCAGGCGGGTGAGGTCTGCATACGGCTCTCGCGGGCGATGACCGCCGGGTCGGCCCAGCGCTGCTTCTCCTCCCGCGCGGAGTTCCGGATGGCGTACAGGCGTTCCAGCGGATCGCCGAGATCGGTGTGCAGGTCCACCGACATCTGGCACAGCTGATTCGCCGAATTCCACTGCGCGAGCCCGCGCATCGAGATCGGCACCATCGCACCGAGCGATGCGGACGGCGTTTCGTCCTGCTCGGCGAGATAGGCCGACAGCGCGCCCGAGACGACGGTCAGCAGCAGGTCGTTGACCGTGATGTGCTCGGCGGAGGCCGCTTTCGCCGCCCTGACCTGTGCGAGCGGCAGGGTGACCAGATCGAAGACGGGTGTCGCGCCGATGCGGCGGTTGAAGCGGGTGGCGGGCCGCAGTGGAATCGGTTCGCGGAGCAGGTTTTCCGCGGCCTTGGCTGCGACCGTGCGTGCCGCCGCCCGCGTGCGGGCCACGCCGGAGACGAAACGTGTGAACCGATACGGTGTGACGGCGGCGGCGCGCACCAGCGCGCCCGGCTGCGACCAGCGGCGATCGGTCGTGGGAAGCGGTGGATGAGAAGCCGCGGTGCCGAACAGTTTTCGCTCGAGTTCGCGGGTGGCCACACCGTCGCCGACGCTGTGATGGAACTTCAGCACCACGATCGTCACCGGATCGGCGGTGCCGGGAAATCCACGCACACCGTCGAAGAGGTGCAGTTCCCACGGCGGCCGGGTGAGATCCATCCGGGCCGCGGCGATCTCGGCCAGGCGGCCGCGTACCTCGTTCCAGGACCACGACGCGCGTTCCTCGATCGTCACGTGATGATCGATGTCGAAGCCGGGATCGGGAACCCAGTACGGCAGGTCGACATCGCCCGGTACCCGTTCCAAGCGGCGGTGGAACAGCGATGCGTAACCGAGCCGCTCCCGCATCCAGGCCCGCACCTGTGCCCGGCTCACCGATCGGCCTTCCGGTTCCGCCGCACCGGCGAAGACATAGGCGGCGACGATATTCGACGGATGCCGCTCGAACTCGTCGTAGACGAATACCGCATCGCGCGGCGTCAGCTGTTCGGCAGTGAGGTGGAGAACGCTGCTCGCATCGCGGACCGTTGTCGTCGTCATGATTACTCCTGACCGGACATTGTGCGAGCGGGAGATGATATGTCCGCACAATTCTTTCTGCGGCGCAGTCTACAGTCGCGGTGACCGATGCGGCCATGGCGGTAGACCGATCTGGTGCGGAAATGGGCGACCGTCGAAAAACGCAGAAATCTGCCGCCATGAATGTAAGAAATTCCCGAGCGAGCGGGCGGGGGCGGTTCTCAGTGGTTACGCGGCCCGGCGACAGCGAAGCATCGATTCCAGATAGTAATAGCTGTTATGCATCACTTTGCTTCTGGCTGATACGTTCTCCGCATGATTGCCGCGAGCGCCTCCGATGGCTGCCTGTAGCCAAGGCTGCGCGTGAATGGCAAGGAGTACCTCCCAGTGCTGGGAGCGGCTTCCGGTTGTGCGGCCGGACAAGTACTGGCATCGTCTTCCCCGCGGGACAGCAGCGGGCGTGAGGGATGTGATGAGTTCTGACTCCAACCGGCCGCCCGGACCCGTGCCGCAACCGTTCGGCCCGCCGGTCGGCTCGGCCGATTGGTTCACGCCGCCCCGACCGCCGCAGCCGCCCCCGCTGCGCGATTCGCGTCCCGCGGCATCGCCACCGCGAATAGTCCGGCGGGCGCCGGAGTCGCCGGAATGGGCGATCGATCCCGATGCCATTCAGCTCGCACTGGGTCCGACCACCCGGCCGCCGCGCCGGCCTCGTCGGCGCAAGTGGTGGATCGCCGCCGCGGCCGCCGTCGTCGTGCTCGCGCTGGCCGGCGGCGGAATCGCCCTGGCGGTGACGGTCGCGCGCAAGGAACCGGGTACCGCCGCCGCCGTGGCGACCGCAACGACCCCGGCCCCGGCCGGGTCCGCCGAAACATCCGCCCCGGCCCCCGCGCCGCCGACTCCGGCGTGCCCGGCCGAGTCGCACGACGGGATCGTCGTGGGCAACGGTGCCGGCGGCGTCACCGACGGGCCGAATTCCATTCTGGGATTCGAGTATTCGTATTACACCGAGCGCAGCGGTGAGCGGGCCCAGGCGTTCGTCGCCCCGGACACCGTCAACGTCGCCGCCGCGGCCGGTCTGCAACAGGCGATCGACACGGTGATCCCGCCCGGGACCACCTACTGCGTTCACATCACCACGCGCGAGCCGGATCTGTTCGATGTGGATATCGAGGAGCACCGGCCCGACGGCGGTCACACGACCTACCTGCAGTCCGTGCGTACGGTCGTCCGTGACGGCCGCACCCTGCTCTACGAGATCCGCGGGCGGTAACGGCCGATCCGGCGGGGGCTGTACCGAGGCCGCGGGCGCCGGTACGCTGCGAGATGCCCCGCGCGTGAGAGGATGTGCCATGGATACTCGCATTGTTTCTCGACAGTGCACCCTGTGTGAGGCGCACTGCGGAATCCGGGTCACCGTCGAAGGCGACCGCGTCGTCCGGATCGAGGGAAATCCCGACGATGTGCTGTCCGAGGGATATATCTGTCCCAAGGCCACGGCGATGGGAGCGCTGCACCACGACCCGGATCGGCTCCGCACACCGGTACGCCGCGTCGGCGACCGGTTCGAGCCGATCGGCTGGGACGAAGCCTTCCGCGAGATCGGGCAGCGGCTGCGCCGAATCCGCGCGGAGCACGGTCCGAGCGCGATCGGCATGTATCTGGGAAACCCTGCGGCACATAGTTCTTCGGTGTTGTACGGCGTGCTGTTGCGGGTCGCGCTGGCGACCCGCAACTTCTTCTCCGCTTCCTCGATCGATCAATTCCCGCAGGAGTTCGCGGCCTGGCGGATGTTCGGATCCAATGTCCTGATGCCGGTCGCCGATATCGATCGCACCGACCGGCTGGTGATCCTGGGCGCGAATCCGGCGGTGTCGAACGGGTCGGTGACGACCATGCCGAATGCCAAGCAGCGCATCAAGCGGGTGCGTGAGCGCGGCGGCACGGTCGTGGTGATCGATCCGCGCCGCACCGAGACCGCGCGGCTGGCCGACCAGCACATCGCGGTCGTTCCGGGTGGTGACGTCTATTTGCTGCTGGCCGTGCTCAATGTGCTGATCGACGAAAAGCTGTGCGACGAGCGGGCCGTGCGTGCGCGCTGTTCGGGCTGGGACCAACTGCGCGAGACCGTCGCACAGTGCACGCCCGAAGTGGCGGCCCCGCATGCCGGTGTCGACGCCGAGACCATCCGCGGTTTCGCCCGCGACCATGCCGCGGCCCGCTCGGCCGTGCTCTACGCGCGGATCGGCGTATGCCAGCAGGTGACCGGCACACTCACGCACTGGCTGGTGAACACGATCAACGCGGTGACCGGCAATCTGGACCGGGCGGGCGGGCAGATGTTCGCGACCGCGCCGGTCGACGCCGCCCGGTACGGCAAATATCTGCCGATGGGTCACGGCGCGTGGACCGACCGCTCGGGCCGCTACAAGTCCTTCCGGTCCGAACTGCCGGTCGCGGCGCTGGCCGACGAGATTCTCACCGAGGGCCGCGGGCAGATCCGGGCGATGGTCACCTACGCCGGCAATCCGGTGCTGTCGACGCCGCAGCGCGGACGCCTGGACGCGGCGCTGGAATCGCTGGATTTCTTTGTGGCCGTGGACATGTACGTCACCGAGACCACCCGGCACGCCGACATCATCCTGCCGCCGGTGTCCCAGCTCGAGCGCGAGGACGTCAACCTGCTGTTCCCGGTGTTCAGCGTGCGCAACAATCTGCGCTACGACGCCAGGGTGTTCGAGCCGCCGGCCGACGGCCTCGAGGACTGGGAGATCATGGCGCGGCTGGTCACCGAGGTCGTGCCGCTGCCGGCGCGACGCCTCACCGGCAGGATGCTGAACGCGATGTTCGAACGCCTCTCGCCGGTGCGGCTGGCCGCGCTGGGCATCGCGGCCGGTCCGTACGGCGTGCTGCGCCGCGGCCGGGCGGGCCTGACCATCACCAAGCTGCGCGCGTCCGCGGGCGGCATCGATCTCGGGCCGCTGCGCCCGCGCCTGCGCACGCTGATCGGCACCCGCGACCGCAAGGTCCGGTTGGCGCCGCAGGATTTCCGTGCCGAGGTGGCGAAGCTGCTCACCGACCTGCCGGCGACTCCGCCCGCCGGAGCCGACGGATTCGATCTGCGCCTGATCGGCCGTCGCCATCTGCGCAGCAACAACTCGTGGCTGCACAACGTCCCGGCCATGGTGAAGGGCCGCGATCGCTGCACCGTCCTCATGCATCCGGCCGACGCCGGCGCGCGCGGGCTGGCCGACGGGGAACCGGTCACCGTCACCTCGTCGAGCGGTTCGATCGTGGTGACCCTGGAGGTCGGTGACGATATCCGCCCCGGCACGGTCGCGATCCCGCACGGCTGGGGTCACCGCGAACCCGGCGTCGGCTGGCGGGTCGCCGCGTCCCTCCCGGGCGCCAACGTCAACCTCCTCCACGATCCGGCACTGGTCGACCCGCTGTCCGGCACAGCTGCCGTCAACAACACCTGGGTCAAGGTGAGCACCACCGCATAACCGGCGCGACAGCGCCTACGGCTCGGTATCTTTCGAGCGATCGAACGCTCTCGGCACGGATGTGGTTGGCTGTACCGTCAGCGGATACGGGCCGATCGACCGGAAGGGTGTCATGGCTGAGGAAGTGCTCGCGGAGATGGTGTCCACCGTCTTCCAGATCGTCGCGCACGAGGGCGCGGCCGTGCGCGAAGGTGACACCCTGGTGCTGCTGGAATCGATGAAGATGGAGATTCCGGTGGTGGCCGAGGCGGACGGCACCGTCGCCTCGATCAATGTGAAACCGGGCGACGTCCTGCAGAAGGGCGATCTGATCGCCGTCATCTCCTAGCTTCCGCCGCGACACCACGTCGGCTCACGGGCGGGTGCCGTAGCCTTTGTTCCCGTGTCCACTCTTAGTGATCTGCTCGCCGAACACACCGATCTCCCCGGTGCGGCGGTGGATCATCTGCAGCGCGTGGTGGGGGATTGGCAGCTGCTGGCCGACCTGTCGTTCGCCGATCTGCAACTGTGGGTCGGGATCGGCCCGGTGACCGACGGGGCCGACGTGGTCTGCGTCGCCCAATGCCGGCCGACGACCGCCCCGACGGTCCAGCCCGACGATCTGGTCGGATCGCTGGCATCGCGCCAGGAACATCCGCAGATCTTCCAGGCCCTGAGCTCGGGGGAGATCGTGCGGGTCGAGGGCGACGGCGAATCGACCGGCGTCTACCACCCCACCCCGGCGCGGGTCATCCGCGAGGGGATTCCGGTGCGCTGCGGGACCGACGTCATCGCCGTACTCGGCCGCGACACCGATATGCAGCGCTCGAAGGTCCGCGGCAGCCTCGAGCACGCCTATATGAGCTGCGCCGACGATCTGTGTCAGATGATCGCCGACGGCACCTTCCCCACCCTCGAGGACCGCACCGGCTCACATTCCAGCCCGCGCGCCGGGGACGGCTTCATCCGCCTCGACACCGCCGGTCTGGTCGTCTACGCCAGCCCGAACGCGCTGTCGGCGTACCACCGCATGGGCCTGCAGAGCGAGCTGGCCGGGCACGATCTGGCCCAGTCGACCCGCTCGCTGATCACCGATCCGTTCGACGCGCAGGAGGTCGTCAGCGACATCCAGGCCGCGCTGGCCGGCAAATCGGGCCGGCGGATGGAGGTCGAGGCACGCGGCGCGACGGTACTGCTGCGCACGCTGGTGCTGCGTCCGCACGGTGAACTGGCGGGGGCCGCGGTGCTGGTCCGCGACGTCACGGAGGTCAAGCGCCGCGACCGGGCGCTGCTGTCCAAGGACGCCACCATCCGCGAGATCCATCATCGGGTGAAGAACAACCTGCAGACCGTCGCCGCGCTGCTGCGTCTGCAGGCCCGCCGCACCGAGAACGAAGAGGCTCGGGTGGCGCTCACCGAATCGGTGCGCCGCGTCACCTCCATCGCCTCCGTGCACGAAATGCTGTCGATGTCGGTGGACGAGGAGGTCGACCTCGACGAGGTGGTCGATCGCCTGTTGCCGATCATGGCCGATGTGGCGACCGTGCACACCGCCCGCATCAAGGTCCGCCGCGACGGTTCGCTGGGAGTTTTCTCGGCCGAACGCGCGACCCCGTTGGTGATGGTGCTGACCGAATTGGTGCAGAATGCCATCGAGCACGCCTTCGACGCGGGCGAAAACGGCACTGTCACAATACGTTCCGAGCGTTCGGCGCGGTGGCTCGATGTCATCATCAGCGACGACGGACGTGGGTTGCCGGAGGGATTCAGCCTCGACGGTTCCGATCGGCTGGGATTGCAGATCGTGCGCACTCTGGTGACCGCGGAACTCGGCGGCTCGATCGGTTTGCATCCCGGCGCCGATATCGGCACCGACGCCGTGCTGCGGGTCCCGCTGGGTCGCCGCAACGCGCGCTGAAACGGCGCCTCGCGCACGCGAGTCGCGGAAATCGGATAAGTCCGAATCGCTGTCGAACGGTTATGTGAAATGGCGCGGGAAAACAATCCGGCAACAAAAACAGTGAAGCCCGGCACCTTTAAGGTGCCGGGCCGAAATGCGTTACCGGTCGGGGCTGTGCGGTTTACTACAGGCCGGTAACGCCGCGCGTCTCAGACGACGCTGCGAGTGCGGGTGCGGGCGTTGCGCCGCTTCAGCGCCCGGCGCTCGTCTTCGCTCATACCACCCCACACGCCGGCATCCTGTCCGGAGGACAGGGCCCAGGACAGGCAGTCGGCGGTCACGGGGCAGCGGGCGCAGACCAGCTTGGCATCGGCAATCTGCGCGAGCGCCGGACCACTGTTACCCACCGGGAAGAACAGCTCGGGGTCCTCGTCGCGACAGATGGCCTTGTGGCGCCAGTCCATTCCTCTGCTCCTTTGCATGGGCGCCGTAAGGCGCCGCTGGTTTGTGGTCCGTTCACTTGTGCGTCTCGAATGTTTCCGCACGGTTGCTTGTGAATGCTTTCACGAACACCGTAGATGTCAATAGCCTTCGGGTGCACCGTGGGGAAGCTCACGCTCTAAAGCCCTGAAAAGCCGGGCCTGCGGAGTCCTTTGTACTCGCTTGTGCTGGTTTCCGCAGCGCAACTGCGAGGTTTCTCAGTTGTGTCGGGCGGAATCCGGCTTGGGAGCGACCACTTCGAGCACTTCCGGCACCGAGGTGAAATCCACCACGTTGCGCCGGCCGATGAAGTCGCCATCGATTTGCAGACCGACCTCGTCGTCGGCCTCGATTCGCACCGAAGATACATCGTCGACGCGAAACAAATTGCGGGCCTTCGGATCTCCGTCGGACGCCAGGAGTTGCCTGGCGACCGACAGTGTCGGCAATACCCCCATCGTCCGCATCGCAAACACACCGAGCCCGCGTTCGAACGTCGTCCCGGGATTGGTGCGCACCGGAGTGCTGTCCAGATACGTCCATGGACTGGTGTTCGTCACGAAGGCGTAATGCACACCCGGCACCGGATCGTGGCCGGGAACGCGCACGGTGATCGCGGGCTCGCGCCGCTTGGCGCGGAAGAACTGCCGGACCGTGGTGCGCAGGTACCGGGCCGGCGTCGCGGCATGACCCGCTGCGCGGCTGCGATCGATCGCCTCGCACACGTCGGCGTCCAACCCGACGCCCGCGCTGAACGCGCACCAGCGGCCGTCGGCGACCATCAGGCCGATCCGGCGATCGCCGGCGTGCGCGTCGCCGCCGTCGAGCGAGAGCAGGTCGATGAGCTGATTGGTCGCGGCCACCGGATCCGCTTCGATACCCAGCGACCGCGCGAACACGTTCGCCGAACCGCCCGGGATGACGCCCAACCGCGGGATCCAGCTGCCCGCTCGTCGCGCGGCGGCCGATTCCGCGGCGCCGACGGGATCCGATGCGGACGCGCCCGGTTGCGGCAGCGCGGATGTGCCCGGTTCCGGCAGCGCCGATGTGCCCGGTTCCGGCAGGGCCGATGTGCCCGGTTCCGGCAGCGGGAGGAATCCGTTGACGGTCTCGTTGACCGTGCCGTCGCCGCCGTGCACCACGATCAGATCCATCTCGGCATCGGTCGCCCACTGCGCCAATTCCGCGGCGTGCCCGCGATGCTGGGTATGCGCCACGATGAGCTGGGTGCGGCTCTCCAGCGCGTGTGCGAGCAGATCCCGCGTGGCCGGAGTGGTCGAGGTGGCATTCGGATTCACGATCAACAGCGTCCGCACCCTGAGCAGCCTACTGAGCGATCGCCGCCGAATCCCGCCGCGGAGGTGACCATGCGTGCGAGGCCCGGTTCGCGCGGTTCTACGCTGGGCGGGTGGCGAAGCAGAACGCGGACAGTGAGAGCACCGGCGGCACCACCGGCGGCGCGGCCGACCCGACTCCGGGCACGGTGCGCGGCGCCGGCGCGCTGGCCACGCTCGAGGGCCTGATCGGGGTGATCATCGCGATCGTGCTCGTGGTGCAGGGCATCACGTCTTCGGACACCTCCGCGAAATCGGCCTACGGTACCGCCGCCTGGTTCGTCATCCTGGCCGGCGCGGTGCTGGCCGCCGGTATCGGCCTGCTGCGCGGAAAGCGCTGGGGCCGGGCCATCGTGGTGATCGCGCAGGTCCTGCTCCTGCCCGCCGCCTGGTACATGCTCAGCTCGCATCGATTCGAATTGGGCATTCCGGTCGGGCTGCTCGCTCTGGTCACCCTCGGCCTGATCTTCTCGCCGCCGTCGGTGCGCTGGATGGCCCAGGCCTACGACGTCGCGGACTGACGCCACATCGGCCACAGCAGCGGTCCGCCGCCGGTGACGTCGAGTTCGCTACGCAGATCGAACCCGTAGCGCTCGTAATAGGCGATATTGGCGAATTTGCTGGATTCCAGATACGCGGGCGCGCCGGTTTCGTCACAGTGCGCCAGCCGCGGCGCCAGCAGGGCGTGCCCGTACCCCTTGCCGCGGACCGCCGGATCGGTGCCGACGATGGCGAGATACCAGTGCGGTTCGTGCGGATGCGCCTTGCTCATCCGATCCGACATGCGCCCGGCGGCGAGCAGCCGCAGCCGGAACGCACGCGCCAGCGCGGGCAGCATCCGCAGCTGATCGGCGTCCGAGGAATTCCACTGCCCGGGCGGCGACCACACCGCGCCCCCGACGATCCGGCCCGACGGATCGAAGGCCGCGTCGACTGCCCCGTGCCGCAGGTACAGATGCCGGATCAGCGCGCCGAACATGATGGCCGCGCGCGCGGGCCGGGTGCGTTCGGCCGGTATGCACCACCGCACGATCGGATCGTCGTCGAACGCCAGACCCAGCACGCGGGCCAGTTCGGGCACCTCCGATTCCGTCACGGGACGAACGGTCACATCCATCGGTCCACCCTATGCCCGCGACCGCGCGAAACGCCGCCTCAGCGGCCGTTGTGGCGGCCGGACGCGCGCCGGTCGAGCTCGGCCAGGCGGCGGTCGAGAAAGTCGCGCTCGGCGGCGTTCTCGGTCAGCAGCAGGGCCTCGGAGTAGGCGAGCCGGGCCTCGTCGAACCGCCCGAGTTCGGTGAGGAAGTGGGCGCGCGCGGCGGGCAGGTAGCTGTACCCGGCCAGCTGCGGTTCGGCGGCCAGGGTGTCGAGCGCGGCGTACCCGGCGGCCGGATCACCCGCCATCCCGATCGCGACGGCGCGATTGAGCGCCACCACCGGCGACGGCCAGATCCGGATCAGCACGTCGTAGAGCCCGCGGATCTCCTGCCAGTCGGTGGCGGCGTAGCTGGGCGCCTCGGCGTGCACGGCGGCGATCGCGGCCTGCAACGCGTAGCGGCCCGGCCGCCGTTCCAGCGCGAAGCGCACCAGCGCGATGCCCTGGGTGATCTCCTCCCGATCCCAGCGCGCGCGGTCCTGATCGGCCAGCGCGACCATGGCGCCGCCGGCCGTCACCCGCGCCGCGCGGCGGGCGTCGGTGAGCAGCAGCAGCGCGAGCAGGCCCGCGATCTCCGGATCCTCCGGCAGCAGACCGTGCAGCATTCGCGCCAGATCGAGGGCGCGTTCGGTCAGATCGCGGCGGATGAGGTCGTCGCCCGACGGTGCGGTGTGCCCGGTGGTGAACAGCAGATGCACCACCGCCAGCACGGCCTCGACGCGCTCGGGCAGTTCGGCCGGTCCCGGCACCCGGTAGGGAATCCGGGCCGCGGCGATCTTCTTCTTGGCGCGGGTGATCCGCGCGGCCATCGTCGGCTCGGCCACCAGGAAGGCGCGCGCCACCTCGGCCGTGGTGAGCCCGCAGACCAGACGCAGAGTGAGCGCGACCTGGGTCTGCGGGGCCAGTGCCGGATGGCAACAGGTGCAGATCAGTCGCAAGCGGTCGTCCGGGAACTGCGGATCGTACGGATCGATGGCATCGAAATCGGTTGTCCCGGCGGTTGTTTCGTCCGCGATCAGCAACGGCAACGCGCGGCGCGCGGTGGACTGCCGGCGCAGCAGATCCAGTGCGCGGTTGCGCGCCACCGTGGTCAGCCAGGCCGCGGGCCGGGACGGAATTCCGTCCGCGGCCCATCGCACCAGCGCCTGCGCGTACGCGTCCTGGACGCATTCCTCGGCGAGCTCGAGGTCGTGGGTCACCCGCACGGTCGCCGCCAGTACGAACGCCCACTCCCGGCGATGCGCGTCGGCCACCGCCGCGGCGACCCGGTCGGTGGAGCGGTCGAGGCGGGCGGGGCCGGGGGAGTGGTCGTCGAGCACGGTGCGGCTCAGCTCAATTCGAGGACCGGGCGCACTTCCACGCCCCCGGAGCTCATCGGCACGCGGCGGGCGATGGCGATCGCGGCGTCGAGGTCCTCGGCCTCGATCAGGTAGTAGCCGCCCAGCTGCTCCTTGGTCTCGGCGAACGGGCCGTCGGTGATCACGAAGTCACCGGCGCCGTCCGGTCGCATACTGGTGGCGGTGTGACTGTGGTGCAAGGCGTTTCCGCCGCGCAGCGCCGCCGCGTGGGCCTCACCGAACTGCCGATGACTGTCGAACATCGCGCTGCCGGACTCCGGTTCGGCCACGGCACGCTCGTCCTGGTAGATGAGGATCAGATATTGCGACATGGTTTCGTCCTCCGAGTGGGTGGCCCGCCTTTCGAGCCATTCAACTCTTCGACGCGCATCCCGCCGCGGAATCGACACCGGCGCGCAGAATTCTCAGGAATTTCCGGAATCCGCGAGCCGTGCCAGCGCGTCACCCGCGAGCCGGAACCCGGTCCACTCGTCCTGGGCCACCGCGCCCAGCCCGCGATAGAACTCGATCGAGGGCGTATTCCAGTCCAGCACCGACCAATCCACCCGGGTGTACCCGTTGGCCACGGCCTCGCGGGCCAGCTCGGCGAGCAGCGCCCTGCCCAGGCCGCGACCGCGCGCCTCCGGCCGGACGTACAGATCTTCCAGGTAGATGCCGTGCTTACCGGTCCAGGTCGAATAGTTCAGAAACCAGACCGCGCATCCGGCGACCCGCCCGTCGACGGTCGCGACGTGGGCGAACAGCGCCGGCGCCGGACCGAACAGGGCGGAGTGCAGGTCGGCGGCCGTCAAGGCGCACTGTTCGCGCGCCTTCTCGTACTCGGCGAGGTCGTAGACGAGTTCGACGAGGGCGGGCACATCCTCGGGTGTGGCGCGGCGAATCATCGGCCCGCCTCCGTATCGGATGCTCGACTCGCCTCGGGCGGCGGCACGATGTTGTGCGCCAGAATCGTCGCGGCCTGGTGATCGTGGCCCAGTACGCTGATCGCGGCGGTGGACAGGAAGAATCGCCGTCCCTCCCGGGCCGGGAAACCGGCCCAGCGCGCGATCAGCACCCGGGAGAAATGTCCGTGCCCGACCAGCACCACATCGCGTGTACGCAGCGCCGGCGCCACCGACTCCAGCACCCGGTCGGCCCGCGCGCCGACCGCATCGGCGGATTCACCGCCCGGGACGTCGCCGGTGAAGACCGTCCAGCCGGGCGCCGTTTCGCGGATCTGCGGGGTGGTCAGGCCCTCGTAGTCGCCGTAATCCCATTCGACCAGGTCGTCGTCGATCCGCGGATCGGGCAGCCCGGCCAGTTCGGCGCTGTGCACGGCCCGCTGCTTCGGGCTGGTCAGGACCAGCGGATCGCTCAGGCCGAGTCCCGCCACGACCTTCCCGGCGGCCCGGGCCTGCGCTTCGCCGCGTTCGGTGAGCGCGATATCGGTGCGCCCGGTGTGTTTGCGCGCCGCCGACCACGCCGTCTCACCGTGCCGCAGCAGCACCAGCCGATAGTCCCTGTCCGATGCACTCATGATTTCGATCATGCCGCACCGAGCGACCGGGCGGGCGGACGGATCGGGGCGTGGGCTCAGCTGGTTCCGTAGAGCCGGCCGCCCCGCAACTCCAGCACCACCGGACCGCTCACGGCCAGCGAAATCGGCTCCCCGTGATAGTCGCTGCGCCGCAACGGGATCCGCTTCTGCTGGGCGCCGCTGCCCGGATCGAGCGCGGCGATACCGTCGGCGACCGGAACCAGGACGTTGCCCGCCATCATCGCCGGTGCGCCCAGGGCGTCCGGTGCGGTCCACAGCGGCTCGAAGGTGCTCGCGCTCAAGGCGATCACGCTGTTGCCGGTGAACACGAAATACGCCGAGCCGAGCCGGGTGACCGTGCTGTTGTCTGCGATCGGCGCGGTGAGACGGTGCACCGCAAGCGAATTCGCGTTGGTGTCGTAGATCGCGAATTCCGGTGGGGCGGCGTCGGTTCCGGGAAGATACAGCGCGATCCGGTTGTCCGTGACCGCCACGACGCGGGCGTTGGCGGCCGCCGCGCCGGGTTCGGTCACGACGTGCGAGCCGTACTCCTCCGGAGCGGAGGCGTCCTTCGGCGCAGGATTCAGCACCGTCAGCCGGTCCGCGGCATCGTCGGGGCAGCGTTCGAGCACGGCCAGGCGGCTGCCGCCCGAGGCCGCCGACAGCAGCGTGCAGCCGTGCCGGGGCTGGGTGTGCGGGTTCACCTGCGCGTCGACGTAGCCGTATTCGAGCGTGCGGACCAGATCCGACCGCCACACCTCCAGCCGGCGCGGGCCCTGGGCCAGCACGTAGGTGCCGTCGGTGGACAGCCGGACCTGCGAGTCCATATAGCTGCTGCGCGCGGTGCGCCGGCGCCCGTCCTCGGCACCGAGCATGGTGGTCTGGCTGCAACCGCGCGGATCGCGATAGGTGGCGATCACCGTGGCGAATTGGCTCTCCAGCCCGCACAGCGGCAGATCGCGCTGATACTTCCAGAGCTCACGCCCGGTGGCGGCGTCGAGGCCGCGGACGGTGCCGCCGTCCCCGGTGATGGCGACGCCGCTCGAGGTCAGTGCCCGCGCGGCGACGTCGTCGGGGGCGTGCCATCGTTCGGTGAGGGCATCCGGCAGCCGATCGGCCGACGGCGCCACCGAGGCCGGATGTGCCGCGGGATCGGATTCGGTGCCGCGGGCGTCGCTCGTCGACCACACGACAACCGCCGCGATCGCCACGACAACGGCGATCGCGACTGCGGCATAGAGGTCGGCGCGCGTCCGCCGCTCGGGTGCGAGCACGTCAGCGAGACTAACCGATCCGGCGACTAGGCCGATGCGGCAGTGTGATCGCCACCCGTTGCCGCGCTACCGGACTCGGCTGCCGAGTCGTCACCGCCGGTGGTGTCGCCGGCCTCCGCGGCGGGCTTACGACGCCGACGGCGGCGACGCCGGGCCGGCTTGTCGCCCTCGGCCGCGTCGCTCGCGGACTGATCGTCCGAAACCGATTGCGCCGCAGCGCTTTCCGTGGTGTCGGTCGCTGAATCGACCGACTCGGCGGTGGTGCCCTCGGCCGCGTCGACCGCCTTGCCGCCACGGGTGCGGCGGCGATTGCGCTTGCGCGGCTGGCGTGCCTCCCGCTCTTCCACGACCGCATCCGGTTCGCGGGCGGGGGCGCGCCGCACGGTGCCGGTCGCGTTCTCCGGAATACCGAGATCGCTGCGCAGGTGCTCGGAGCGCGAGTAGGTCTCCACCGGCTCGGGAATGCCCAGGCCCAGTGCGGAATTGATGCTCTCCCAGCGATGCAGCTCGTCCCAGTCGACCAGCGTGACCGCGACACCCGTACGCCCGGCCCGGCCGGTGCGGCCGATGCGGTGCACGTAGGTCTTCTCGTCCTCGGGGCACTGATAGTTCACGACGTGGGTGACGTCGTCGATATCGATACCGCGGGCGGCGACATCGGTCGCGACCAGCACGTCGATCTTGCCCTTGCGGAACTTCTCCAGCGCCTTCTCCCGCGCGATCTGACCGAGATCGCCGTGGACCGCACCGACGGCGAAACCGCGGTCGGCCAGATCGTCGGCGACCTTCTGCGCGGTGCGCTTGGTGCGGGTGAAGATCATGGTCGCGCCGCGGCTCTCGGCCTGCAGGATCCGCGCGATCAATTCGCTCTTGTCCAGCGCGTGCGCGCGGTAGACGAATTGCGCGGTGCGATCGTGCACCGCGGAATCGGAGGGTTCCTCGGCCCGGATATGGGTGGGCTTGTGCAGGAATGTGCGGGCCAGGGTGATGATCGGGCCCGGCATGGTCGCCGAGAACAGCATGGTCTGACGCTGTTCGGGAACCATCGACAGAATGCGCTCGATATCGGGCAGGAAGCCGAGGTCGAGCATTTCGTCCGCCTCGTCGAGCACGAGGACGCCGACCTTGCCGAGAATCAGATGCTGCTGTTCGGCCAGATCCAGCAGGCGGCCGGGGGTGCCGACGACCACGTCGACGCCCTCGCGCAGCGCGGCGATCTGCGCGTCGTAGGGGCGGCCGCCGTAAATCGAGGTGACGCGCAGACGTCCCTTCTGATTGCTCAGATATTTACCGGCATTCTCCAGATCCTGGGTGACCTGGACGCACAGTTCCCGCGTCGGCACGATGACCAAGGCGCGGGGAGTGCCGTCCAATGCCGTGGTGCCGGAATCGGCGGTGGAAATTCGGTGCAGCAGCGGTACGCCGAATCCGAAGGTCTTGCCCATACCGGTGCGGGCCTGGCCGATCAGATCGTCGCCGGCCAGCGCGAGCGGGAGGGTCAGCTCCTGGATGGCGAAAGTGTGTTCGATTCCGATCTCGCCGAGAGCGCGCACGATTTCGGGGCGAACGCCCAATTCGGCGAATGTCGGAGTGGTGTGGGTGGAGTCGAGTTCCGCTGTCAGCAGCGTGTCCGCCAACCCGGGTTCTTGTTCGACGGTGATCTTGCTCAGGATTCGTGCCTTCCTCGTGTTTGTCGCATCCAGCGCGCACGAGGGTGGATTGGGACCGGATTTCCGGGCCACCACATTTCCGGCGGGTTCCACCTGCACTCTCGCCACCCGGATCGCTGTCCGAGCGCGGCGCAAAGGGGTCGCGGATCTGGTGCGCGCACATTTTCGGTGGGCCCCGGTTACCCCTTGTCGCACTGCCTCGACCACCGGTCCCGATCAACCGGCCGGGATATGACGGTGCGAGCGAAAATTTCCGTTGCCCATAGAGATTGTAGCGTGATAGCTTTCTTCGCCTCGCTCCCGCTCTCGCCCGTCCGTCGCTCGGTGTCCGGTCCGTATGCGGCACACGGCAATTCATCATGATCCGCGAAATTGCGCGGTCGACCGGAACGGTGATTTCACGGAAGTGCGCGGACGGGTCGCGCTCGGCCGATATGTCTGCTTTCGCCCGCCGGGTCCGCGAGCGGTCCGGTGCGGCGTGGCCCAGCCCACATATGTGAGACGGTGTGTCACACGATAAATTGGTCGCTGTGAGCTTGGCAGAGACCGTGGGCGTCGCGGCCCGCAACGCATGGGCGCTGACCTTCGGCGACGGCATCGAAGCCCCCGTCCCCACCCCCTCGACGGTGCTCTGGGACGAACCGCATCGGCTGCTGCGCCGCTTCGACGTCGATCCCGCCGGACCGCCGCCCGCCGACGACACGGCAGTGCTGATGGTTCCGCCGCTGGCGGCCCCGGCGGTGTGCTTCGATCTGCGTCCGGACCAGAGTATGGCCCGCTTTCTGCTGGAGATCGGCCGGCGCCCCTACCTCGTCGACTACGGCGAGATCGGCTTCGCCGACCGGCGCATGGGATTCGAGGACTGGGTCGACGACATCCTGCCCGAGGCGGTGCGGCGCGTGTCGGCCGATCGTGACGGCGCTCCGGTCGATCTGGTCGGCTGGTCGCTCGGCGGCGTGCTGTCGCTGCTCACCGCCGCGGCCGACGCGACCCTGCCGATCCGCTCGGTCACCGCGGTCGGCGCACCGCTGGACTACAACCGCGTCAACGGTGTTCCGCAGGTCCGCGCGCTGGCGCGCATCGACGGCGGGCGGATCGTGTCGAACCTGATCCGGGCGACCGGCGGTGTGCCGGCGCCGCTGACCCGCATCGCCTACCGGGCCGCGGCCTGGGATCGGGAACTGCGCCGGCCGATGTTCCTGGCGAGCAATCTGACCGATGCGGCGACGCTGGCCCGGATGGAGACCATCGACCGGTTCCAGTCGCAGCTGCCCGGCTACCCCGGCCGCTTCTACAACCAGCTGTGGAGTCGATTCATGCTGGCCAACGACATCGGCAAGGGCGTGGTGCACGTCGGCGAGCGGCCGATCGCGCTGGCGGAGATCGCCGCGCCGGTACTGCTCGTGGGCGGGACCGACGACGTCATCACCCCCGCGGCGGCGGTGGCGCACGGGCAGCGGACGCTGACCGGCGCCCGCGAGGTGCGCTACGAAACCTCGCCCGGCAGCCATCTGGGCATCCTGATCGCCCGCGACACCACCTGGAGCTACCTGGAGAAATTCCTGGGCGACCAGGCATGAGCCGGCGGTGGCGGCGAAGCAGTTACCCGTCGGCTCGGACAGGGCGGTGTGAAGCGCGGCTCGCAGGGGAACTCTTTTCGGCGCCGCGCCACCGCCCCCTCCGGGCGCCGACCTATTAGGGTGGTGGCCATGGGTGCAAACACATCTGGCGCGCTGGGTGTTTCGACCGAATCCGATCATCGAATCCCCGCCGACCATCTCGGTGTCACCGACTTGTTCGCGGTGCTCGCCTACGGTGAGATCTCCGCGTTCTACCGCTTGGCGGAAGAGGCGAAATTATCGCCCACGCTGCGGGGCAAGGTCGCGGTGGCGAAGATGGCCGCCGCCGAGATGGAGCATTTCGCCACGCTCGAGCGCGCGCTGCAGGGCCGCGGTGTCGACGTCTTCGACGCGATGGCGCCGTTCGTGCGGGCCCTCGACGACTACCACGCGTCGACCGATCCCTCGAACTGGCTCGAGTCGATGGTGAAGTTCTACGTCGGTGACGGTATCGCCGCCGACTTCTACGCGGTGCTCGCCGATGCGCTCGCGCCGGAAGTGGCCGCGGTCGTGCGCGATGTGCTGGCCGAAACCCACCACTCGGAATTCGTCATCGAGGAGGTGCGCCGGGCGGTCACCGTCAGCCGCTCCGAGCGCGACCGGCTCACGCTGTGGGGCCGCCGCCTGCTCGGTGAGGCCATCACCCAGGCGCAGTACGTCATGGCCCAGCGCGACGAGCTGACCGAACTGGTCCTCACCGCGACCGGCGACCTCAACGGGGTGGCGGCGCTGTTCGAACGGATGCAGAACTCGCATGCCGAGCGGATGCGGGTACTGAGCCTGGGATGAGCCGCCCGCGACGGCCGCCGGGACCGGCGGCTGTTCGCTGACAGCACAGGCGGGCGCATCGTCGCCGGCCCCCGCGCTGCACTAGCCTGGGCAGCGACACCATCTGGACTCTAGGAGGTTGGCCGTGGAGGTCAAGATCGGCATTTCGGATAGCCCGCGGGAACTGGTGATCGCCAGCTCGCAGACCCCCGAGGAGGTCGAGGCGCTGGTATCCGGCGCGCTGAGCGGTTCGGGTGGTGTGCTGACCCTCGAGGACGAGAAGGGGCGCAAGTACCTGATCCAGGCATCGAAGGTGGCCTACGTCGAAATCGGCACCTCCACCAGCGGCCGCGTGGGTTTCGCCGCGGTCTGATCCTCCTGCGGCGAGACGAACTCGTCGCCGCTGTATCGAACTCGAAAGGCCCGGATCTGCGGTGGCAGATCCGGGCCTTGTCGTCGGCTCGGTGCTTGTGCGCTCTTACCGTTGGGAGAGCGGCACGCGCGACAGGCCACCCCAGCAGAGCTGGACGGTGGTGTCGACGGCCTCTTCCTTCGGGATCGGCCGGTCCGCCTCGAGCCAGTAGCGCGCGGTGATCTGGCTGGCGCCCACGAGTCCCACGGCCAGGATGCGGGCGCGGTAGGGGTCCAGTCCGGAATCGTGGGCGACGAGGTCGAAGACGGCGTCCACGCAGGCCTCGGTGGCCTGTTCGACGCGCCGCTGCACCTGCGGCTCGCTGGTCAGGTCGGATTCGAAAACCAGTCGGAAACCCTGGGTTTCGTGATCGACGAAGTCGAAATAGGCCGCGACGGCGGCACGGACGCGCTGCCGGTTGTCGGTGGTCGACCGCAGCGCCTGGCGGACGCTCGACACCAGGGCGTCGATATAGTTCTGCAGGACCGCAAGATACAGTTCGAGTTTACTCGAAAAGTGCTGGTACAGAACGGGTTTGGAGACGCCGGCGCATTGCGAGATCTCGTCCATGCCGGCGGCGTGGTAGCCGCGGAGCACGAAAACCTCGCTGGCCGCGGCGAGCAGCTGGGCACGGCGGGCCTCCCGGGGTAGGCGGGTTCCGCGCTTGCTCGGTGCCATGGCCTCGGACGACAGTCGCGAGGACGTCATCCGGTCCACGAGGTCAGTCATTTCGGTTCTCCCAGTCGATTCCCGGCGGGAACGTGGATGTGCACGGTATTCATCGAACGATACTCGTTCGTGATGCAGCCCGCTGCGGGTCGGGTGCACTGGCTGGGAAGCCGATCCCGTTCCTGCCGTTGTGGTATTCGAATAACCTTCCACACCTATTGGCAACCTGTCAGTAACTGGCCGCCGTGAGAAATCTCGCACAGTCGTGAGATTTCTCGCAACCCCGGCCGGTCAACGGCAGGTATGTATGTGCCACAGAACGGCCTGTGAGAATCTGTTCGGGTGAGCGATCAACGGGGCAGACCGACCGGCGGGCCCGATTCGCCTCGCCCCGCAGGCGTGCTGGCCGCGCGCGCGGAATCGGCCGGCGCCGGCCGGCGTGACCGGCAGCAAACGACGGAAATCCCCGAATTCTACGATCCGCTCGGCCTGTATTCGGGCTACGGCCACGGCGATCGTTCCCATCAGCCGCTGCGTGCGAAATGGGATCCGACCGGTGCCCATGACGCCGCGAATCGGCCACGGCCGGAACGGGATACGAAGAAGCAGAGCGCGCTGGGCCGGTTCGTCTCCACCTACGGCTGGCGAGCCTACGCACTGCCGGTGCTGGTGATCATCACCGTGCTGGTCGTCGTGGACGCCGTCAAGGGGGGTACCGACACCTCCGGTGGTTCCACACCCGCCCTGGGCCGGCTCAGCCAGCACACCAGCAAGGCCGGCATCATCGGCGCACCACCCAAGGGTGACGGTAAGTTCGCCGGCGATCCGCCCTCCGGCGCGCTTCCCGCGGGCGGGGCGTTCACCGAGACCGCGGCGGGCACCTGGCATATCGTTCCCGGGACGTCGGCCCAGATCGGGGCCGGTCAGGAACATCAGTTCACCTACACCGTCGAGGTCGAGAACGGTGTCGACACCACCTCGCTCGGCGGGGACGATTCGGTCGCCAAGATGGTGGAGGCGACCCTCGCCAATCCCAAGAGCTGGACCCACGACCCGCGCTTCGGTTTCCGTCGCATCGACACCGGCGAACCGGATTTCCGGGTCTCGCTGACCTCCCGGCAGACCACCAAATCGGCCTGCGGTTTCGAGATTCCGATCGATTCCTCCTGCTACAACTCCGATCTCGGCCGCGTGGTGCTTTCGGAGGTGCGCTGGGTGCGCGGTGCCACCGCCTTCGAGGGCGATATCGGCTCGTATCGCCAGTACCAGATCAATCACGAGGTCGGCCACGCCATCGGCTACCACGAACACCAGCCGTGCGAGATCGACGGGGGATTGGCGCCGGTGATGATGCAGCAGACCTTCGGCACCCGCAACAACGACATCGCGACCCTCGACCCGCAGGGCGTGGTCCCGATGGACGGGAAGAAGTGCCGCTTCAACCCCTGGCCGTATCCTCGGGGATAGCAACGGCATGCCGGCATGCCGGCACGGCTCGCGGAGAGGCGGCACGGGAAGAACGGCTCGGTTCGCCGCGTTGCACATGCAAGCCCTATCGGCGAATTCGATTCGAGGAGTCTGCGACGTGTCATCACCACAGTCCCTGCCGCCACTGGTCGAACCGGCCGCGGAGCTGACCAGGGATGAGGTCGCCCGCTACAGCCGGCATTTGATCATTCCCGATGTCGGGATGGACGGGCAGAAACGTCTGAAGAATGCCAAGGTGCTGGTGATCGGTGCGGGTGGTCTCGGCTCGCCGGCGCTGCTGTATCTGGCCGCGGCCGGTGTCGGCACGCTCGGCATCGTGGAGTTCGACGAGGTGGACGCGTCGAATCTGCAACGGCAGATCATTCACGGCGAATCCGATATCGGCCGCAGCAAGGCCGACAGTGCGCGTGATTCGATTCTGGAGATCAATTCCGGCGTCGAGGTGGTGCTGCACAAGCTCCGGCTGGAGCCCGAGAACGCGGTCGATCTGTTCGCGCAGTACGACCTGATCGTCGACGGCACCGACAACTTCGCCACCCGCTACCTGGTCAACGACGCCGCCGTGCTGGCCGGTAAGCCGTATGTGTGGGGGTCGATCTACCGGTTCGAGGGCCAGGTCTCGGTGTTCTGGGAGGACGCCCCCGACGGTCCCGACGGTGAGAAGCGCGGCATCAACTACCGCGACCTGTACCCCGAGGCGCCGCCGCCGGGCATGGTCCCGTCCTGCGCCGAGGGCGGTGTGCTGGGTGTGCTGTGCGCGTCGATCGGTTCGATCATGGTCACCGAGGCCATCAAGCTGATCACCGGCATCGGGGAGACCCTGCTCGGCCGCCTGATGGTCTACGACGCACTGGATATGAACTACCGCACCATCAAGCTGCGGCGCGATCCGGAGCGGCAGCCCATCACCGAGCTCATCGACTACGAGGCGTTCTGCGGTGTGGTCTCCGAGGAGGGCCAGGCCGCCGCGGTCGGTTCCACGGTGACCGCCCGCGAACTCAAGGACATGCTCGACGCGGGTAAGGATGTCGCCATCATCGACGTCCGCGAACCGGTGGAATGGGACATCGTCCGCATCGACGGCGCGACCCTGATCCCGAAGGACCGCATCCTGTCCGGCGAGGCACTCGCCGAACTCCCGCAGAACACCCCGATCGTCCTGCACTGCAAGACCGGCATCCGCTCCGCGGAGGCCCTGGCGGCCCTCAAGCGCGCCGGATTCTCCGACGCCACCCACCTCCAGGGCGGAATCGTCGCCTGGGCCAACCAAGTGGACCCGAGCCTGCCGGTCTACTGACACAAATTCCCGTCGATGCTGTCCCGTATTTCCGCTACGGGACAGAGATCACCGATTTCGCGAGAACATGGGTAACTCGCCGGGTACGCCCAGCACTGTCCCCGCTCCCAACGCAGGACCGGGCAGCGACTGACGCGGCACTTACTGGTACGCAAAAGTTCCGGGGAGGCGGCTCAGCGCGTTGTCTCGAGTGGACAAGTTCCCGGGGTTACGGTACGGCCGTGACATCTGTCGAACCTCCGGAGCATGTGCGGGCCACTTTCGGGCTGCGCGAAGTGTCCCCGGTCGCGCTGGGCGACTGGGACGGTGGGTGGCGGTGCGGAGAGGTGGTGCTCAGCCCGGTGGCCGATCACGCCCGGGCGGCGTGGTCGGCGAAGGTGCGGGAGACACTGCGGGTGGATGGGGTGCGGCTGGCGCGCCCGGTGCGTGCGACCGACGGTCGCTACGTGGTGTCCGGCTGGCGTGCCGACACCTATATGGACGGCACCCCGGAACCACGCCACGACGAGGTGGTCTCGGTGTCGTTGCGCCTGCACTACGCCACCGCGCGGCTGGAGCGGCCGCGTTTCCTGGCCCAGCAGCCGATCGCGCCGTGGGTCGATGTCGATGTCTTCGTCGCCGCCGATCGGGCCGCCTGGGAGACGGTGCCGCTGCGCAGTCTGAAGGCCGGGGGCATGCTGCCGGTGACCACGCCGGACGGGCGCCACAGCATCGATATGCTGGCCCAGCTCGCGACGCTGCGGAAACCGGTGCAGATCCCGTCGCAGCTCGTGCACGGTGATCTGTTCGGCACGGTGCTGTTCACGAACGGCCAGGCGCCCGGGCTGACCGACATCACCCCGTACTGGCGGCCCGCGTCCTGGGCGGCCGGGGTGATCGTGGTCGACGCGCTGTCCTGGGGCGGTGCGGATCCGGGCCTGCTCGAGCGGTGGTCGGATCTGCCGGAGTGGCCGCAGATGTTGTTGCGCGCGGTCATGTTCCGGCTCGCGGTGCACGCGCTGCATCCGCGGTCGACGCCGGAGGCGTTTCCCGGCCTGGCGCATACGGCCGACATGATTCGGTTGATGCTGTAGCGGGCCCGCCGATCGATCCAACCGGCGGGCCCGCACATTTGTGAGTTCAGCCCTCAGACGCCCGCGTGGGCCAGTGACGGCACCCGCTCGACGGCGAACGACGAGCGCAGATAGAACCACCAGGTGAGTCCGCCCATCACCAGGAAGGCGACGGCGTAGGCCCAGAAGGCCGGTGCCATCCCGCCGAAGTGGATATTGGATTCCCGCAGCGCCTGCTGCAGCACCCACCCGCCGGCCGCGCCCACCGCGCCGACGACGCCGATCGCGGCACCCGCCTGCCGTTTGGCCGCGGCCAGGGCGGTCGCCGGGTCCTGGCCGTACTCGGCGGCGCGGCGCTTGGCCTCGGCGCCGAAGATCGAGGGGATCATCCGGTAGGTGGAACCGTTGCCGATGCCCGACAGCACGAACAGCAGCAGGAACGAGATCAGATACAGCGGAAAGTTCTTCACCGAGAGCGCGGCCACGATCAGCGCGGTGGCGCCGGCCATCCCGGTGAAGACGTAGGCCGTGATCCGGGCGCCGGTGAATCGGTCCGCGATCCACCCGCCGAAGGGCCGGCTCAGCGATCCGACGAAGGCGCCGAGGAAGGCGAGGTTGCCGATCGTGGACATCCAGCCGATCTTCGCCAGCTCCGGGAACGTGGATTTGAGCAGGGTGGGGAAGGCGAAGGAGAAGCCGATGAACGAACCGAAGGTGCCGATGTAGAGCACCGCCATGATCCAGGTGTGCCGGTTGGTCAGGGCCAGCCGATAGGAACTGCCGTCGGATTTCGCGCCGGTGATCGAATCCATGTACCGCAGCGCGCCGAACATGGCGACGAGGATGAACGGAATCCACACCAGCACCGCGAGGGTGATGCCGAACCGGTAACCGGCCGGATCCTTCGCCATGAGATGGGTGCCGAGGGTGATGATCAGCGGCACCAGCAGCTGAGTTTGCGCGACGCCCATATTGCCGCCCGCCGCGTTGATTCCCAGTGCGGCGCCCTTCTTCCCCTCGGGAAAGAAGAAATTGATATTCGCCATCGACGAGGAGAAATTGCCGCCGCCCACGCCGGCGAGCGCGGCCAGCAGCATGAACACCCAGAACGGCGTGCCGGGCTGATTGACGAAATAGGCGAGGCCCACCGTCGGCAGCAGCAACATGCCCGCACTGAAGACGGTGAACGCGCGGCCGCCGAATTTCGGAATGGCGAAGGTGTAGGGGACGCGCAGCGCGGCGCCGACGAGGGTGGGGGTGGAGGTGAGCAGCAGCGAATTGGCCACGGCGTCCGGGCCGCTCAGATAATGAAAGCCCGCCGAACCCATGGCGGTGACCACGCTGGCCCACAGCACCCAGATACTGAATCCCAGGTTCTCGGAGAAGACCGAGAAGGCGAGATTCTTACGGGCGGTGCGCTTTCCGCCGTTCTCCCAGAAGGTTTCGTTGTCGGGCTCCCAGTGCTCGAGCCAGCGGCCGCGGGCCTGATGGTGGAAGTCGGGAGCGGCGGTGGCCGATATCGCGGCGTCGGTGGTAGTCATCGGCGCGTTCCTCTCGAAGGGATGCGACCGCCCTCATCTCGGGGACCCGGAGGTCGGGGTCCGGCGGTCGTATCCACGGTAGGAACGCGAAATTACGTGCGATTCACGCTCCGTGACGTTCGCAGCAACACTCGCTCACCCCGCTTCCGGCACGACGGTGACGAATCGTTTACCTGCCGGCGGACCGTTCGGGGTATTCGGCGATGAGCGAGCCGAGGAAGCAGTTGGCGGCGCGAGCGGCGCGGTCGGAGTCGCCGTCGATCACGGCATGTACCAGCTCGGCGTGTTCGTCGTGATACTGGTTGCCGTATTTGGTTGTGCGAGAACGAATCACGTCCTCGATCACGGGCAGTAGCGAATCGTAGAACTCGAGGTAGACGGTGTTGTGGCTGGCGGCGACGATGGCGCGGTGCAGTGCCACGTCGGCGTCGACGGCCGCGGTGCTGTCGGTATCCCAGACCTGGCTGCGTCGCTCGAGCAGTCGCAGCAGGGTCTGCACGTCGTTGTCGTCGCGGCGCAGCGCGGCCAGCCGGGCGGCCTGCACGTCGAGGGCCTGGCGCAGTTCGAGCACATCGCGTTCGACGGCGTCGGCGAAGTATTTGGTGAGGGTGCCGCCGAGATCGGAGGCGGCGATGACGTAGGTGCCCGAACCCTGCCGGCGTTCGAGCATGCCGGCGTGCACGAGCGCCTGCACCGCTTCGCGCACGGTGTTGCGGCCGGTGCCGGTCAATTCGGTGAGTTCCGGTTCGGTCGGGATGCGGGAGCCGATCGGCCAACGCCCCGAACGGATTTCAGCGCGCAGCTGTTCGGTGACCTGAGCGATGAGGCTGGTGCGCCGGACTGGTTGCACGGCCAATAGAGTACCCCTCCTCACATTTGTTGCCCGCTTTCATCCAATCATCCTATGATTTCGCGGTGACGGTTACCCCTCTGCAGTCGACCACCGACATCCGGCGCCGCGGCCTGGCCGAGGGCCGGATTCTCGTTCTGGTCGCGATCGTCGTCTCGGCGCTCACGCTGCGTGTGGCGGTCACCGCCTTCACCCCGCTCGCCGAACGAATCGGCGCCGATATCGGCTATTCCACCGCCATCGTCGGTGTCTTCGGCATGATCCCGACCGCCATGTTCGCCCTCGCCGGGCTGATCACCCCGATCTTCGTGCGCCGGCTGGGCCTGGAACGCACCGCACTGGTGGCCATGTGCATGGCCGGGGCCGGGCAACTCACCCGGGCCCTGGTGCCCGACACCTGGGAGCTGCTGAGTCTGTCCGCGCTGGCGCTGGCCGGTATGGGCATCGGCAATGTCGTGATTCCACCCCTGGTGAAGCGGTATTTCGCCGATCGCCTGGCGGTGCTGAGCTCGGTGTACATCACGATGGTGCAGATCGGCACCGTGGTGCCGGCGCTGATCGCCGTCCCGGTCGCCGATGCCGCCGGCTGGCGGGTCTCGCTCGGGCTGTGGGCGCTGCTCGGGTTCGCGGCCGTGGTGCCGTGGCTGGGTGTACTGCGGGGGCGGCGTGGTCACGATCGCGCGGACACCACCGCGGTGGCCGAGGTGCCGGGCGAACAGCCCGCGCGGGCGGGCAATATCCGGCGGTCGCCGCTGGCGTGGGGGATGGCCGCCATGTTCGGCATGACCTCGCTGGTCACCTACTCGATGTTCACCTGGCTGCCCAAACTCTTCGCCGACGCGGGCGCCGACGCGAGCTTCGGCGGCACGATGGTCGCCTTCTTCTCCTTCATGGGCTTGGCGGCCGCGTTGACCGCACCCTCGTTCACCGCCCGCATCCGCAATCCCTTCCCCGTCGTGATCGGCTGCGCGATAGCGTTTTTCGCGGCCTTCGCCGGCCTGCTGATCGCCCCGATGAGCGCGCCGTGGCTGTGGGTGCTGCTGCTGGGCCTGGGCCCGAGCACCTTCCCGATGGCGCTCACGCTGATCAATCTGCGCACCCGCACCCAGGCCGGTTCGGCGGCGCTGTCGGGCTTCACCCAGGGCGTCGGCTACACCGTCGCCTGCGTCGGCCCCCTGCTGTTCGGCGTGTTGCACAGCGTGGTCGGCGGGTGGGGCGCGCCCTTCGCGCTGCTGGCGGTGGCCGTACTGGTGCTGGTGGCCGGCGCCTGGCAGGCGTGCAAGCCGCGGATGCTCGAGGACACCTGGCACTGATCGGCTGCCGCGGCGCGACCTTTCGGCGACTTCACCGCTCGGGTTGCGCCGCGGTGAGCTTGTCGCCATGATGTGAGCCGACGCCCGCGTCATGTGGTCCGGGCCACTCGCCGGTATCGACCTCACCGACTTTCCGGGTGAGCGTCGGCACTTTGTGACGCACGGAAACCGTTGTGTCATATGGGCGAAACAAAGTCCCGGTTCTCACCGGGAAATCGCCGAGTGCGTGAGCAACCGTTGATTTGCGCGTCATGCGGCGCAGCATCGCGGCAATACCCGTTTTCTACCTTGGGGCCAACCGGATTTCAGGAGGCCCTGTTGAGCACGCTGACGCGTAACCACGACATCGAGCAGTGGGATGCCGAGGATGTCGCGGCCTGGGAGGCCGGCGGCAAGAAGATCGCCCGCCGCAATCTGATCTGGTCGGTCATCGCCGAACATGTCGGATTCTCGGTGTGGTCGATCTGGTCGGTGATGGTGCTGTTCATGCCGACGGACAAGTTCGGCATCGACGCCGCCGGGAAGTTCTTCCTCGTCGCCATGCCGACCCTGGTCGGCGGCATCCTGCGCATTCCCTACACCGTCGCCACCGCGCGCTTCGGCGGCCGCAACTGGACGATCTTCAGCGCCCTGATGCTGCTGGTCCCGACGCTGCTGACGCTGTACTTCATCAACCAGCCGGGCACCTCCTACACCACGTTCATGGTGGTGGCGGCGTTCGCGGGCCTGGGCGGCGGCAACTTCGCCTCCTCGATGACCAATATCAACGCCTTCTACCCGCAGCGGCTCAAGGGCTGGGCGCTGGGTATGAACGCCGGCGGCGGCAATATCGGCGTCCCGGTGATCCAGTTGATCGGCCTGCTCGTGATCGCCACCCTCGGCAACTCCTACGCGTCGGTCGTCTGCCTGGTGTATCTGGCGTTCATCGCCATCGCCGGACTCGGCGCCGCGCTCTACATGGACAATCTGCGCAACCAGAAGGCCGACCTGTCCAACATGCTGGAGTCGCTGAAGGTGCCGCAGTCCTGGGCGATCGCCTTCCTCTACATCGGCACGTTCGGCTCGTTCATCGGCTTCAGCTTCGCCTTCGGCCAGATTCTGCAGATCGGCTTCAAGGCCGGCGGTGATACGGCCGCCCAGGCGAGTCTGCATGCCGCGCAGATCGCCTTCGTCGGTCCGCTGCTGGGTTCGCTGGCCCGCCCCTACGGCGGCAAGATGGCCGACCGCTTCGGCGGCAGCCGCGTCACGCTGGCCGGGTTCGCCGGAATGATGGTCGCGGCGGTCGTGGTCGCGGTGTCCAGTGTGGCCGCCGACCACAACGGCGGCGTGGCCTCGGGTGTGACCATGGTCGCCCTGGTCTGCGGATTCATCGCCCTGTTCGTGCTCTCCGGAATCGGCAACGGGTCGGTCACCAAGATCATCCCGTCGGTCTTCGACGCGAAGTCCAAGAGTCTTCCGGTGAGCGCCGGGGAGCAGGCCGCCTGGTCGCGCAACACCTCGGGCGCGCTGATCGGCTTCGTCGGCGCGATCGGCGCCCTGGGTGGGGTGGCCATCAACCTGGTGCTGCGCTCCTCCTACGCCTCCACCAACTCCGCGACCACCGCCTTCTGGGTGTTCCTCGGCTTCTACGTCGTCTGCGCGATCGTCGTCTGGTCGGTCTTCCTGCGGCGCCCCGGAATGCGTTCGGCGCGTGCCGAATCCGGCGTCGTCGCCCAGGCGGAAGCCCTGGTGCTCCAGGCCGAACGGTCGCCCGAATCCGATTCCACCCCGTCCACCACCTCGGCTCGCGCCTGACCATCGGAAAGCATCGGAGGACAGTCATGAACACGACAGTCGAACCCACGCAGCGCAAGACGGTGGTGGTCGTCGGCCACGGCATGGTCGGGCACCGGTTCGTGGAGGCGCTGCGCTCCCGCGACGAGGCCGGGCACTGGCAGATCGTGGTGCTGAGCGAGGAGTCGCAGGCCGCCTACGACCGTGTCGGCCTGTCGTCCTACGTCGGCGCCTGGGACAAGAGCGCGCTCGCCCTGCCCGGTAACGACTACGCCGGCGACGCGCTGGTGGATCTGCGCCTCGGCGTGCGCGCCGACGAGATCGACCGTGCCGCCCGCAAGGTGACCACCTCCTCCGGCGACGTGATCGGTTACGACGCACTGGTTCTCGCGACCGGCTCCTATGCGTTCGTGCCGCCGGTGCCGGGCCACGACCGTCCCGAATGTTTCGTCTACCGCACCCTCGAGGACCTCGACGGCATCCGGGCCGCCGCGCAGAACGCGGGCCCCGGTGCGGTCGGTGTCGTCGTCGGCGGTGGTCTCCTCGGTCTGGAAGCGGCGAATGCCCTGCGGCTCATGGGAATGACGCCCCACGTCGTCGAGTTCGCCCCGCGGCTGATGCCGGTGCAGGTCGACGAGGGTGGCGGCGCGATCCTGGAGAAGCTGGTCACCGATCTGGGGCTGCACGTGCACACCGGGGTCGGCACCTCGGCCATCGCACCCGCCGAAGACGGTGCGGGCCTGCGGGTTTCGCTGTCCGACGAGTCGGTGATCGACGCCTCGCTGGTGGTGTTCTCCGCCGGTGTGCGCCCGCGCGATCAGATCGCCCGCGACGCCGGACTCGAGATCGGGCCGCGCGGTGGTGCGCTCACCGACCTCGGCATGGTCACCTCCGATCCGCACATCTACGCCGTCGGCGAGGTCGCGGCGGTGGAGGGCACCTGCTACGGCCTGGTCGCCCCCGGCTACACCACCGCCGAGATCGTCGCGGACCGGCTGGTCGGCGGTGCCGGCGAATTCCCGGGCGCCGACCTGTCGACCAAACTGAAGCTGCTCGGCGTGGATGTGGCCAGCTTCGGCGACGCACACGCCACCACCGAGGGCGCGCTGTCGGTGGTGCTGCACGACGCCGCCAAGGGCACCTACGCCAAGCTGGTGATCTCCGACGACGCCAAGACGCTGCTGGGCGGCATTCTCGTCGGCGACGCCTCGCAGTACGCGGCGCTGCGCCCGCTGGTCGGCAGCGAACTGCCCGCCGAACCGGCCGCGCTGATCTCGCCCGCCGGCGCCGAACTGGGCGCGGACGCCCTGCCCGACGAGGCGCAGATCTGCTCCTGCAACAACGTGTCCAAAGGGGCCATCGTCGGAGCTGTTCACGAAGGCGCCTGCGATATCGCCGGCGTCAAGAGCTGCACCTCCGCCGGAACCTCGTGCGGCGGTTGCGTTCCCATGATCAAGAAGCTGCTCGAGCAATCCGGCGTGGAGATGTCGAAGGCGCTGTGCGAGCACTTCACCCAGTCCCGGTCCGAACTGTTCGAGATCGTGCAGGTGACCGGAATCCGCACCTTCTCGGAACTGATCGCCAAGCACGGCACCGGAATCGGCTGCGATATCTGCAAGCCGACCGTCGCCTCCATCCTGGCCTCGACCTCGAGCGACCACATCCTCGACGGCGAGCAGTCCGCACTGCAGGACACCAACGACCACTTCCTGGCCAACCTGCAGAAGAACGGCACCTATTCGGTGGTGCCGCGGATGCCCGGCGGTGAGGTGACGCCCGAGCAGTTGATCGAAATCGGCCAGATCGCCAAGGATTTCGGCCTCTACGTCAAGGTCACCGGCGGTCAGCGCATCGATCTGTTCGGCGCGCGGGTCGAGCAGCTGCCGCAGATCTGGCAGCGACTGGTCGACAAGGGGATGGAATCCGGCCACGCCTACGGCAAATCGCTGCGCACCGTGAAGAGCTGCGTGGGCTCCACCTGGTGCCGTTACGGCCAGCAGGATTCGGTCGGCATGGCGGTGCTGCTGGAGAAGCGCTACCGGGGACTGCGCTCGCCGCACAAGCTGAAGCTGGCGGTCTCGGGGTGCGCCCGCGAATGCGCCGAAGCGCGCGGTAAGGACGTCGGCGTCATCGCCACCGAGAACGGCTGGAACCTCTACGTCGGCGGCAACGGCGGCCTGACTCCGAAGCACGCCGTGCTGCTGGCCGGTGACCTCGACGACGAGACGCTGATCCGCTACATCGACCGCTATCTGATGTTCTACATCCGCACCGCCGACCGGCTGCAGCGCACCGCGCCGTGGCAGGAAGCGCTCGAGGGTGGAATCGAACACCTCAAGCAGGTCGTCTGCGAGGACTCCCTCGGCATCGCCGCCGATCTGGAGGCGAGCATGGCCCGCCACGTCGCCGGCTACAAGGACGAATGGGCCGCTGTGCTGGAGGATCCGGCGAAGCTCTCGCGCTTCGTCACCTTCGTCAACGCGCCGGAGGAGGCCGATCCGACGATCGCCTTCGACGAGAGCGGGGAGCGCAAGACGCCGGTTCTGCTCGGCCTGCCCGAAATGCCCGGAGGCGGCAGCCTGCGTAACCACGGAGGGCACCGGGCAGGCCGCGATGGACACAGCCTGCCCGCCGTGCCGGCCGCAACTGCCACGCCCGGGAAATAGCCACGTAATCGTGCGGAAACAGGACACCGGTACCTATTAGGTAAGGCGTTCGGAGGAGATTACCGATGACCGTTATCGACACACCCGGCTTCGCACCGGCTACCACGACCGGTTGGACCTCGGCCTGCCGGCTCGATTATCTGATCCCCGGCCGCGGCGTGGCGGTGCTACTGAGAGGCGGACGGCAGGCCGCGCTCTTCCTGCTGCCCGACGGCACGCTCTACGCCGTCGGCAATATCGATCCGTTCGGGCGGGCGGCGGTCATGTCCCGCGGCATCGTCGGTGACCGCGCCGGTGTGCCGGTCGTCGCCTCGCCGCTGCTGAAGCAGTCGTTCTCGCTGCTGGACGGCCGCTGCCTGGACGACGACTCGGTCGCACTGCCCGTCTACGGCGTGCGCGTCGTCGACGGGGTCGTCGCGGTGACCAATGAACCGGTGCAGTACGGCGGTACACCGTGAGCGAAGCGCGACCCACCGAATTGAAACCCCTGGACGGCTTCACCATCGGTGTGACGGCCGCCCGCCGGGCCGACGAACTGGCCACGCTGTTGAGTCGTCGAGGCGCGAATATCGTTTCCGCCCCGGCGATTCGCATCATCCCGCTGGCCGACGACACCGAGCTGGAGCGGGTGACCCGCCAGTTGGTCGCCGATCCGCCACAGATCGCCGTCGCCACCACCGGCATCGGCTTCCGCGGCTGGATGGAAGCGGCCGAGGGGTGGGGCCTGGCCGAAAACCTCCGGGACACGTTGGCTTCCACGCGCATGCTGGCCCGTGGCCCCAAGGCCAAGGGCGCCATCCGCGCCGCCGAACTGCGCGAGGAATGGTCGCCGGCCTCCGAATCGTCCGCCGAGGTGCTCGATCACCTGCTGGCCGCGGGGGTCGAAGGTGTGCGCATCGCGGTGCAATTGCACGGCGCGACCACGGAATGGGAGCCGGTACCCGACTTCTGTGAGGTGTTGCGCTGCGCCGGCGCCGATGTCGTGCCGGTGCCGGTGTACCGCTGGGTGCCACCGGACGATCGCGTGCCGATGGACCGCCTGATCGAGGGCGTGGTCACCTCCGCGCTGGACTGCGTCACGTTCACCAGCGCACCCGCGGTGGCCTCGATGTTGATGCGGGCGAAGGAAACCGGGCTGCTCGAGGGCGTCCTGCAGGCGATGCGTTCCCGGGTGCTGCCGGCCTGCGTCGGCCCGATCACCGCCGCACCGCTGGAGGAACTCGGGGTGCCGACGTCCATGCCGGGCCGCGCGCGACTCGGGGCGCTGGCCCGCCACGTCGCCGAGGAACTTCCCCGCCGCGCCAACCGGATTCACGCCGCCGGGCACGAATTGAGCGTGCGCGGCGGCTGTGTCGTGGTGGACGGTTCGGTGCGTCAGCTCGCTCCCGCGCCGATGGCGTTGATGCGGGCGCTGGCCCGCCAGCCCGGCCGGGTGGTGTCCCGGGAGGATCTGCTCGCGGCGCTGCCCGGCGGCGGGGACGACACCCATGCCGTGGAGACCGGAATCGCCCGGCTGCGTGCGGGTCTGGGTACACCGAAGGCGATTCAGACGGTGGTCAAGCGCGGCTATCGGCTCGCTCTCGACCCCGCCGAATGCGTGGACAACAACCCCCGCCCGCCGGGCGGTTACGCCCCGTCGCTGCGTCCACAGCGACCCGCGCCCATGGCGGGAGTCTGGTGAGCGTCCCCGCGCTGGTGCTGGTGGCGCACGGCACCCGGAGTGCCACCGGGGTCCGGATGATCGCCGCGCTGGCCGATGCGGTGCGTGCGGAGATGGGACGCACCGGCGCCGACGTGCCGGTGCGGACCGCTTTCGTCGACGTGCTCGGCCCCACTCCCGCCGAGGTACTGCGCGAGCTGAACGGTGTTCCGGCCGTGGTGGTTCCGGCCTTTCTCGCCTCCGGCTACCACGTCTACCAGGATGTCCCGCGCGAAGTCCGTGACAGCGGGCATCCGGATGTGGTGGTGACCCCGGCGATGGGCCCGGATCCGATGCTGGCCCGGGTGATGCGGATGCGGTTGCACGAGGCCGGGATGTGTCCCGGCGATGCGGTGGTCGTCGCCGCGGCCGGATCCTCCGACGCGCGGGCGCGCCACGATGTGCGCCAGGCGACGGCGATGCTGGCCGAAGAGCTGGGCGTCGCGGTCCGCACGGCCTATATCGCGACCGGCGAGCCACGGGTGCCGGATGTCGTTGCCGCCCTGCGGGAGTCCGGCGCCGAGCGGGTGTTCGTCGCCTCGTATCTGCTGGCGCACGGACTGTTCCAGCAGCGCCTGCGCGAGGTGGGTGCCGACGGGGTCGCCGAACCGCTCGGCGTGCATCCGGCGGTGGTACGCCTGCTGGTCGACCGTTACCGCACTGCGGCGGCCGAATTCCTGATCCCCGCAGCCTGATTCGCTGATCGGGCGTATTCACGGCGGTGCACATGTTCCGGTCGCTTCATCGGCCCGGCGGTGGGCCGGCGGCCGGTGTGGTGGCCGGGGCCCTGGCCGGGCATCAGCAGATCAGGTCCGCGGGGTGATCGTCAGATCGCCGTTGATCACGGTGTCGGTCATCTCCCGGGCGAGCATATTGTGCGGGAATCCGGGTTCGACGGCACTGGCCGCGTCCAGCCGATCCAGTTGTGCCGCATCGAATTCCACGTCCAGGGCGCCCAGGTTGTCGGCGAGCTGAGCGGGGGTGCGGGCGCCGATGATGGGAGCGGTCACCGCCGGATTCCGTAGCGTCCACGCGAGTGCCGTCTGGGCCGGTGTCCGGTCCAGTTCCGCCGCGACCTGTTTCACCACCTCGGCGATCGCGAGGCCCCGCTCGGTCAGCGAACCGTTGGCCAGCGCGACGTTCTTACGACTGCCCTCCGGGGATCCCGCCGCCGAGGCGTCCAGATCGGCGGTGGTGTATTTGCCGGTCAGCACGCCGCTGCCGAGCGGCGACCACGGAATCACCCCGAGCCCGAGTTCCCGCGCCATCGGGAACAGGTCGTGTTCCACGGTGCGTTCGATCAGGCTGTATTCCACCTGCAGCGCCACCAGCGGGGACCAGCCGCGCAGGTCGGCGATGGTCTGCATGCGTGCCACCTGCCAGGCCGGGGTGTCGGAGATGGCGACGTAGAGCACCTTGCCCTGCCGGACCAGATCGTCCATGCCGCGCAGCACCTCCTCGACCGGCGTGGTGTAGTCCCAGGCGTGCAGATACAGCAGATCGATGTAGTCGGTGTTCAGGTTGCGCAGGCTGGCCTCCACCGAGGCGAACATCGACTTGCGGTTGTTGCCGCCGGAATTCGGATCGCCGGGCCGCCGCAACATCGTGTATTTCGTGGCCAGCACGAGGCTTTCGCGGTTGTCGCGGGTGAATTCGCCGAGCAGCCGCTCGGAACTGCCGTTGGTGTAGACACTGGCCGTGTCGATGAAATTGCCGCCGCGCGAGACGTAGTCGTCGAACAGCTTGCGCGCCTCGTCCCGTTCGGCGCCCCAGCCCCAGTCGGCGCCGAAGGTCATGGTGCCCAGTGCGAGCGGTGAGACCCGCAGGCCGGACCGGCCGAGCAGCCGATAGGTGTCGAGAGTGAGCGCCATATCTTCCTCCTGTGTGGATTCGATCTCGACCGCAAGTCTGCGCGGCCGGGACGGTCGCGGTAAGGGAAGGTTTTTCCTGGGATCGCCGGTACCAGCCTCGTAGGATCGACAGCGATGACCGGCACCGTGGAAGTGACACAGGAATTGGGCGCCTTTCTGCGCACCCGGCGCGAACGACTCGATCCGGGTGATTTCGGTCTGCCGCTGCGCCGCCGCTCCCGCCGCACCCCGGGGCTGCGCCGCGAGGAGGTCGCCGACCTGGCCGGCGTGAGCACCGACTACATCGTGCGGCTGGAACAGGGGCGCGGTGTGCGGCCCTCGCCGGAGGTTCTCGACGCGCTCGCGCAGGCCCTGCGCCTGGCACCGGACGAACGCATCTACCTGTTCGATCTGGCCCGGCAGCGGCCCCCGGACGACGGCAAACCGGCGACCACGGCCTCACCGGAGCTGGCCCGCCTGGTCGCGGAGCTGGCGCCGATACCGGCGATGGTGCTCAACCACCGCTACGACATCCTGGCCTGGAATCGCGAGATGTCGCGGCTGCTGCTGGATTTCGACACGCTGCCGCCCCGGCAGCGCAACTCCATGTGGCTGTGCCTGCTCTATCCGGGGATGGGCAACTTCTACGCCGATCGCGAACGGACCGTGCGGGAGGGGATCGCCGGCCTGCGCGCCGCCTGGGCCGCCCATCCCGACGACCGGGTCCTGGCCGAGCTGATCGACGAATTCCGCACGGGCAGTGCCGAATTCGCCGAACTGTGGGAGCGCAGAGATGTGCGGGTGCAGGGCCGCGGACGCAAGACGATGCATCATCCGCGGGTGGGTGCGGTCACCGTCGCCTACGAAGCGCTGATGCCGCTGCAGGACCCCGATCAGCGGCTGATCATCTACCGCCCCGCCGACGAAGCGAGCCGGGCGGCACTGGACCGTCTCGCCGCCGAATAGGTCCGCGAAAAATCTCGGAAAAATTCGCGAACTGTGTCGAATGTGCGAGATCGGCCTCGACCGAGGGGTGACAGCGAGTCGAAAACCCACCCCAGGAGCGATCATGACCGACATCAGCACCTTCCTCTGGTTCGACAGTGCCGCCGAGGACGCCGCCCGGTTCTATACCGAGCACATTCCCGGAGCCCGCATCACGGGCATCACTCGTAACCCCGACGGCTCGGCCTTCATCGTGCAGGTCGATCTGGCCGGACACGCGCTCACGCTGATGAACGGCGGACCCGGCCATCCCTTCACCGATGCCGCCTCCGTTCAGTTGGTGGTCGACGGGCAGGACGAGGTGGACCGGCTGTGGGCGGCGCTGACCGCGGGTGGCAAGCCGGGGCCGTGCGGTTGGCTGACCGATCGCTACGGCCTGTCCTGGCAGGTCGTGCCGGCCGAACTGCCGGCGTTGATGGGCGGCGAGCACGCGGCCGCGGCCGGCGCCGCGCTGCAGACCATGTCGAAGATCGATATCGCCGCGATCCGGGCCGCCGTCGCCGCTCAGTGAGCCACTTCCGTCGAGGTGGCCGGACCGTGGCGGCCGCACGGAGATAGCCCGGAGGATGCGGACCGCCGGTGCCGGGCCCGCGGAGGTCGCCTGTGCGGGCCGGGCTCCCGTGGACACGCCTGCCGAGAGTGCTGCGGGGACCGCGACAGGGTGGAATACTCCGCGTATGCACCGGCTCCCGCGCTGTTTTGCTGTCCTGTTCGCCGCCTTCGCCTCGATTGCCGCGATTGTGCCCGCGGTAGCCTCGGCAGATCCCGGCGGGCCTGCCATCGTCGACGTCCATCCGCTGGGCGGTCGCCAATATTCGGTGGTGGTCTATTCCCCGGCGATGAACAAGCAGATCACCGTGTGGATGTCGCATCCGGATTTCGCGGCGCCGGCCCTGTATCTGCTCAACGCCGTCGACGGCGGTGAGGACGGCGGACCGTGGACCACTCGCACCGACGTCGCGCAATTCTTCGCCGACAAACCGGTGAACGTGATCGTCCCGATGGGCGGGCGGGCCAGCTACTACACCGACTGGAAGTCCGACGATCCGGTGCTGGGCCGCAACGAGTGGACGACGTTTTTGACCCAGGAGCTGCCGCCGCTGCTCAACTCGCGGTTCCAGATGACGGGCCGCAATGCCGTCGCGGGCACCTCGATGTCGGCGACCTCGGCACTCGATCTGGCGATCGGCGCGCCGGGTCTGTACCAGGCGGTCGGCGCCTACAGCGGTTGCCCGCTGACCAACGGCCCGATTCCGCAGGCGTACGTGTATTCACAGCTCGGCGTCTTCGGAGCGAATGCCGGGAATATGTGGGGCGTGCCGGGTGATCCGGCCTGGGCCGCCCACGATCCGGTGGTGAACGCCGATCGGTTGCGCGGAACGGCCCTCTACATCTCCTCGGGCAACGGGGTGCCCGGCGTGCACGACACCCTGGCCGATCCCTCGATCGGCGGCAACGCGGGCGCGCTGGCCAACCGGGTCGCGGTCGGTGGCGTGATGGAGAGCGTCGTCGACTCGTGCACCGGACAACTCACCGGTCGTCTTGCCGCCCTGGGTATCCCGGCGACCGTCGTGCACCGCAACGGCACCCACGCGTGGGTGTACTGGCAGGACGATCTGCACGACTCGTGGTCGGTGTTCGCCCCGGCGCTGGGAGTGTAGGCCGAATTCCGGTCAGCCGGCCGTCTCCGCGGGCTCGGACGGAGTGCGGCGAGCCCGGTCGAGTTCCCAGTACGCGCGCAGGGCGGCGATGCGGCCGTCGGCGTCCACCCGGTAGGTGAAGACCCCGTCGACCTCGACGGTGATCTCCCGGCGGACGCTGGTGATGGTGCCGACGAAGGCGACCTCGGCGCCGCAGGCGTAGGAGTCGTGCATCCGGAACGCGATATCGCTGTCGGCGATGGCGGTGTCCCAGAACGCGGCGATCGCGTCCCGGCCGCGGTGGCCGTTCCCGGCGGGGTCGTACGGCGACCGGCCGATCGGATCTTCCACCACCGCGTCCGGGGCGAACAGAGTCAGCCAGGTGGCGCGGTCCTTGGTGCGGACGGCATGCTGGGACGCCAGTCCCGCCGCGCGAGCCGGATGGTCGGCCATGATTCTCCTATCGGTGCGCGGCGATGACGGTCTCGCCGTAGCGGGTGATCGTCTCGACCTTCTCGGCGAGGCTGCGGGTATCCGGTGTAGCGTCGTAGACGCTGCGGAATCCGACGATCACATCGGTGACACCCGAGGCGGCCAACTGTGTGATGGCGTCGGTGTCGAAGGGGTCGCGCGCCACCACGTGGATCTGGAATTCGGAGGTTCGTGCCGCCGCGGATGTCTCGTATTCCGAACGTAATTCGGCCAGGCGACTCAGCAGTGTGGCCAGTTCGCCGAGGTCGCCACCCGCGTGCATCCATCCGTCGCCGCGCCGGACCGCACGCCGCAGCGCGGCCTCGCTGTGCCCGCCGACGAGGATCGGAATCGGCGTGGCGGGGACCGGGGTGATCTCCACGGCGGGCAGATCGTAGATCTGTCCGCGATAGGCGAATTCACCGCCGCCGCACAGGCCGCGCACGATGTCGATACCCTCGTCCAGGCGGGCGCCGCGTCGCTCGAACGGCACGCCCATCATGGTGAAATCCTGTGGCCACGGGCTGATTCCGACGCCCAGCGACAGCCGGTCACCGCTCAGCACCGCCAGCGTCGCGGCCTGCTTGGCCACCAGGACGGGCGGGCGCACCGGCAATTTCAGCACGAACGGTGTGACCCGCAGTGTGGTCGTGGCCGTGGTGATCGCGGTGGCGGCGATCATCGGCTCGGCAAAGGGCTTGCCGCGCAGGAACTCTCGCCGCCCATCGGCGGTGTAGGGGTAGCGCGGGTCACCGTCGCGCGGATAGGCCAGGCTGTCCGCCAGGCAGATGCCGGTGAAACCGGCCCGCTCCGCGGCCCGCGCGAGGTCCACCCAGTGCACGGGGTCCCCGCCCGCCTCGGCGAAATGGAAACGCATGACCGCCATGGTGGCCGCCGGTCGCGGTGTGGTGGGCCGGCGGTCCGGTCAGCGGCTCCGCGGGACGACTCAGCGGGCCAACGGGTTGACCCGGCCCGTGCCGGGGGTCAGCGGCCCACCTGCCGGCGATAGGTCACCTTGTCGAATTCGCGGCCGTACTCGTCGACGGCCACCACATCCATCTCGCTCGCGAAGAATCCGGGTCGCACATCGACCCGGATGAACGAGTAGTTGCGGAACCGCACCCGCGACCAGGGCGCGGCCTCGTCCTGTTTGGTGCCCGCCGGCGTCCACACATAGCTGTTGGGCACCGCGGTGTCGGGCACCTCGTGGCCGCGGTAGGTCTCCGGGGAGCCGGGCTGGAAGCCGTAGCGGGGACGGCCGCCGCCGCCCACCGTGTAGTAGACGGTGCCGTCGGCGTCCGGGTAGACGATCGAATTGTCGCCCGCCGCCTTGGTCGGGCGGCCGCCGCGGATCGGGTCGGTGCGCTCGAAGATGTGGTTGTGCCCCTGCAGCACCAGATCGACCTGGTAGCGGTCGAACAGCGCGCACCAGGCATCGCGCAGACCGCCGTCGCTGGCATGGGAATCGGTGGTCGAGTACGCGCAGTGGTGGAAGAAGCAGACGATGAAGTCGATATCCGGATTCGCGCGGTACTCCGCGAGAGTCCGCTCCACCCAACCGGTCTGGGCGCCGCCCGAATAGCCGGTGTTGGCCTTGATCTCGTAGGAGACGTCGTTGGCGTCCAGTGACAGCACCGCCACATTGCCGTAGGTGAACGAGTACGCCGACGGGCAGCCCGCGGGCCCGTTGCCCGGAAGGTCCAGACGGGCGAGGTGTCCGCCGTAGCCGTGGGTGTCGTAGGCGGCCTCCATGTCATGGTTGCCGGTGGCGAACATCCACGGTGTGGTCGAGGCGCTGGCTTCGATGGCGCCGAAATACACGTCCCACACGTACGGATTGAACTTGTCGAATCCGTCGGGCAGTTTGTCGCCGGCGGCGACGTACCGGGGCTTCTTACCCGCGCCCGACGGGTCGGCGTAGGCGATATCGCCCGCCAGCACATGGAAATCCGGTTTGCAGGCCACGATCTGCCGCATCACGTTGTCCGCGTGCGGGACGGCCGGGTCGTTGTCGGGTTTGTAGTACTTGTCGTCGTAGTCACCGGGGGCGACGCCCGCCGGCTGCGCGGGGGTGTCGTCGGTGCCCTGATCGCCCATCATGGTGAACCGGAAGGGCAGCACCGCGTTGCGCACACTGGGCATCGCGGTCGACGCGGCGCGGATGTCGCCGACGAATCCGTCGGAGGTGCGCCAGCGGTAGAAATGCGGCAGCCGTCCGGGCAGGCCGTCGACCGGCGCGTGCACATAGAACTGTTCGGCGGCGAGTACGCCGCTGTCGCTCGTGGGGATCTGGGTCACCAGATCACGCACCTCCGCCTCGACACTCGCGCCCAGTGCCGGGGTCGGCCCGTGATCGAGAAAGACCTTGGCGCCGCCGGGATTACGCGACAGCTGCGCGGCGAAGCGCAGCTGACTGGCGGCGTCCGGGCCGAAGCCGACGTGGCGGCCGGCCACCGCGAGCTGCGCCTGATCGGCATAGGCCCGTCCCGCGAACGGTGAGGTGCCGACGGCGGCCACCGCGGCGGCCGCGGCCGAACCGCGCAGGAAGTTCCGCCGCGACACCGCATGCCGCCGCAGATATCCCCGGTGCCATTCGTGCTGTTCGGCCATCGTCATGGTGGCGGCCAGCTGCTCGGGGATTCCGGTATCGGGGATGTCACCGGCAGGATTCAAGCGATTCCGCATGAGGTTGGATGCTGGTCCAACCCCCGCACCGGAGCAACCGCTGCGGGTTCCCAAGGGCGCGAATTCTCGGTGAATTCTTCGAACCGGCCGCCGCGGGATCGGTCCGAATCTGTCGGTGCCCGGTGTGAGAATGCCGTATGGCCTATGACGAAGAGTTGGCGGACCGGATCCGGGACCTGCTCGGGCCGGCGGTGACCGAGACGGTCGAGAAGCGCATGTTCGGCGGGCTGGCCTTCCTGGTCGGCGGCAATATGGCGGTGGCGGCCAGCGGTCAGGGCGGACTGCTGGTCCGGGTCGATCCGGCGCAGGCCGAGGAGCTCATCGACGGCTCCGCGGTCGCGCCGATGGTGATGGGTGGCCGGGAGATGCGGAACTGGCTGCGGGTGGCGCCGGAATATCTCGACGACGACGAGGCGCTGCACACCTGGCTGGATCGCGGTCTCGGATACGCCCGTACGCTCCCGCCGAAATAGACCGGAAGACGTTGTCCCGCTGTCTTATTCGGGTGCCCGCAGGGCGGGGAACCAGATATCGGTGAGGACTTCGGCGGCGGCTGCCGCGGTGACCTCGATGGTGCCCTGCATCGCCCATCGGGTGAAGAAGCGTTCCAGCTGCGCCACGAGTAGTTCGATGCGCAGGCGCGCTTCGTCGCGGCGGTCCTCCGGCCACCGCGCCAGATAGTCCGGCATCCCGTCGGCGAGCTGCATGATGCCCTCCCGCGCGAGGTCGCGGAACTCCGGTTCCAGGGCGGTCGCCTCGTCCCAGGCGGGAAGCAGATCCTTGTTGTCGAAGAACCACTCGATGGCCCGGCGCATCCACGTGGTGAACTCCGCGCGGGAACCGGTGGCCAGGACCCGGTCCAGATCCCGGTAGAAGAACTGGACGCTGGCGAGCGTGCCCTGTTCGGCGATCGCCCGCAGCACCTCGGTCTTACCGGTGAAGTGCAAGTAGAACGTGGCCCGGCTGCAGCCGACCGCGGCCGCGATGTCGTCGACGCGCACACCCAGATAGCCCTCACGCGCGAACAACTGCCGCGCCTCCTCGACGATGCGCATCCGCGTCGCCCGCTTCTGCTCATCGCGCAGCGACCCGCGCCGGGCGGTCGATTCCGAAGGCATGACGTTGATGATAGACGCCCGCACACTCACTGGACGCTGTGTCCAGTGAGTGCTACCGTGTGTGCCACGTCACGTCCGGCGCTGCGCCGAACGCCGCGGTGAGGAAACAGAAGATGCGCGCATTGCAATTGACCGGGCCCGGCACGCTGGAGCTTCGCGAGGTCCCGATCCCCGAGATCGGACCCACCGATCTGCTGCTGAAGGTCGGCGCGGCCGGGATCTGCCATTCGGATTCCTTCGTCCTCGGCTTGCCGTTCCCGCTGCGCGAGGATCCGCTGACGATGGGGCACGAGATCGCCGGCACCATCGAGGCGGTCGGCACCGAGGTCGACGGTCGTCGCGCGGGGGAGCGGGGCCTGGTCTACCTGTGCTGGTCCTGTGGCGTATGCCGGGAATGCGTGAGCGGTAACGAGAACGTCTGCCTCGCGGCGGGGCGCACCGCGATGCCGCCGTGCCCGGGACTCGGGCCGGACGGGGGGATGGCGGAATACGTTCGCATTCCGGCGAATTCGTTCGTGCCCATCGGGGAGCTGGAGTTCGCCACCGCGGCGCCGCTGGCCGATGCGGCGCTCACGCCGTATCACGCCATCCGCGGGGCCGCCGACCGATTGCGGCCCGGGGCCACCGCCGTCGCGATCGGCATCGGCGGGCTCGGACATGTCGCGGTGCAGATCCTGAAGGCCACCACGGCCTGCCGCATCATCGCGGTCGACATCTCCGCGGAGAAGTTGGAGCTCGCCACGGCATGCGGCGCCGATCTCACCCTGCCGGCCGACGAGAAGACCGCCGCCCGCATTCTGGATCTCACCGACGGCCGGGGCGCCGAGGCGGTTTTCGACTTCGTCGGCAACGATGCCACCGCGAAACTGGCCGTCGAATCGGTCGCGCCCAACGGCGCCTATCGCATGGTGGGACTCGACGGCGGCATTCCGGGCATCGATGCCGGTCCCGCCGGTGGACCCGGCTTGCCGTGGGGCGCCTCCGTCCGAAAGTCCTACGGCGGCACCAGAAGTGACCTGTACGCCTCGGTCGCGCTCGCGCAGCGCGGCGCCATCGGCGTATCGGTCGAACGTTTCGACCTCGCCGAGGGCCCGGCCGCATTCGAACGACTCGACCGGGGCCTGGTCCGCGGTCGCGCCGTGCTCATCCCGTAAGCAGAAAGTGAAGGTTATGACGCGAGCTGCCGACCCGCAGGCCATCGCCGCCCGGATCACCGCCGACCTCACCGGTCCCGGCGGGCCGTTCGAGATGGTGGTCGAAGAGGTACTGGGCGCGCCGATTCCGGTGATGCGCAATCGGCGGCGCAGTATGGCCGAGCTGTTTCACGCGGGCACGGCCTGGGGTGACCACGACTATCTGGTGACCCCCGACCGCCGGATCACTTTCGCCGAACACGGCGCCGCGGCAACGGCTCTCGCGCGCGCACTCGCCGATCGATACGGTGTCGGCAAGGGTGATCGGGTGGGCATCCTCGCGGCCAACACGCCCGAATGGGTGACGACGTTCTGGGCGGCCCAGGTGCTCGGCGCGATTCCGGTGGGCTACAACGCGTGGTGGGCGCCGCGCGAGATCGCGTACGGCCTGGAGCACACCCGCCCGACGGTGGTCGTCGCCGACGCCAAGCGCGCCGCACTGCTGGCCGAGGTGGGCAGCGACATTCCGGTTCTCATCATGGAATCCGATCTGCCGCGGCTGATCGCCGACCATCCCGGTCCGGCGCCGGAGGTGTCGATCGCGGAGGACGACCCGGCGGTCATCCTGTACACCAGCGGAACCAGCGGGCGGCCCAAGGGTGTGGTGCACACCCAGCGAAACCTGCTGGCGGTCTGCGACTATCACCGATTCACCGATGCCATGGCGGCCGCCTTCCGCGGCCGGCAGCTCGGACCGGGGCCCAGCGATCGCCGATTCCTGTTGACCTCACCGCTGTTTCATATCGCGAGCCTGCACAACCTGATCGTTCCGCGGCTGGCCACGGGCGCGACGGTGGTGATCAACACCGGCAGCTTCGACCCGCAGCGGGTGTTGTCGCTGATGGAGCGGGAACGCGTCACCAACTGGGGCGCGGTGCCGACGATGGTCAGCCGCATGCTCGAACACGACCTGTCCCGTTACGACCTGTCGAGTCTGGTGGCGTTCTCGCTCAACGCCGCTCCGTCCTCACCGGCCTTCCATCAACGGCTGCGCCGGGAACTGCCGATGGCCGAGGTCGCGCTCACCACGAGCTACGGCCTCACCGAAAGCGGCACCGCGGCAACGGTTGCCACCCCGCCGGTGCTGGCCGCCCACCCCGACACCGTCGGGATGCCGATCATCGGCGTGAGCATCGAGATCCGCGATGCGGACAACGGGGCGCTGCCCGACGGCGAAGAGGGCGAGATCTGTGTGCGCAGCCCGTACGTGATGCTCGGCTACTGGAACGACCCGGCGGCCACCGCGACCGCCATCGATGCCGAAAGGTGGTTGCACACCGGCGATTTCGGTGTGCTCGAGGAGGGCCGGCTGCGCCTGTCGGGACGGCGGTCGGATCTCGTCCTGCGCGGTGGGGAGAACGTGTACCCGACCGAAATCGAGAACGTGCTCGACGAGCATCCCGCGGTGCTGGAATCGGCGGTGCTCGGTGTGCCGCATGCGGATCTGGGGCAGGAGGTGGCGGCCGTCGTGGTGGTCGCCGATCCGGCCACCGTGACCGAGGACGAACTGCGGGCCTTCACCGCCGAGCGGCTCGCCTACTTCAAGGTGCCGGCCCGCTGGGTGATCACGGCGCAACCGTTGCCGCGCAACGCGACCGGCAAGGTCGTGCGGCGCGAGATAGAGATCTGACGCGCCCCGCCGGGGCGGGTGGGTGAAAGAGGGACTGTCATGTACGACAGCATCATCAAGGGCGGTACCTGGTTCGACGGCACGGGCGCGCCGTCGGCGGTGCGCGACGTCGGCATCCGCGACGGGCGGGTGGCCGCCGTCTCGGCCGAACCCCTGGACGAGTCCGGCTGCGAAACCGTCGTCGACGCCACCGGCAAATGGGTGATCCCCGGCATGCTGGACATCCACACCCATTACGACGTGGAGGTCCTGCTGGACCCGTCGCTGTCGGAATCGGTGCGCCACGGCGTCACGACCGTGCTGCTCGGCTCCTGTTCGCTGTCGACCGTGCACGTCGGCGCCGAAACCGCCGGCGACCTGTTCGGCCGGGTGGAAGCCATCCCGCGCGGACATGTGATCGACGCCGTCGGCGATGTGAAGACCTGGCGCAACGCCCACGAATACGCCGCGGCGCTGGATGCCTCGCCGCTGGGGCCGAATGTGGCCACATTCCTGGGACATTCGGATATCCGTGCCGCGGAGATGGGCTTGGACCGTGCTACCCGCACCGAGGTGAAGCCTACTGCCGGCGAGCTGACCGCCATGCGCCGGCATCTGGACGAGGCTCTCGACGCCGGCTTCGTCGGCATGTCCTCGCAGCAGTTGATGTTCGACAAACTCGACGGCGAGACCTGCCGCTCCCGCACCCTGCCCTCCACCTACGCCACGATGCGCGAACGGCACCAGCTCAACGCGATCCTGCGGACGCGGCCGCGGGCTCTGCAGGGCGGGCCGGATGTGGCGCGACCGCAGAGTTTGGTGGCGATGGCGCTGTCGAGTCTGGGAATCGGGCAGCCGTCGCTCAAGGTGAGTCTGCTCTCGGCGGCCGACATCAAGGCGATTCCCCTGGTGGCGCACGTATTTCCGGCTTTGGCGCGGGCCGTCAACGCCTTCGGCGGCGATTTCCGCTTCCAGCATCTGCCGGTGCCGTTCGAGGTGTACGCCGACGGTATCGATCTGGTGGTGTTCGAGGAATTCGGTTCCGGCGCAGCGGCATTGCATCTGTCGAATCAGCTGGACGAGCGCCACCGGATGTTGCAGAGCGAAAGCTATCGCCGCCAGTTCCGCAAGGATTACGACCGCAAGTTCGGGCCCCGAGTGTGGCATCGCGACTTCTTCGACGCCGAGATCGTGGAATGTCCCGACAACTCGGTCGTCGGCAAGACCTTCGGTCAGGTCGGCGTGGAACGCGGGGGAGTGCATCCGGTCGACGCGTTCCTCGATCTGGTGGTGGAGTACGGGCCCAAGGTGCGCTGGCGCACCACGATATCCAACCACCGGCCACGCGTGCTGGATCGCTTCGCCGCCGACCCCGGCATGCAGCTGGGTTTCTCCGACGCCGGTGCGCACCTGCGCAATATGGCCTTCTACAACTTCGGGCTGCGGCTGCTGCGCCGGGTGCGCGATGCCGAGCTGGCGGGCCGCCCGTTCATGTCGGTGGAACACGCGGTGCACCGGCTCACCGGAGAATTGGCCGACTGGTACGGGCTCGACGCGGGACATCTGCGCGTCGGAGACCGCGCCGACGCGGTGGTGATCGACCCGGCCCGGCTGGATGCGGGCCTCGAGCGCTACACCGAACAGACGATGCCCTGCTTCGGCAATCTGTCGCGCATGGTCAATCGCAACGACGACACGGTGAACGCCGTATTCGTGGGCGGCCGTTACGTTTTCGGCAACGGTGCGGCCGCGCCGATGCTGGGGTCGCAGCGCACCGGGCGCTTTCTCGCCGTCGCCTGACCCGGTCGGCCGACGGAACGCCGGGGTTCGCTTCAGCGATACCGGTATCGCCAATCGCGATTGCACCGGTGAGGCGAGCGCCGGACGTGTCGGATGTCCACCCGGATGCGGGTGGTGGGCCGGCGTTCAGCCGAGGTGGTCGAGCTTGCGGTGCAGAACGGCTCGCTCGCGGTCGTTGCCGCACAGCCGCACCGCCAGCTCCCACTCCTCGCGGGCTTCGCCCGTGCGGCCCAGGCGGGCGAGCAGTTCGCCCCGAACCGTCGGCAGCAGTTGGGAATTCGGCAACGCGCCCTCGGCGCGGAGACCGTCCACGATCGCGAGTCCGGCGTCCGGGCCCTTCGCCATCGCGACCGCGACCGCGCGGTTCAGCTCGACCACCGGTGACGGGGCCAGGCGGCCCAGCGCTTCGTACAGGCTCACCACGCGGTCCCAGTCGGTGTCGGCGACCGAATCGGCGACGGCATGGCATTCGGCGATCGCGGCCTGCACGCCGTAGTAGCCCAGCCCGCGGCCGACCTGTCCGGCGCGGGTGAGGGCGGCGCGGCCGCGCCGGATCGCCGCACGGTCCCAGCGTCGCCGGTCCTGATGCTCCAGCAGCACCGGCTCACCATCGGGGCCCGTGCGTGCCGGGAAGCGAGCCGCGGTCAGCTCGAGCAGCGCCAGCAGTCCGTACCCCTCTGGTTCGTCCGGCACCAGGTGGGACAGCACCCGGGCCAGCCGCTGGGCTTCCCCGGCCAGATCGAAGCGGATCAGTTCGGAGCCCGAACTCGCCGACGAACCTTCGGTGAAGATCAGGTAGATCACACTGAGCACCGAGCTCAGCCGGGCAGCACGCGCACCCGCCTCCGGCACCTCGAACGGAATATGTTCCGCGGCAAGCGTTTTCTTCGCCCGGGTGATCCGCGCCTGAACCGTCGCGGCCGGAACGAGAAACGCTCTGGCGATTTCGTCGCTGGTGAGACCGCCGACCACACGCAGCGTCAATGCCACCCGGGCCTCCCGGGAGAGCACCGGATGACATGCCGTGAAGATCAGCGCCAGCACGTCGTCGTCGATGCGATCGGGATCCCACAGCGGTTCCGCTCCCGAACGCGTCGGATCCGCACCGGGCCCGCCGGTCAGCACACCGCCCTCACCCAGGTCGCGGGCGAGGGCGGCGTAGCGATCGTCGAGAGCCGACCGGCGGCGGAACGTGTCGATCGCGCGCCGCCGCCCCACCGTGAGCAACCAACCGGCCGGATTGTGCGGTGTCCCCTCCCGCGGCCAGGTGACCAGCGCCTCGGCCAGCGCTTCCTGCGCCAGATCTTCGGCGAGGGCGAAATCGCCGGTGTAGCGGGCCAGCGCGCCGACGATGCGCGCGGATTCGATCCGCCACACCGCGGCGACCGCTTCGCGTCCGGTGGGATCGGCCGTCATCCGGATGTTCCGTTCAGAGTTGCCCGGTGGCCTCGCGCCACGCCCGCTCCTTCTGAATCCAGACGTTGTCCTGCGGAAATTCGTCGATCGTGGGCACTCGCCGGATCTCGGTCTTGCACCCCTTGACGATGACCGGCATCCGCTTCGCCCACTCGACCGCCTCCTCCTTCGAGGCCACGTTGAGCAGGTAGAACCCGCCGAACAGTTCCTTCGTCTCGCCGTACGGACCGTCGGTGACGACCGGGGTTTCCCCGTCGTAATCGACCACCACACTCTCGGCGGGGTCGAGCCCCTCCGCGGCGAGCAGCACGCCCGCCCGGATCAACTCGTCGTTGAACTTGCCCATCGTCTCCAGCATGGTGCCGAAATCGACCTCGCCCATGCTCGCGTAGGCCTCGTCCGTGGCGCGCATGATCAGCATGTACTTCATGGTGTGTCTCCTTCGTCTCGCGGATCCCTCCGGACCCTCTCACCCCTAGGTCGAACGACAACCACTATGGATCGACGCGGCAGCCAAAATTTTCCGAAAGTTTTTTCCCGCCCGCATTATCGCAGGTAGACGTGGATTCTAAGCGATGCTCTGCCGCTATTCGATGGTCGGCCACCTGGTCAGAATGTACAGTTTGTACATGGCTGAGTCAGCGTCCGAGCGTCCCGCCCACATCCCCACGCTCTCCTTCACCGAGGCGCGGGCGCGGTTCACCGAAATCGTCGGCCGCGCCGAATACGCCAAAGTCCCGACGGTCATCACCAAACGCGGTCGTGACGTGGCGGTGGTCATGCCGATCGAAGCGTTGGCGTACCTGCTGGCCCGCCTGCCCGGTGACACCGGGCGTAAGACGATCGCGGAGACGGTCGAGCGGCTGGCGGAGATCGGCGCCGACACCGGTCTGACCCACGATCAGATCATCGACGCTGTTCGGGAAGTGCGCGAGGACGACGAGTGATCGTCCTGGACACGAGTGCTCTCATCGAACTTCTCACCGACGAACGGGGTTTGCGTCGCGAGGTTGCCGCTCGGCTCATCGCCGAGGAGCGCGCCGGTGAAAAGCCCTATGCTCCAGCACTGATCGATGCGGAGGCGGCCAAAGTTCTTCGGCGGCTTGCTCGCAAGGCGCTTCCCGAAGACCGTGCGACCGAAGCTATCGACGAGCTGGCCGCAATGGACCTGGTCCGCTGACCTTCGACCATCTGCTGCCCCGCATCTGGGAGTTGCGCCACAATATGTATCCGTTCGACGCGGTGTACGCGGCGCTCGCCGAAGATCTCGGGGCCGCGTTGGTTACTACCGATACGAAGTTCGAGCCGGTCGCAGCGAGCGGGATGATCAGGTGCCGCGTAGAGACGCTCGGTATGCCCGCCCGCTGAAGGGCCCTACCCCTTGTTGGTGGTGCGCAGGGCCCAGGCGAGGACGCCGAGGGCGCCGGTGTTGGCGAGGGCTCGCAGGATGTTGAGGGTGATCCAGGGGCCTTCGAAGTGGTGGCGCAGGGTGGCGAAATCGCCGGAGGAGGTGTCGGCGAGCTGGTTGTTCAGCGGGACGTTGCCGCCCGAGGTGATGAGGAAACTGATCACGTTGAGGGCCAGGGCGAGCAGCACCCACCACAGCACGGTGCGCTGATCGGTGCGCCAGTACAGCACGGCGGCCAGGCCGGTGAACGCGACCGAACCGAGGAAGCTGAGCATGAAGACCGGGTTGACGATGACGGTGTTGATCCGGTTCATCACATCCACGAAGGTGCGGTCGTCGAGTTGGCGCAGGGCCAGCATCACCGAGCCGGCGTAGGCGTAGAAGACGCCGGCCAGCAGGCCGGTGGTGACGGTCGCGCCGATCAGGGAGCCGGTCGCGAAGCCGGAGGTGGTCGAGGTGGCGGTGGTCGCTGTCATGCACTCAGTACACCGGGAAACGGTGAGCGTTCCCATGGTCCGGACGCTCGCTCACATACGCGAGCGTCCACGGGTTCGGGTTCCCGGTGGACCCGTGCCCGGGTAGCGTCGATCCATGGCCACCATCCGCCACGAGATCGCGATCGACGCACCGCCGCAGCATATCTGGGACGTACTGCGGGATATCGGCGCCGTGCACGAGCGCCTGCTACCCGGCCGGGTCGCCGATACCACCCTCGACGGCGAGCACCGCATCCTGACCTTCCCCGACGGCCACAGGATCCGCGAACGCATCGTCAGCGTCGACGACGATCTGCGCCGCCTGGCCTACAGCGTGATCGAGGGTGCGCGTCCGGCCCTCACCCATCACCACGCGTCTTTCGAAGTGCGCGAGACGGATTCACGCACCGGACGATTGATCTGGACCACCGATCTGCTCCCGGACGAACGCGCCTCCGAAGTCCGGATCCGGATCGAGTACGGCGCCGCGGAGATGAAACGAGCCATCGAAGCGGCAGCGGTCCGGGGAGCGTCGCCGGGAGCGGCCGGGGTCAGCGGAACGGTGTGATGTCGGCGAGTCGCCCGGCCCGCATCTTGTTCACCCATTCCGGGTCGGCGAGCAGTGCCCGGCCCAGCGCGACGACATCGAATTCGCCGCGGTCGAACTGCTCGCGCAGCAGGGTGAAGCGCTGCGCCTGCGTTTCGTCGATGGTGTCGCCGCGGAAGACGCTGTCCACACCGACCGAACCGACGGTGATCACCGGCAGCCCTGTGATCTTCTTGGTCCAGCCGGCCAGGCTGAGATCGTCGGCGGCGTCGGTGAATTCGGGCAGCCAGTGCCGGCGCAGCGAGGTGTGGAAGATGTCGACACCCGCCGCCACGAGCGGGGTCAGCAATTCTTCGAGTTCCGCCGGGCTCTCGGCGATGCGCGCGCTGTAGTCGACGCCCTTCCACTGCGAGAAGCGGTAGATGATCGGGAAATCCGGGCCGACGGCTGCCCGCACGGCAGCGACCACCCGAGCCGGGAAGGCGGCGCGCCGCCGGAGGGAGCCGCCGTAGTCGTCGTCACGGTGATTGGTTGCGGCCCAGAAGAATTGATCGAGCAGATAGCCGTGCGCGCCGTGCAGTTCGATGCCGTCGAATCCCAATTCCCGCGCCAGGAGCGCGGACTCCACGTACGAGTCGACGAGTGTGTCCAGGTCGCCGGTCGTCAGCGCACGTCCCACCGGCGCTCCGGTGAAGTCCACTCCGGAGGGGCTCACCGTCGGCGTCTCCGGCTCGAAGCCGGGTTCGTTCCCGCGATCGACGCCGGTATGCCACAGTTGCGGCACGATGGCCGCGCCTTCGGCGTGTACGGCCTCGACCACCGCCCGCCACCCGGCCGCACTCTCGTCGCCGTAGAACCGCGGCACCTTCCCGATGGGCCCGGCCGCCGGCCCCCGCACGTAGGTCCCCTCGGTGATGATCAGACCGACGCCTCCGGCCGCATGTTCGCGGTAGTACTCGATATTCTCCGCGTTCGGAATACCGTCGGGCGACTTCGCCCGCGTCATCGGAGCCATGGCGAACCGGTTTCGCAACCGCAACGATCCCGCGTGAAATTCGGCGAACAATTCGTCCAGGCGAATCCCCGGCTCATCGACCAAACCCTGTGACATGCGCCACATTCCCTTCCGATTCGACAACTAGGCCCTCGGATCCCGCCAACAACGGCGGCGCGACGGGAATTCCGGAGGACAACTGCTCAGTGGGCGGCGGCGTCCAGGGTCGGGCGGATGATTTCGTCGGCGATCCAGTGGGCGACGCCGTCCGGGTACGGGGCGGGCGGGTTGAGGACCAGGTGGATGAAACCGGCGTCGATCAGTTCGAGCAGCGTCTCGCGGATGCGGCCGGGGTCGTCGTAGGAGATGGGCAACTGCGCCGAACAGGTGATGTGTGCGGGATCGCGGCCGATCGCCGCGCAGTGGTCGTCCAGTGCCCGGCTGTGCTCGCGGAGGGTGTCGACGCCGGTCAGCGGGGGGCCGATCACGTTCCAGAGATCGGCGTGGGCGGCCACGATCGGCAGCGTCGACGCGCCCGCACCGGCGAGCAGAATCGGCGGGTGGGGCCGCTGGACGGGTTTCGGATCGCATTGGGCGCCGGTGAGGGGGAAGTGTTCGCCCGGGAAGTCGAACACCTCCTCGGTCCACATCCGCCGGATCAGGACGCATGCCTCACCCAAACTGCTCACCGCATCGCGCCAGGTGCCGACCGGAATGCCGTACGCCGCGTATTCGGGCGCCACCATCGTCGCGAAGCGGGGATCGTTGCGCGGGAACCCGCCGACGCCGATCCCGAAATCCAGGCGCCCACCCGAGATCACGTCGACGGTGGCGGCCATCTTCGCCAGCAGTGCCGGATGCCGAATCCGGTTGTTGGACACCAGCAATCCGAGCCGCAGTCGTCGCGTCTGTGCCGCCAGCGCCGCCAGCAGCGTCCAGCCCTCGAGGACCGGGCCCGCCGACCGGCTCCCCGTCGAATCGCCGCCGTCGTGTCCGGGCAGACCGACCGCCGCCCGCGGCAGCAGGTGATCGTACAACCAGGCGTGCTCGATCTCGGGTATGTCGTCGGCCTCCAGCCACACCCGCAGGATGTCCGCGTAGCCGATGTGCGCGGGTGTCGTCTTGATGCCGAAACTCGGTGCGGGCCCGACGGAACCGTTCATACCGCCGAAGCTAGTCCGTGGAGTGCGCTCCAGGTCAAGGGCCTGCGGAACGGCCGGATCAGCGCGACGGCGGCAGGACCGGGCTCTGCCAGGCCCGGGCGTACTTCTTCTTGTTCGCCAGATCGGCAGGTTTGCTGCGGTACACCACGTACGGGCGCACCAGATAGCCGACGGGGGCGCTGAACATGTGGACCAGCCGCGTGTAGGGCCAGACGGCGATGAGCGTCAGCACGATGAGCCCGTGCGCCTGAAAGGTCCAGGGGGTGCCGACCATCAGGTCCGGCTGTGGATGCGCCGTGAAAAGGCTTCGGAACCAGGGAGATACGGTCTCGCGATAGTTGTACGTGCCCCACAGCAGATTGCTGCCGACGGTATTGAGCAGCCCGGTGATCAGCGCGGCGGCGAGCAGCACGTACATGAACGTGTCGTTGGTGGTGGTCGCCCTGCGCACGGCCGGGACACGCACACGGCGATAGGCGAGGATCGCGATACCGGCGATCACCGCGACGCCGGCCACCGTGCCCGCGGAGACGGCGACCACGTGATAGAGGTGTTCGGAGATGCCGACGGCATCGGTCCAGGACTCCGGAATCAACACGCCCAGCACATGTCCGCCGATCACACCGAGCATGCCGAAGTGGAACAGCGGGCTGCCCAGGCGCAGTAGCCGGGATTCGTAGATCTGCGAAGACCGTGTGGTCCAGCCGAATTGGTCGTTGCGATAGCGCCAGAGGTGGCCCAGCACGAACGAGGTGAAGGCGATGTAGGGCAGGGTCGCCCAGACGGTGGATGTCATCGTCGATCTCCGGATCCGGCGAAAAGCCCTGCGATGGCGGAGGTTCCGGCGGCGGGCGGCGAGTACAGGTCGGGATTCATGGCCGGATGCATCGACTCGCCGTTCATCGAATACGGTTCCAGCCCGACGTCCTCGTCCGGCGGTCCCTGCGCGGCTAGTTCCGCGATCCGGCGGCGATCCGCGGTGGTGGGCGGGGGCAGGGTGGCGAGGACGGCGGCCAGGGCGCCGGCATACGGCGATTCGCTGTCGGTGAGCGAGAGCCGCAACATCTCCAGCACCGGCACGTGTTCGCCGAGCAGGCGTTCACCGCCGATCGGGTCGACGGTGGCGGCGAACTCCAGCAATACCGGAAGATGGTCGGGCAGTTCGCGATCCGACAACTCCGCCCCGGCGTGCCGATAGGCGTGCTTGAACCGCAGCAGCGCCATACCGCGCTTGCGGGTGTCGCCGTAGGCGTAATAGGTCAGATGCAGGCTGGCACGCCGGCGCAGGTCGAAGGTGTCGACATAGTCGCGCGCCAGGGTGAGCGGAGCGGTGCGGGACAGATGGGTGAGCGGCCGGAGGAGATCGGTGCGCACCGGCTCCGGGAGGGCGGCCGCCGCCTCGGAGAGGTCGGCGAGGATGGCCAGGGTGTCCGCCCCGGGGTAGTCGAGCACGAGTGCCGCGATACGCCAGACCAGCCGGCGATCACGGTCGGACATCTCGACCACGGGTGCGGTCCGGCGTCTCAGGGTCAATAATCCCACGGTCACATCCCTCGTCGGCCGGGTCGCCCGCCCGGACACGCGTGTATGGACAGCGTGCGGCGGTGGTGCCCGGACGACGCGGCGCCGGCGGAGCGGCCGGTCGTGCGCGGCTCGTGGGGCCCGGGCTCCTCGGTGCGCCTGTTCGCCGGGCTCGATAGGGGACAGGGTAAGGACCTCATCGGCTCACTCCGGTCGGTTCGGGCAGCGTGTCGTCGGCCACGTCGTGTGCAGGACCGCCGGCGTGCCCGTTCGTCTCCGAATGCCCGTTGGCGGCACCGGTGCCGTCGCGTTCCGGCACCAGCCCCTCGGTCGACCCGCCGTCCCAGTTCAGCAGGTTGATTCGCGACGACTTCTGCTCCGGCGCAGCGGAATTGGCGTCGACGAGCGCGAACTTCTCCGACGTCACATCGAAGGCCGTCATTCCCGGCCCGCCGTCGCCGTCCAGACTGCACCCCGTCGCCAGTGAATCCAGTTCGTGCGCCCGGGATGTCGCGCCCGACGGAATCACGTACCGGTGCTCGTATTTGGCGATGGCCAGCAGCCGGTACATCGCCTCGATCTCCTCCGGTTCCAGGCCCACCGCGCCGGGAATCGTCAGATCGGGTTCCTGGCCGAGGTTGATCGAGCGCATGAACGACCGCATTCCGGCCAGCCGCTGCAATGCCGCGCGCACCGGCCCGATATCCCCGGCGGTGAACAGTTCGGCCAGATATTCCACCGGGATCCGCAGCGAATCGATGGCGCCGAACAGATTTCCGGCATCCTCACCGTCGTGCCCGGTCTCGGCCAGCACGTCCACCACCGGTGACAGCGGCGGCACGTACCAGACCATCGGCATGGTCCGGTATTCCGGATGCAGCGGCAACGCGATCTTGTAGTCGACGATGAGCTTGTAGACCGGTGAATCCTGCGCCGCGGCAATCCATTCCGGTGATATACCGGCGCGTTCGGCCTCGGTGATCACCCGTGGGTCGTGCGGATTGAGGAATACGGCCAGCTGCGACGGATACAGCTGCTCCGGATCGGTGACCGAGGCCGCCTCCAGTACCGCGTCGGCGTCGTAGAGCATGACGCCGATGTAGCGCAGTCGCCCCACACACGTCTCCGAGCAGACGGTCGGGATACCGACCTCGACGCGCGGATAGCAGAACGTGCATTTCTCGGCCTTGCCGGTCTTGTGGTTGAAGTAGATCTTCTTGTAGGGGCAGCCGGTGATGCACTGCCGCCAGCCACGGCATTTGTCCTGGTCGACCAGCACGATGCCGTCCTCGGCGCGCTTGTAGATCGCACCCGAGGGACAGGAGGCGCCGCAGGACGGGTTGAGGCAGTGTTCGCAGATGCGCGGCAGATAGAACATGAAGGTCTGCTCGAACTCGAGTTTGACCTGGTCCGACAGCCGCGCCAGCAACGGGTCCCGGCCGACCTGTTCCGGTCCGGAGCCGAGGTCGTCATCCCAGTTCGCGCCCCAGGTGACCTTTGTATCCTCGCCGGTGATCAGCGATTTGGGCCGCGCCACCGGAGTGGTGTCCATGGCCGGCGCCGACAGCAGCGTGTCGTAGTCGTAGCTCCAGGGATCGTAGTAGTCCGACACCGTCGGCAGATCCGGATTGGCGAAGATGTTGAGCAACCGCTTCATGCGCGACCCGGACTTCAGGGTGAGGCGGCCGCGGCGGTTCAGCGTCCAGCCGCCCTTCCACTTCTCCTGATCCTGGTACTGCCGCGGATACCCCTGTCCCGGACGGGTTTCCACATTGTTGAACCAGACGTACTCGGTGCCGCCCCGATTGGTCCAGGCCTGTTTGCAGGTGACGCTGCAGGTGTGGCAGCCGATGCACTTGTCCAGGTTCATCACCATGGCCAGCTGTGCCATGACACGCATATCAGTACTCCACTTCCTGTGAGCGTCTCCGGATCGTGGTGACCTCGTCACGCTGATTTCCGGTGGGCCCGTGGTAGTTCAGGGCGAACGACTGCTGGGCGTATCCGCCGATCAGATGCGTGGGCTTGATCATGATCCGGGTGAGCGCATTGTGGATGCCGCCGCGTTTGCCCCGGCCCGCCCGCATATCCGGGGTGCCCTCGATACGCGGTACGTCGACCGCACGGTCCTGGGCGTGATACATGAAGACGGTGCCCTCGGGCATGCGGTGGCTGACGATCGCCCGGGCGACGACCACACCGTTACGGTTGACCGCCTCGATCCAATCATTGTCGGCCACACCGATTTTCGCCGCGTCGCGATCCGACATCCAGATCGCCTGCCCGCCCCGCGAGAGGGTCAGCATATGCAGATTGTCCTGATACGCGGAGTGGATGGACCACTTCGAATGCGGAGTGAGGTATCGGACGGTGACGCCCCGCTCGCCGACGGCCCCCACATCGGGTTCGCGGAACAGCACCGACATGTCGAGCGGCGGCCGGAAGATCGGCAGTTGTTCGCCCAGTTCGATCATCCAGTCGTGATCGAGATAGAAGTGCTGGCGTCCGGTGAGCGTATGCCAGGGCTTGAGCCGTTCGGTGTTGATGGTGAACGGCGAGTACCGCCGGCCGCCGGTTTCGGATCCGGACCATTCCGGTGAGGTGATCACCGGCACCGGCCGCGCCTGCGTATCGGCGAAGGTGATCCGTTTACCTTCGTGCTCGGCCGCCAGATCCGCCAGCCGGGTCCCGGTGCGGCGCTCCAGTGCGTGGAAGCCCTCCACCGCCAACCGGCCGTTGGTGGTGCCGGACAGCGCCAGGACGGCCTCCGCCGCGTGCACGTCCTTGGCCAGCGACGGGCGGCCCCGCGCGACGCCGGAGACCACGGTGCCGTTGACTCCGCGCAGATACTCGACCTCGGCGTCGGGGACGGTCGTGACGCCCTTGGTGGTGACTCCGAGCGTTTCGATCAGCGGGCCCAGTGCCGCCATCTTCTCGGCCAGCTTCGGGTAGTCCCGTTCCACCACGACGAGTTTCGGCATGGTGCGGCCCGGGACGGGTTCGCATTCACCGGCTTTCCAGTCCAGCACCCGCCCACGCGCCTGCGCCAGCGCGTCGGCCGAATCATGTTGCAGCGGAACGGCGACCAGATCCTTGCGGACGCCGAGATGTTTCTCGGCCAGCCAGGAGAAGCCGCGCGCGATGCGGTGGAAGGCTTCGAAATCGGTTTTCGCCTCCCACGGCGGAGAGATCGCGGGGGAGAAGGCGTGCACGAACGGATGCATATCCGTCGAGGACAGATCGTGTTTCTCGTACCAGGTGGCGGCGGGCAGGACGATATCGGAGAACAGCGTGGTCGACGTCATCCGGAAATCCAGCGACACCAGCAGATCCAGTTTTCCGGTCGGCGCCTGTTCCGGCCGGCGCACCTCCTGCGGTGGCACCCCGGCCGAATCGTCGGCCTGCAGATTGGAATCCGCGCCGAGCAGATGCCGGTGGAAGTACTCGTTGCCCTTACCCGAGGAGCCGAGCAGATTGGCCCGCCACACGGTGAGCACGCGGGGGAAGTTCCGCGGTGCGTCGGGATCCTCACAGGCGAACTCGAGATCACCGGATTTCAGGTTGCCGACCACATAGTCCTGCGGCGTCTGCCCCGCTGCCTCGGCGGCGTCGACCAGATCCAGCGGATTGCGATCGAACGTCGGATACGTCGGCATCCAGCCGAGCCGCGAGGCCAGCGCGATATTGTCGGCGGCCGTGCGTCCCGCGAACGCGCCGGAACCCAGTGGGGAAGCGAAGGTTTCGGAGGTGAAGGGGTCGTAGCGCCACTGGTCGTTGGTCAGATACCAGAACACCGTCCCCTGCATCTGCCGCGGCGACCGCTGCCAGTCCAGGCCGAAGGCGAGGGTGGACCATCCGGTGACCGGGCGGCACTTCTCCTGGCCCACGTAGTGCGCCCAGCCGCCGCCGTTGACGCCCTGGCAGCCGGTGAGCAGCGTGAGCGTGAAGAAGGCGCGATAGATCTGATCGGAGTGGAACCAGTGATTGGTCCCGGCGCCCATGAGGATCATCGACCGGCCGCCGGAGCGATCGGCGTTGTCGGCGAATTCGCGGGCGATGCGAATGGCCTGTGCCGCAGGCACTCCCGTGATCGACTCCTGCCACGCGGGAGTGTAGGGCGCACTCGGGTCGTCGTAGCCGGTGGGCCAGTCACCCGCCAGATCCGGGCGCCCGACGCCGTATTGCGCGAGCAGCAGGTCGAAGACGGTCGTGACGCGGCGTCCGGCGACGACGGTGGTCGGCACCGAGCGGGTGACCGTGCCGGTCTCGCCGTCGAAGCGAGGGAACTGTACGGCCGCAGCATCGTCGGTGCGGCCGTACAGAGTCATCAGCGGATCGACGTCGCCGAGGTCCAGATTCCATCGCCCGGCGCCGGATTCGGAGAACCGGTCGCCGAGGGTTCCGTTGGGCACCACGGGATTTCCGTCGCCGTCCAGCAGGACGGTCTTGTGCTCGGCGTTGTCCACATCGAAACCGGGGAGGCCCGCGGCGGCGAGGTCGGCGGCGGTGAGGAACTTTCCGGGCAGCCAGGTGTGGCCGCGGTATTCGCCCTCGCCGCTCCAGCCGCCGTCGCGCTCGTCCAGCGTGATCAGGAACGGCAGATCGGTGTAGCGCTTGATGTAGTCGTCGAATCGCGCGGTGGACCTGTCGACGAAGAATTCGCGCAGCACCACGTGGCCCATCGCCATCGCCAGGGCGGCGTCGGTGCCCGGGCGGGCGGGGACCCATTCGTCGGCGAATTTGGTGTTGTCGGCGTAGTCGGGGGAGACCACCACCACCTTTTGACCGCGATAGCGCGCCTCGGTCATGTAGTGCGCGTCCGGGGTGCGGGTGACCGGGACGTTCGAACCCCACATGATCAGATAGCCGGCGTCGAACCAGTCCGCGGATTCCGGCACGTCGGTCTGGTCGCCGAACACCTGCGGCGAGGCGACCGGCAGGTCGGCGTACCAGTCGTAGAACGACAGCATCGATCCGCCGAGCAGGGAGATGAACCGGGCGCCGACCGCATGCGAGACCATCGACATCGCGGGGATCGGCGAGAAACCCGCGATGCGGTCCGGCCCGTACCGCTTGATGGTGTAAACGTGTGCCGCGGCGGCGATTTCGGCGGCCTCCCACCATTCCGCCCGCACGAATCCGCCCTTGCCGCGCGCGGATTTGTAGGTCTTGGCCTGCTCGGGGTCCTCGACGATGGATTCCCAGGCCAGCACGGGATCCTTCAACCGGGCCTTCGCCTCGCGGTACATCTCGAGCAGCACGCCGCGCACATACGGATAACGCACGCGCGCAGGGGAATACGTGTACCAGGAGAACGAGGCGCCGCGCGGGCAGCCACGCGGCTCGTACTCCGGTTTGTCGGCGCCGACCGAGGGATAGTCGGTCTGCTGCGACTCCCAGGTGATCACGCCGTCGGAGACGTAGATCTTCCAGGAGCAGGAGCCGGTGCAGTTGACGCCGTGCGTGGACCGGACCACCTTGTCGTGGGCCCAGCGGTCGCGGTAGAACTCGTCGGCCTCGCGCCCGCCGACCTTGTGCACCGTGCGCAGATCACCCGACACCTCCCCGCGCTGGAAGTAGCGGCCCACCTTCAGCAGAGCATCGGCCGCCGACTCGGCTACGCCGTTCGACACCGCGGCTACGCCGTTCGACACCGCGGGTACGCCGTTCGGCGTTGACGAGGGGGCCGAACCCTTTTCGTGCGATATGACCACAACGCCCCCATCGAGACACATGAACCGGGCTGACCAGTCCGAGAGTAAGGACGCTCGCGGGGGCGGCAAAACGATCCGTTCACACCGCGCGCGAGCCGCCGGTGAGCTGTGAGGTGGGGGAAACGTCCCGGTCACTGGGCAATTGCCCATCGCGCGAGGTGATTCCGGTCCGACCTGCGGCGATACCGATTCTCGCGGTGCCGGGCCGTCGCCGCGGAGCCGCCGTCCAGGCGCTCGGTGATGCTTTGGAAACCGGCGCTTCGCGGGCGTTTTACATTTGTTAACACATCCGCGCGGCGCCGAATCGAGTCGAAAGGATAGCGGCGCACGGTCGAAAGTGACGGCGATTACCGATTTTCGGCGCTGTTTGCCGAACGGTCGCACCGCCCGCCCGGCACGTGGCTACGGTGTCACGATGGCGATGATTCCGACCGATGACCTGCCCACCCCGACGGCTGACGTCCTACGGCGCCGGGCGCGCGCAGCCGGTCTCTCCATGAACGCCCATATCCGCGGCGAACTGATCGGGCTCGCCGGTCGGCGGATTCCGCTGGACGCTGTGGTGGAGTTTCTGGATGCCGAGCGTCCCGGCCGTCACGATTCCGCCATCGACGCCGACGCCATGGCCGTGATCGGTGACTACGACCTTCCGGCGCAGACCTGGAGCGTTCTCGCGCGTCGCGCGGGCGCCGCCGGAATGCCACTGAGCGCCTACATCCGGCAGGAGCTGATCACCTCGGCCCGCCGGACGACGGTGAACGACGTGGCGTTGGAGATGCTCGAAGTCCAGCAGGCGAATCCGGGTCTGGTCATCGATATGGACGCGGTGGTGGCCGCGGCTCGATACGTGCGCGCGGAGTAGGTCTCCTCCGCGACGAGCGATGCCGAGGAGGTTCTCGTCGAAAGGATCGAGGGGTAGCCGGAGCGATGCCGCCAAGGGCGGGAAGACCATAGGCTGCCCCCGAATCCAACAACAGGAGAACCGATGTCGCGCTCTCTTTCCGTTGTCAGCGTTCTCGCGCCGCTGGCACTGGCCGCTCACGCGGTGGTCGCAGGCACTGTGGCGCATGCGGAACCGGTACCGCCGAATCCGACGGGGCCGGCGGTACCGGCGATCGCCGATATCGACGCCGACGGTGTGCCGGATGTGGTTTTCAGTGATTACCTTCTCGGCGGGGGTGTGTCGGTCTTCCTGGGCAAGCCGGGAGGTGGCTTGCGGCCGGCCGTGCACTATGCCACCGGCGGCCAAGCCGACTACGTCGCCATCACGGACCTCGACCACGACGGCACACTGGATCTGGCCGTCACGAACTTCGCCTCGAGTGACGTCTCCATCCTGCTGGGCCACGGCGACGGCACCTTCGCGCCGGCGGTCAACTATGCCACCGACTTCGCGCCGGGCGCCTTGGTCGCCGCCGATTTCGATCATGACGGAAACCTCGATCTCGCCACCTCGAACCAAGCGCCGTCGTGGTCGCTGCTGCGCGGGCACGGCGACGGCACCTTTGCGCCCGCGGTGACCATATCCACCGCCGGTGGTGTCGGATCCGGTTCGGCCGACGTCGCCGATTTCGACGGTGACGGCAATCTCGACCTGCTGCGCGGCAACTACGTCAACAGCACGATCCAGATCTACCGAGGTCACGGGGACGGAACCTTCGCCGCGCCGGTCACTTTCGATTCGGGGGCAGCGACCGCGTGGTACGGGATGGCGCGCGATGTCACCGGTGACGGCAAACCGGATATCTTGTTCTCCAACCTCGTCAACGCGACCGTCTCGGTCCTCCCGAACCGGGGCGACGGCACGTTCTCGCCGGCCGTCGCCTACCCGACCGGTGGACTGCTGCCGCAATGCTTCGACGTCGCCGACGTCGACGGTGACGGCAAACCCGACCTGGTCGTCGCCAACGGCGGTACCTCGAGCATCGCCGTCCTGCACGGGCACGGCGACGGCACCTTCGACCCGCCGGCAGCCGTCTACCCGTCCGGCGGTCTGGTCCCGCTGTCCACGCCGGCACTCGCCGACTTCAACGGTGACGGGAAACTCGACGTGGTCATCGGCAACACCCTCACGGGCAACATCACACTGCGAGACGGCAACGGGGACGGCACTTTCGGGCCGGCGGTCGATTATCCGGCGTAATCCTGGCCACGCTATTCGGCCACGAGTTCCGCCTCCGACTCCACCGCCCGCACCACCTGCTCCGGTACCTGCAGCGGCCCCGGGGTGTAGGTGACGGCACGCAGTGACCCGGTGTAGCGGAACGGGCCGCGGCGCTGTCGCAGGTCCCAGGCGACCGGGCCGCGGGCGTCCACGCCGACCGAGATACCGGTCCAGGGGGCCATGCCGACGAGTTGAACCTGGTCGGTGAGGGTGGCCACGGAGGTGCCGTCGAGGGAGAGAGCGAAGTCCCAGCGCAGGCGCGGCCGTACCGTCGCGGCCAGGGTGACCTCCCGCGTGCCGGGGGCGATGCGGGCCGACACCTCGGTATACCGGCCGAACGAGTTGAAGCCGAACACGATTCGGCTGTGCTCGATGTAGAGCAGATAGCCTCCCTGCGGATCGCCGTGGGCGACGAGCACTCCCTCGTCGCCGTCGTGATAGCCCGCGAGTGCGGCGGTGACGGTGAAATCGCGGTAGGCGATGAGGCGTTGCGAGCGATACCGCTCGAGCGTCGGCGTCCCGGGCAGGATGCGCAACGGCTCGGACAGGCGGGCTTCCTCGGGGCGCCGGCGCGCCAGATCCCGGCGGGTCAGCAGCGGAAAGACGGTATTATGCCAGGCCGCCTCGTCCCAGGCCGCGGCCAGTTCGCGCACCTTGCCGGGAAATTCGGCGGCGACATCGTGCAATTCGGTGGGGTCGGTGCGCACGTCGAACAGCTGCCAGTTCGGCGCGTCCACTTCGCCGCCCGGCTCGTGCAACGCGAGCAGTTTCCAGCCGTCCCGGTAGAAGCCGCGATGGCCGGTCATCTCCGAATACTGCTCGACGTGCCGGGAGCGCGCATCGAGGTCCCGCAGCACCGGTGCCGCCGATACGCCGTCGAAATCCTTGGCCGGCAGTCCGTGTCGCACCGACGGACGCGAGACTCCGGACAGTTCCAGCAGGGTCGGCGCCAAGTCGGTGACGTACACGTATTCGTCACGAATCGCGTTGTCCGGCAGTCCCTTCGGCCAGGAGATGATGAACGGCACCCGCACCCCGCCGGCGAAGGTCTGTCCCTTGTAGAACCGGAACGGCGTGTTCGACGCTTGCCCCCAGCCGCGCGGATAGTGCACGCCGAGACGGGCGGTGCCGATCAGATCCTCGTCGTGCGGGACATCGCCCACCCAGTCCGGATCGTCGACGTGCGCGAATTCCGCCAGATAGCTGCGGGTGCCGACCGGGCCGCCCTCGGCGGTGCCGCCGTTGTCGGAGGTGAACACCACGATCGTGTTGTCCAGTTCGTCGAACTGCTCGACGGTGTCGAGCACACGCCCGAGGCTCTGGTCGATGCTGTCGACCATCGCGGCGTACACCTCCATGTACCGGGCGAAGCGGCGCTGCTGCTCGGTGCTCAGCGAATCCCATTCCTGCGCTTCGTAACCCGGTTCGGTGTTGCGCGGCTGCTGCTCGGTTCCCGGCGCGAAGAGTCCCTGTGCCAGCTGAGAGGCGAATCGGCTCTGCCGCACCGCGTCCCAGCCCTGCGCGTAGCGCCCGCGATATTTCGCGAGGTCGGCGTCCTTGGCCTGCAGCGGGCCGTGCATGGCGACGTGGGCGAAGTAGAGGAAGAACGGCTTGTCCGCGTCGTGGGCGCGCAGATCCTTCAGGTAGGTGATCGCCTTGTCGGTCAGGTCGTCGGTGACGTAGTAGTCCTCCGGATACTGCTCGATATCCACCACGGAGGAGTCGGAGACGATCTGGTTCGGGTAGAAGAACGAGTTGAAACCCTCCAGCGAACCGTAGTACCGATCGAATCCGCGCTGTGTCGGCCACGAATCACGGTGTGCCGCAGGGTTCATCGTGGCGTCGCGCACCAGATGCCATTTGCCGACCGCGTAGGTGGCGTAGCCGCCGGCCCGCAATATCTCCGGCAGGGTCAGCACATCGTCGGCGAGTTCCAGGCGCAGCCCCGGGTAGCCGGGATCGGCGTTGGCGACGAAGCCGAATCCGGCGCGGTGGGAATTGAGGCCGGTCAGCAGGGCCGCGCGTGAGGGCGAGCACAGCGGGGTGGTGTGGTAGTTGGTGAGCCGGACCCCGCGTTCGGCCAGCCGGTTCAAGGTCGGCGTCTCGATTTCGGAGCCGAACGGGCCGATATCGCTGTAGCCCATATCGTCGACCAGCACCACGATGATGTTCGGCGCTCCGGCGGGCGCGCTCGGCGGACGGTCCCACGCCGGGGTGGATTCGGCGGTGGTACGGCCGATCTCGCCGGTGAAGGCGTCGTATCCGCGGGCATATTCGGGCACTGGCATACGACCAGGGAACCCGCCGCGGCCTGCTGCCACCAGGGTTGGGCGCACGGTGCGCGCAACCGGTGTCGGCCGGGCGCGGAGGTCGGCCGAATTCGAGGTCCGCCCGGTCGTCGCGGTGTCAGCCCGGCAGCGGTAGATATTCGACCAGCGCGCCGTCGGTGGCGTCGGGGGGAACGACGACCAGGCCATCGCGATCGAGCAGTCCGGCCAGGTGGGCGGTGCGGATATGCCCGTCGGCGGTCCAGCCGCCCTCGTCCGCGGCACGCGCGGGCAGGATGCGCGGCACCGGGCCGGAGACGTCGCCGGCGTTGCGAAGTGGTCCGGTCCGTACCCGCGCCGGTGTACGCCCCGTGAGGCCGGAGACGATGGCCGGGGCGAGGGCCCACAGCGTCGCCACCGCCGCGTAGGGATTACCCGGCAGGCCGAGAATCACGGGGCCGCCGGGCAATTCGGCGACCACCGTGGAGCCGCCCGGACGCATGCGCAAGCGGTGCACCAGAATTCGTGCCCCGGCCCGATCCAGTGCGCCGCGCAGTTGATCGGCCGCGCCGCCACCGGTCGCGCCGACCACGACGAGCAGGTGGTCGTCGGTGGTATCGGCGAGCACGTCGTCGAAGCCGTTGGGCGTGTCGCGCAGATGCACCCGGTCCGACGATTCGATTCCGTGCCAGGACAACAACTCCGGGAAGACGGGACCGACCGAATCGCGGGTCTGGCCGCTGTGCAACGGACCTTCGCTGCGAATTTCGTCGCCGGTCATGACGATTCGTGCCCGCACGGGTCCGCGGACCTGCGCGGTGACCACCTCGGCGGCGGTCGCGACGGAGATCAGTGCCGCGGTGACGGGGGTGCCCTCGGCGGCGACGATATCGCCGCTGTGCCAATCCTCGCCCCGGTGGCGCACATCGTCGCGGATCGGCGCCTCGGGGAGCCGCCGCAACAGCCCGTCGTCGAGCCGGACGAATTCGTCGCGCACCACGGTGTCGGTGCCCTCCGGGACGTGGGCGCCGGTGGCGATGCGGACCGCCTCACCGGCGAGCAGGCCCACCGGTCGCTCACCACCCGCGAAGCCGACGTCGTGGCGCAGGCGCCACGGTTGCTCACCCGACACCGCGTATCCGTCCATCGCCGACACGTCGAAGCGGGGCAGCGCCGAGGCCGCGCGCAGCGGGGCCGCCAACGCCGCACCCCGCACCGCCGCCGGCCGGGCC
>NZ_BAFW01000200.1 GCF_000308535.1 Nocardia cerradoensis NBRC 101014 | reverse complement strand
CAGCGTCCCCGGGCGCCCGCCAGGCGCAGCAACGGACTTCGCAGGGCGGCTTGGCTTCTCGCGGTCTCGAGCAGTGTGGCGCAGAGTGCGTCGGGCGCGCGCGGATCGCCGGGCAGTGCCGCCTCGAACCATTCCGCGAGCATCGGCGAGCCGTCCGCCAGCAGATGCCGCAACCGCTGCGCCGCCGCCCGCGGCAACCGGTCGCGATTGTCGTCGGCGGCCGGGGCGAGCAGCTCGGTCCGGGCCGGTCGTACCCCGCCGCGGTGGTACAGCTCCTGCAGCGCTACCGCACCCAGCACGGCGTGTTCCGGAGTGTCGGCGCGAGCGGCCGCGGTCACCGCATCGGGCAGTGTGCCGGGATCGAGGGTGCGGCGGGCGGTGCCCAGCAGCGCGACCGGCACCACCGTCTCCGACGATGCCGGGACCGCCGTGCCGGGGGTCGGCACGTCCGTCAGTGCTTCCGTCTCGACTCCGACGAGTTCGCCGGCCACCAGCGCGCAGACGGGGATCAATCCGGCCGCGGTCCACTCACCGACCACCGTCACCGGATGACCACCCGACAAGCCGATCAACTGCCACGGCACTTCGACGGTCGCGGCGAGCGGTAGCGCCGTGCCGTCCGGTTCGGCGAGAAACCAGCCGGCCGAACCCGGGCTCGGGACCACATCCGCCAGTAGCATCGGCCATCCCCGCAGCCACGGGTCGGCGCCCAGCGCCCGCGCGTGGGCCTCGAGTTGGCCGGCTATGGACGCCGATCCCGACACGATGGTGGTGAATGGTTCGGGTTCGCCGTGGCGTCCGCCCCAGACCGCGCGCAGCGGCATCGCCCCCGGATAGAAGTGCAGGTCCGCCTCGACCATGGTGCCGGGAATCGGCAGCTCGCCCGGGAAACTCGCACTGCCGAAGCTGTGGTCGAGCACATGCGCCCAGCGTTGGGTGGCCCGCCCGCGCAGCAGAGTGCGCCGGGTGAACACTCGCTCCTCCTCGGTGATGCGCACGCCCAGCACCATCCACCGGTCGCGGACCGCGGGCTCGCCGCCACGGACCTCCTCGGCCTTGGCGGGATAGCCGATATGGGCGCGCACCCCGGCGGCCAGCGCGGGCGGCAGGTCGTCGAGCCGCCGGTGGGCGCCGATGAGCAGATGCAATCGGGCGTATTCGCTGAGCAGAATCGCGGGCCACTGTTCGACGCCGAGCATGCGGCGCGGCAGTTGCCGCAGGGCTGCCGCCACCCCCGGCGCTTGGGAGTCGACCATCCGGGCGGCCACCGCCTCCAGCGCCGCGACGGAATGGTCGGCCTGCGCCAGGCCGGTGCGGATCTGATCGCCGAGCCAGACGTCGAGATCGTCGAGCCCGGTGGTGACCCGCGCTCGGCGTTGATCGAGCGTCGCCTGTTTCGTACCGCGGACCGCCGGCTCGGCCGGTTTCGCGGTCCGCGCGGCCCGGCCCGCCAGCCATTCGGCGGCGAAGTCGGCGGGCGCGTCGGCCGCCGCGACCGTGCCCTGCGACCAGAGCAGCAGTAGCGACAGCGCATGTTTGCAGGGAAATTTCCGGCTGGGGCACGAACAGCGGTAGGCGGGGCCCGACAGGTCGACGATCGTCTGGTACGGCGTGGCGCCGCTGCCCTTGCACCGCCCCCACAGCGCACTGCCGTGGGTGCCGGTGTCCAACCACGCGGAGGTGAGCTTGCGGGCGGCGCTCACCGAGGCGGTGTCGGGCGCCAGGGCCAGCACATTGTCGGCGGTGACGGCGTAGGTCGCGGCCGGAGAGGTCGTCACGTGTTCCCCCGTTCGTTCGGTACCCCGGATTTGTACCCGAGCCCACCGACAAGATCGCGCGGCCGGTCCTCCGGGCCGTCGGCCGAATGACAGCGGCCGGGTTCGCTCGTCGGTTGCGATCGAATTACCCTGGCGCGGAATGTGATTGCAGAATCAAGCACTGTTGTGGTTGATCGTGATCTCTGGCATTCTGATCTGTTCGGTTGAACCGAGCCACCCGTGAGGGGTGTAACCCGTGGAACTGCCCGGCCGGGACGGCCGAGGGGTGGACATCGGGCGGTTCGACCGTTCGATGGCCATGCGTCCCGCCCGGGCCGGTTCTCCGGTAGCGTTCGCCACGACGAGTCGTGCGCGAGGGCCGGGAGGGGCAGTGGGGCAAGAGCAGGGGGAGGCCGCGCCGCGCCTGCGTGAGCTGGTTTCGGCACGGCTGCAGGCGGATCCGGCGGTGAGCCCCGAGGTAGCGCAGACGGTGCTGGCGGCGTTGGGGGAGTCCGCCGAGCAGAGCGATGCCGGGCCGCGGTCGGGAGTGTTCCTGAGCGCCATCCGTGTTCGTGGCTTCCGCGGGATCGGCGGCGAGGCGGTCCTGCGCATCGCGCCCGGTCCCGGTCTGACGCTCGTGGTCGGTCGCAACGGGTCGGGCAAGTCGAGTTTCGCCGAGGCCGCGGAACTGGCACTCACCGGCGTCAATCGGCGCTGGGAGGGCAGATCCGCGGTCTGGCGTGACGGCTGGCGGAATATGCACTGCGACAAGCCTCCTCGGATCGCCGTCGACCTCGTCGCACAGGAGCGAGGCCCGTTCACGATCACGCGTACGTGGGCGGAGGGCGACGAACTGTCGGCCGGCAGCTGGACGGAGCGCGAAAACGACAGCGACAGTGCCGACTTCCGCCCGGAGGACTGGGCGCGTGCCCTGGAGCTGTATCGGCCGTTCCTGTCCTACAGCGAACTCGGCGCGGTGGTCGACGGCCGTCCCAGCGATCTGTTCGACGCCCTGCACCGGCTGCTCGGGCTGGACGACGTCAGCGCCGCACTGGATCGGACCCGCACGCGCCGAATCGAATTGGAACGCGCCGCGAAACAGTCCCGGGACGGCCGGCAGGCCCTGCTGGACGAATTGCTCACCGTCGCCGACGAACGTGCCGAGCGCGTCGCCGACATGTTGCGCGCGCCCGCCCCGGACCTGTCCGCGGTCGCCCACGAACTCGCCGGCGCGCGCCACGACCCCGGCGGTGTCGCGGCACTGCAGGCTGTCGCACGCCTGCGCATTCCGGCTTCGGCCCAGGTCGAGTCGGCCGCCGAGGCGGTCGAGCGGGGCACCGCCGACCTGCTGGAGCTGGCGACCGGAGATCTGGACGCCGAACTCCGCGTCGTCGACCTGCTGCGTGGCGCTCGCGCACACGCGGAGGACGGCGAATGTCTGTGCCCGGTCTGCGGCCACGGCCGTCTCGACGCGCAATGGCAGCGCGAGGCGACAGCCCGGATCGAGGCCGTCGAGCGGCGCGCCGCGGTGCTCACCACCGCCCGGGCCGCGCTGGGTGAGGCGATCGCCGCGGCCCGGGCGCTGATCGAACCCGTTCCGCCGGAACTGGAATCGACCATCGCCGCGCCCAATATCGATCCCGCGGACGCCCGTCGAGCCTGGACGACCTGGTCCGCCCTGCTCGAGGTCGACGCGGGCGCCACCCTGGCGGCCCGGATGCGCGGCGCGCACGCCGAACTGGCGGTGCGGCTGGAGGTGTTGCAGCGGGCCGTGCACAAGGAACTCGATCGCATCGATGCGGTCTGGACGCCGCTGGTCCCACGCATCGCCACCTGGCTGCACGAGGCCCGGCTGGTCGCCGCGGCCGATGCCGAGTTGCGCACCGTCCGCCGCGCCGAGGACTGGCTGAAGTCGGCCGCCGCCGGTCTGCGCGACGAACGGCTCGCCCCGCTGGCCGAGCACGCCCGGCGCATCTGGGGCGGGTTGCGTCAGCGCAGCAATGTGGATCTCGGCGCGATTCGGCTGCAGGGCAACGCCGGAGCCAGTCGCAAGGTGCTGCTCGACGTCACCGTGGACGACTCCGGCGCCGCCGCTCTCGGAGTGATGAGTCAGGGCGAATTGCATGCGCTGGGGCTTGCACTGTTCCTGCCGCGAGCCACCGTGGCCGAAAGCCCGTTCGGATTCGTCATGATCGACGACCCGGTCCAGGCGATGGATCCGGCGAAGGTCGACGGACTCGCCCGGGTGCTGGCCGCGGTGGCCCGCAGCGGACGCCAGGTGATCGTGTTCACCCACGACGAGCGGCTGGCCGAGGCCGTGCGCCGATTACGTTTGGACGCAACGGTTCTCGATGTGCAGCGGCGCGAGCATTCGCGGGTGGAGGTGCGCGCGGTCGAGGATCCGGTGCAGCGCTACCTCGGTGACGCGCGGGCCCTGCTGCGAACCAGGCAGCTGCCCGAGGCGATCGCGACCGAACTGGTCATCACCTGCTGCCGATCGGCGATCGAGGCGGCCGCGTTGGCCCGCGCCCGGCGTGACCTGCTGGCCGCCGGCGTCGACCATCGCGAGGTGCAGCGCCGTGTCGATCGGGCGCGCACCACGTGGGAGACGGTCGCCCTGGCGGTCTTCGGGGTGCCGGACCGGGTCGACGAGCTGAACGACTATCTCGACCGGGAGACGCCGTGGGCCCGCGCGGTGGTGCGCGATGCCACGGCCGGTGCGCACATCCGCATCCAGCGCCGCTCGGGCGATCTGATCTCGGGGACGAAGAGATTCGTGACATGGCTGAATCCGTGAGGCCGACCGTGGCGCAGCGCTTGGCGGCGGCCGCGGAACTGCTCGACGGCACGGTCACCGATGCGGGCGGCCTGTGGTCGCGGGCGACGGTGTGGATCCTGCGGATCGCGCTGGAACAGTCGGTGGACGGGCTGTGGGCGCGGGTGTCCCCGCCACTGGCCCGGTGCAGTATGCGGGCTCAACTGCTGGCGCTGGACAGCTGCGCCGGTCCCGAACTCGCGGGCCGCGTCGGCGGACTGTGGGCGACGCTGTCGCGGGCCGGCCATCACCTCGACTCCGAACCCGCGCCGACCCTGCACGAACTGCGCGACTGGTTCGACGAAACCGCCCGGCTGGCCGAGGAACTCGACCGCATCGACCGAGCGGATGTGCCCGCCGTGTTCGGCCGTCGCCGGAACAGGTGAATTCCGGGCGGCGATAATCATGCGATGGCCGACACCTTTCCCGCGCGTCCGGACGACACCGGCCGCTGTCCGTGCGGCAGCGGCGAACAGTTCGGGCAGTGCTGTGGCCCGCGCTTGGACGGCACCCGCCCGGCGCCGACCGCCGAAGCGCTGATGCGGTCGCGCTATACCGCCTTCGCCGTCGGCGATCACGACTATCTGCTGCGGACGTGGCATCCACGGAGCCGGCCGCGGCGGCTGGTCCTGGATCCGGCGCAGCACTGGATATCGCTGCAGGTCTTCGGCACCGAGGCGGGCGGCCTGTTCGACGACGCCGGTGTGGTCGAGTTCCGCGCCACCTACCGATACGACGGCAGGCGCGGCGTCCTTTCCGAGTGCAGCAGATTTGCTCGTGTCGACGGTCAGTGGGTCTACGTCGATGGAGATATCGAATCGTAATCGGCTCGTAAAGAGTCGCCAGTGCTCGCCCACTACCATTACGGAAATACATTTCCGATTAGAACAGATAGCGAAGGAGTTGCCTCAAACGTGGACAGCCGCGCGGTGACTACCGGGAATCCGGTCCCTCACTAGGGTCACCGCATGGCACGAATCGCGATCGAATACTGCACGCAATGCCGGTGGTTACTGCGGGCCGGATGGATGGCTCAGGAGCTGCTGAACACCTTCGGCACCGGCCTCGACGAGGTGGCGCTGATCCCCGGAACCGGCGGAGTGTTCCGGATCACCGTCGACGGTGAGCAGATCTGGGAGCGCAGAGCCGACGGTGGCTTCCCGGATATCGCCGGGCTCAAACAGCGCGTGCGCGACCGCATCGATCCCGACCGCGACCTCGGCCACATCGATCGAGGCTGACGCGGCACGAATGATCTCGGACGTACTCTCGGTTACAGGGAGTACGAGGAGGTGCGAGATGAGCACTCAATTCTTCGAGGCGACTCCGGTCGAGGACACTGCCGGACCCGTCGCCCACACGACCAGCGGTGCGGTGCGCGGATTCCGGACGGGATCCGTCAACGTATGGCGCAGCATCCCGTATGCCGCGGCGCCGGCGGGCCCGAAGCGGTTCGCGCGGCCGGAACCGCCCGAAGCCTGGTCGGGAGTGCGTGACTGCACCGAATTCGGCGAGATCGCACCGCAGACCATGGGCGATATGGTGCCCGTGGACTCGGGGCTGCGCATGGGTGAGGACTGCCTGTGGGTCAATGTGTGGGCACCGGCCGCCGAACCGGTGCAGCCGCGTCCGGTGATGGTCTGGTTGCACGGCGGCGCCTACTGTCTGGGCACGGCCGCGCAGGCGATCTACGACGGCCGCCGGATGGTCGAGACGGGCGACGTGGTGATCGTCGCGGTCAACTATCGGCTCGGCGCGCTCGGATTCCTCGATCTGTCCTCCCTGGGCGACGGGTTCGTCGCCAATCTCGGCCTGCACGACCAGATCGCGGCACTGGAATGGGTGCGCGACAATGCCGCCGCCTTCGGTGGTGACCCGGGTAACGTCACCGTCTTCGGCGAATCCTCCGGCGCGGGATGCGTGACGGCGCTGCTGACCTCACCGCGGGCCGCGGGCCTGTTCCACCGCGCCATCGCGCAGAGTCCGCCGGCCACCACCGTCTTCGGTCCCGACCGGGCCGCCGGGGTGGCGAGCCGATTCCTGGAATTGATGGACCTGCCGCCCGAACGCGCCCGGGAACTGCTGGAATGCCCGATCGAACGGATCGTGGACGCGGCCGGCGTCCTGCTCGACGAGGTGCCGCTGCAGTCGCCGGGACGCCTGGCCGCGGCGCCGGTGGTGGACGGCGATCTGCTGCCCACCTATCCGACCGACCGTTTCCAGCAGGGCCGCTCGCATCGCGTTCCGCTGATCATCGGCACCAACAAGGACGAGGCGTCGCTGTTCCGCCTGTTCCGCTCGCCGATCATGCCGGTGACCCCCGATGCGGTGAACGCGATGCTCAATGCCGTCGCCGGAGAACATCCCGGGCTCTCGCACGAGCGCATCGCCGAGATCACCTCCGCCTACCCGGATCTGGCCAAGACACGCGGCGCGCTGGCGATGTCGACCGATGCGGCGTTCCGGATGCCGGCGCACTGGGTCGCGGACGCGCATTCCCGGCACAGCCGCACCTGGATGTATCGCTTCGATCAGGCCACGCCGATGCTGAAGGCCGCACGCGTCGGCGCCGGCCACGCCACCGAATTGCCGTACATCTTCGGCAATTTCGGGTCCTTCGATCACGATCCGACCTTCTGGCTGGGCGGCCGCAAGGTCGCGAGCGAGGTCTCGGGCCGGATGATGCGGCGCTGGCTGGCCTTCGCCGAACACGGGGTGCCCGCGGCGCTGGACGGCTCGAAACATTGGCCGCCGTACCGCGAATCCACCCGCACGACATTGGTCGTCGACGCCGTGGACCGGGTCCTCGACGATCCCGATCACGATCTGCACACCGCCTGGGGTGACCAGGCGGTCGGCTTCAGCTGAGCCGGATCAGACGCTGCTGGGCTGTTCGGCGCGCTGACCGAGCAGCACCGGCAGCCGGCTGTAGCCGTGCAGGGTGAACAGCGGGCGGCGCTGCGGGCGACCGGCCAGCACGAGATTCGGGAAACGCTCGAACAGCGACCGCAGCGCGTAGGTGCCCTCCATCCGGGCCAGGCTGGCGCCCAGACAGGCGTGGATACCGCTGGAGAACGTCAGGTGATCCTTGGCGTTGGCGCGTGTCACGTCGAAGCGGTGGGGTTCGGCGAACACCTTCGGATCGCGATTGGCGCCTGACAGCGACAACACCACCGTGCTGCCCTCGTGCACCGTGATACCGGCCAGCTCCACTTCGCGCCCGGCGATGCGGCCGGTGTTCTGCACCGGGGCGTCGAAGCGCAGAATCTCCTCGATCGCGTTGGGCCACAGCTGCGGATCCTCACGCAGCCGGTCCAGCTGATCGCGATGGGTCACGAGCTGGACGATGCCGTTGCTGATCAGATTGACCGTGGTCTCGAATCCGGCGCCCATCAGCAGCGTCGCCGAGGCCTTCAATTCGGTGTCGTCCAGCGTGCCGGAACTCACCAGACCGGACAGGATGTCCTCGCCCGGTTCGCGGCGCAGCCGCGCGATGTGCTCGTCCAAGTAGTGGTCCATCTCCACGATGGCCGCCGACGCGTCGCGGGTGGTGCGCCAGCTGATGCCGATATCGAGCATCGGCGAGACGGCGTCACCCCAGGCCAGGAAGTGGTCCCGGTCGGCGTCGGGGAAGCCCAGCATCTCGGAGATGATCGCGATCGGCACCTGGGAGGCGAAGTCGGCCACCAGATCCGCCGAACCGCCGGAGGGCAGGGCGTCGAGCAGTTCCGTGGTCACCGATTCGACGCGATCGCGCAGCCGGGCGATCGCGCGCGGGGTGAACGCCGAGGCCACCGGTTTACGCATCCGGGTGTGATCGGGCGGATCGATCACCAGCATCGACGGCGGCTGCACCGGATTGGGCGGTAGCGTCGCCAGATCCATCAGCGGCCGCAGCGGTCCGGGGACGAAACCCTCGGCCGCCGCGACCTTGAAGGTGTTGTCGCGCAGGACGGTACGGACCAGCTCGTAATCGGTGGTCGCCCAGCCCAGGGGGGAGTGCACCAGCCGTCCCTGGGCGCGCAGGGATTCCAGCAGCGGTATCGGATCCTGGACCGCTTCGGGGCTCGACATCAGTTTCGCCAGCGTCTCGCCCCGCCGGGCATAGGTCTTCAAGGCCAGCCGCGGCGTGCCCTGTACCACCAACCACCGAAACCAGTACTGCGGCTTCATCGCCATCCCCTGTTCGTCGTCCGGTTCCCTGACACCCACACTACGGAGTAGCGGGCGTGCCGAAAACGGACTGCGGGTGGATCGCCGTGCCCTACCCGGGTAGGAGATCAGGACCGGCGCGCGGTGACGCGTTCGGTGCCGATCCGGTGTTCGAGCCGAGCCGGATCGGGGGCGGTCACCTGCACCAGCGAGGCTCCCGCCGCGTACACCGCGAGCAGTCCGTCGATGAGGTGGGCGGTGGTGTCCCAGTCGGTGGTCGACAGCACTCGGTCGGTCGCGCCGAACCCCTGCCGTTCGGCCGAGGCCCGGGCCGCTGCCACGGTCTCGGCGACCGTGGCGCCGTCGAGGGCGTCGCCCGCGCCCGCCGGATGGAACTGGTCCCCGTGCCCACGCACCGACGTGGCGTAGTCGGTGATGCCGACCGGCAGATCGGCGACCGGCATACCCATCGGATCCAGCGACAGGGCGGCCACCTCGGCGATATCTCCGGCCTCGTCGATGCGCGCGGCCGAGACCAGCGCGAGTTCGGCGTCGGCGTCCGGTCGCAGCACCACCTCGGTGCCCGCCCACCAGCAGCCCAGCAGGACGGCCGCGGTCTGCCAGTGCGCGGGCAGCAGCACCGACACCCGAGCGCCCGGGGCGAGGCCGAATTCGTCGCGAATCATATTGGCGGTCTTGGCCGCCCAGTTCGCCAGCGTCAGCCCGGACAGTTCGATGCGGGCGCCGGTGCTGTCGTCGTAGTGGGTGATCCGCGGCGCCGCGGCGTCGCGGGCGAGGATCGGGCCGAGCAGGGCATCGGTGAGAGTGTCGTTCAGTTCACGCATTTCGGTCCGTTCTGGCCGGCGTCGATGGGAGGCGCGGGCGGCACCGGTGTCGCGGTGCCCGAGGCCGGCGAGGTTCCGGACATGTCGAACAGACTGCCGGCCGCCGAGCCCGGACCAGAGTAGTCATCGGCGAGCACCACCCGCACCGCACCCTCCGGCACATCCTGTTCGGCGACCACGGTCAGGCCGCCGAGCGCCTCGGCGACCGCCTTGGCCTTGGGATCGGAACTCGAGGCGGCGAGCACCCGGCTGCTGCGTACCGGCGCACCCGGCCAGTTCCCGACGGACCCGGTGTGAAAACCCTTGCCGGTCAGCGCCTGTGCGACCTGGCCGGCCAGACCGCCGGTACTGCCGGCGTTGTAGACGTCGGCGGTGACCGAACTCGGCGCCGCCGCCCGGTCGTCCTCGTGATCGTCGGTGGTGGCGCCGACCGCCGCCGCGACATAGGACTTCACCGATTTCGGGTCGACCTTCACCACCGATTCGCCGTCGGCGGTGGTCCCGTCGAGATCCTGCACCGGAACGGTCTCGAAATTCACCTTTCCACCGGACAGATCCTGTAGCTGATGCATGAACGCCACCACATCCCAGTCCTCGTCGAGCACGATCGTGCGCCCGACGGCATCGGCGAGTTCGCGCAACTTTCCGGGATTGGCGAGGATTCGGGCGTTGAGGGCCTTGTTCACCAGCGAGGCCATGAACACCTGCTGGCGCACGATGCGATCCAGGTCGCCGCGCGGCAGATCGTGGCGCTGGCGCACGAAACTCAGTGCCTGCGCCCCGTCGAGCCGTTGCTGTCCGGCGGGGAAATCCGCACCCGAGAGCGGTTCGTCCACCGCGTTGTTCAAGCAGACGTCCACGCCGCCGACGGCATTGGTGAGCAGCACGAATCCGAGCAGGCCCACCTCGGCGTAGTGGTCGACGGTGACTCCGGTGAGATTGGCGACCGACTTGATGAGTGCCTGCCGGCCGGCCTGGGTGGACTTCTGCTCGATCTGGGAATCCGACAGGCCCTGCGCCGCGAACTTCTGCCGCGCGTTCTCCTTGGTCGCGCCGTAGGCGGAGTTGATCTTGCCCTTGCCGATACCGGGGATATCGACATAGGAGTCGCGGGGTATCGAGATCGCGGTCGCCGACCGGCCGTCGTTGGGCACCCGGACCAGCACGATGGTGTCGGTGTTGGTGCCGACCTCGTCGCCGGCGTGCAGCATCGCCCGTTCCCGGTCGCTGAGCGGATTGCCGTGCGCGTCGGTGCGGCTGTCGATACCGACCATCAGAATGTCGACCGCACCGTCGTGGCCGCCGCCGAGGCCCAGGTTGCCGATCCGCTCGATGCCGGAGATCAGCGAATCCACGCTGTGCCAGCCGAAGCCGGTGACGATGAACACGATGGCCGCGGCGGCCACGGCGAGCAGTCGCCCGGGACGATTCACCCCGGGACTCGGACTCGGGCGCATCCCGCGAGCTCGCGGGACGCGGCCGCCGGGCAGTGGTGCTCCGGCGCCGCGGGGCGGCGACGACGCACTTCTGTTCTGCGGCACTCCGTATTCCTTTTCCACGCTCGATCGACCCCCGTTCGAGAATCTGCCCGCGTAGCCCACCGCCTCCGATACCGGTGGCGTACCGGGGAGTTCCCGGATTCGAGGCTATCCAACCAGTGCGCCCGCACCGCTGAACCGCTGTTGGCGTGGCGTGCCAGACTTGCCGGATGAGTCCCGATTCCCAGTCCCGGCTCGTGGTCACCGGCGCCGGCGGACAGCTCGGCCGGGCGCTGCGCACGGAAGCGCCCGCGGCCCTCGCCCTGGGTCGTGCCGATCTCGACATCACCGACGCCGAGGCCGTGCGCGCCGTCGTTCGTCCGGGCGACGTGGTGCTCAACTGTGCCGCCTACACCGCCGTCGACGCCGCCGAGTCCGAGCACGACGCGGCGTACGCCGGCAACGTCACCGGGCCAGCGGTGCTCGCGGCCGCCTGCCGCGTGGCCGGCGCGCGACTGATCCACATCTCCACCGACTACGTCTTCGACGGCACCGCGTCGGATCCGTACGAGCCGGACCATCCGACCGGCCCGGCAAGTGTGTACGGCCGTACCAAACTGGCCGGTGAGCAAGCCGTGCTCGGCGAGTATCCGCAGGCCACGATCGTGCGCACCGCGTGGGTGTACACCGGCGACCGCGGCGACTTCGTGGCGACGATGCGACGGCTCGAGGCCGAACGCGAGACGATATCGGTCGTCGACGACCAGATCGGATCGCCCACCTACGCACCCGATCTGGCGCGGGGGCTGCTGGAACTCGTCGCGCGGCAGCCGATTCCGGGTGTGCTGCACGCGAGCAACGCGGGCGCGGTCAGCCGCTTCGGGCTGGCGCGGGCGGTATTCGCCGAACTGGGGGCCGATCCCGAGCGGGTGCGGCCCTGCGGCACCGCCGATTTCCCCAGTCCCGCGCGGCGCCCGGCATATTCGGTGCTGTCGAATCGGGCATGGGCGCAGGCCGGTCTCACGCCGCTGCGGGAGTGGCGGGCTGCTCTGGCCGATGCGCTGGCTCGCCTGTCGGACCGCGGGAAACCGTGATCGTTGCCAGGTGAGCCGGCGCGCGTGAGCAGCCACACCGGCCGTCAGCCTGATAAGGCCCTGTGGGTGGTTGTGCTCGGGTGCCTACTCCGGGCTCGCACCCATTAGGCTGGCCTTCCGTGAGCGCTTCGGATTCAGCCCCTTCCGCGGACCGTACCCCTCAGCTGGCGGTGGTCACCGTAACCTATTCGCCGGGCGAGCATCTCGACCACTTCATCAGCACACTCGCGACCGCCACCGCGGAGAAACCGCAGGTGATCCTCGCCGACAACGGCTCGACCGACGGCGCTCCCGAGCTTGCCGCGGAGTCCAACGAACACGTCACACTGCTGCGCACCGGCGGCAACATCGGCTACGGCGGCGCGGTGAACCGCGCGGTCGCCGAACTCGATCCCGATATCGAATACGTGATCATCGCCAATCCGGATGTGCGCTGGGGCACCGATTCCATCGATCAATTGCTGGCCGCTGCCCGGCGCTGGCCGCGCGCGGGTGCGCTCGGGCCGCTGATCCACGAGCCGGACGGCAGCATCTATCCCTCCGCACGGCGGGTCCCCGGCCTGCTCGACGGCGCCGGCCACGCGATCCTCGGCACTATCTGGCCGGGTAACCCCTGGACGCGGCGGTACCGGCAGGAGAACGAGGAGATCGCCGAGCGCACCGTCGGCTGGTTGTCGGGATCGTGCCTGCTGGTCCGGCGCGACGCGTTCGACAGTATCGAGGGTTTCGACTCGCGCTACTTCATGTACATGGAGGATGTCGACTTCGGCGACCGCATGGGCAAGGCCGGCTGGCACAACGTCTTCGTGCCGACCGCCGAGGTCACCCATGCCAAAGGCCACGCGGCCGGGCGGCATCCGGAGACCATGTTGCCCGCCCATCACGCCTCCGCCTATCGTTTCCAGGCCGACCGCCATCCGCACTGGTGGCAGGCCCCGCTGCGATGGGCGTTGCGGGCCGGACTTGCGATTCGCTGCAAACTTGCGGTTCGATCTGCGCTGCGCGAGCGCGACCGCGAAGCGCAGCGATAACGCGTGGACCGAACCTGAAAAAGGGGAAGACTGATGCCGGACAATTCGGGAGGGAGCGGGCGTGGACACCGCAACTGACGCCGTGATCCTGGTCGGTGGCCAGGGCACCCGGCTGCGCCCGCTGACGCTCTCGGCGCCGAAACCGATGCTGCCGGTCGCCGGTCTGCCGTTCCTGCACCACCTGCTGGCCCGGATCGCCGATGCCGGCATCACCCATGTGGTGCTGGGCACATCGTTCAAGGCGGAGGTCTTCGAGGAACATTTCGGCGACGGCGCCGAACTCGGCCTCGACCTCGAATACGTCACCGAGACCGAACCGCTGGGCACCGGCGGCGGTATCCGCAACGTGCTGCCGAAGCTGCGCGCCGACAACGTGATGGTCTTCAACGGTGACGTCCTCGGCGGCGCCGATCTGGGGGCCGTCCTCGACATGCACGCCTCGACCCGTGCCGACGTGACCCTGCATCTTGTCCGCGTCGGTGATCCGCGCGCCTTCGGATGCGTGCCCACCGACGAGACCGGCCGGGTCACCGCCTTCCTGGAGAAGACCCAGGATCCGCCGACCGACCAGATCAACGCCGGTTGCTACGTCTTCCGCCGCGAGTACATCGAGAAGATCCCGAGCGGCCGCCCGGTATCGGTCGAGCGCGAGGTGTTCCCGTCGCTGCTGGCCGAGGGCGCCCACATCCAGGGCCATGTCGACGCCTCGTACTGGCGCGATATGGGGACGCCCGAGGATTTCGTGCGCGGGTCCGCCGATCTGGTGCGGGGGATCGCGCCCTCGCCGGCGCTGCCGGGGCAGCGCGGGGAATCGCTGGTCCACCCCGGTGCCGGTGTCGCGCCGGGTGCGCTGCTGATCGGCGGCACGGTCGTGGGGCGCGGCGCCGAGGTCGGCGCCGGTGCGCGACTCGACGGTGCGGTGCTGTTCGACGGCGCCCGGGTCGAGGCCGGTGCCACCGTGGAGCGCTCGATCATCGGATTCGGTGCGCGCATCGGTCCGCGGGCGCTGGTCCGCGATGCGGTGATCGGTGACGGCGCCAGCGTCGGCGCCCGCTGCGAACTGCTGCGCGGCGCCCGCATCTGGCCGGGCGTGGATCTGCCCGACGGCGGGATCCGCTTCTCCACCGACGTCTAGGTCCGGCGATCGCTCGTCGTCGCCGCACTGCGCATCGGCCAGTGCTGTGCATCGACCTGTGCTGTGAATCGACAAGGCCGTCCGTGCACTGGCACGGGCGGCCTTGTCGTAGTTGCCGGAAGAAGGTCGAGCACTCGTACCGCTGACTACTGCGGGACGGCTGTGGCCGGCGCTGCTGCGACGGTGTTCCGGGACGCCGTCGCGGCCGACCGCTCGCGGATGAGCAGCACACCGGTCGCGGCGACCAGGGCGGCGGTCAGACCGTGCACACTCAGCGCAGTGGTCACCGAGCCGTGGTTGTTCAGCACCGTGAGCATGTCGCCGATCGGCGTCACCGCGGTGGCGAGCATCGCGACGCCGAGGGCGAAGCGCTGCCGCGTGAGCAGCAGTGCGAGCAGCACCACGCCGGAGCTGATATCGCGGACTCCCTTCAGCGTCATGAAGGCCGACGACTCTCCCTGCGGCCAGGCCGGAAGCCCGAAGCCGGGGGCCATGGAATGCGGTGTGAGGACGTAACCGAGTCCGATGTACAGGATGAAGGCGACGCCGATCAGGACGAGGGCGGTGGCGAGGCGAGTACGCGTCATTGTCTTGCTCCAAAATCTAGCGTTGCTAACTGATGGCATCAGCGTAAGCGGCAATCGCTACCTTGTCTAGCGTTGCTAGAATTTCGGTATGACGGTTCAGGAACGCAAGGAACGCGAACGCGCCCAGCGTCGGCAGGCGATCATCGACAGTGCGCGTGAACTGGCCGAATCCGATGGCTGGGATGCGGTGACCGTGCGCCGGCTCGCCGAGCGCATCGAATACAGCCAGCCCGTGCTCTACAGCCACTTCTCGGGAAAACGGGCAATCGTCTCGGCCGTGGCCGAGGAGGGCATCGGCCGGCTGCGGGATGTGCTCCGCGCCGCCCGCGAGCAGGCCGACGGCCCCGGCGCCGCGATGGAGGCGGTCGCCCGGGCCTATCTGAGTTTCGCGGCCGACAACGCGGCCCTCTACGACGCCATGTTCGTCCTCGACACCGAACTGCCCTTCGGTCCCGACGCACCCCAGACCCTGCGCGACTGCTTCGAGGAGCTCGAGCGGCTGTTCCGCCCGCTGGTCCCCGAAGCCGACACCGGGGCCTACACCGAGGTGTTCTGGAGCACGCTGCACGGGATGGCGGCGCTGGACCGCAGTCATCGACTCCGTCCGGATTTGTGGGAACAGCGCATGGACGTGCTCATCCGCTGGGCCACCCGGAGTTGATGCCCTGAGCCCCTTCGTTTTCGGGCCCTACAGTGGTGATCATGGCGGATGCGGTGGTGGTCGGCTCCGGGCCCAACGGTCTGGCCGCGGCGGTGCTGCTGGCCCGCGCGGGGCTCGAGGTGGAGGTGTTCGAAGCCGCGGATCGTGCCGGTGGCGGCTGCCGTACCGCGGAGCTCACCCTGCCCGGATATCACCACGACGTGTGCGCGGGTGCGCATCCGATGGCGCTGGCGTCCCCGTTCTTCCGCGCCTTCGACCTCGGTGCGCACGGCGTCGAACTGGCGACTCCCGCGATCTCGTACGGGCATCCGCTCGACGGCGGGGTGGCCGCGTCGGCCTGGCGGGATCTGGACCGGACGGTCGAGGGGTTGGGCCGCGACGGTGCGACGTGGCGGCGCCTGTTCGCCCCGCTGGTGCGCCAGTGGGAGGCGGTGGTGGAGCTGGGGATGTCCGACCTGCGCCGTATGCCTCGTGATCCGCTGTCCGCGCTGCGCTTCGGCCGCCGACTGCTCGAGCAGGCATCTCCGCTGTGGGACCTGCGTTTTCGCGAGGAACGTGCGGCGGCGCTGTTCACCGGCGTGAGCGCGCACGCCATCATGCCGCCGCGGCAGTTCTCGGCGGCCGGCGTGGCGCTGCTGCTCGGCACCCTCGCCCATGTGGGTGGCTGGCCGATTCCGCGCGGCGGCTCACAGGCCATCGTCGATGCGCTGATCGCCGATCTGGAACGCCACGGCGGGCGCGTCCACACCGGGCATCGCGTCGATTCACTGGACGAATTCGCCGGGGTACGAACGGTTCTGCTCGACACCGCGCCCACGGAACTGTTGCGGATCGCGCGAGTGCCCACGGCATATCGACACCGATTGCAGCGCTATCGGTTCGGCGGCGCCGCGTGCAAGGTGGATTTCGCCCTGTCGGGCCCGGTGCCGTGGCGGGCGACGGAGTTGGCGGCCGCGGGCACCGTCCATGTCGTCGGCACGCGAGCCGAGGCGATGGCCGTCGAACGTCTCGTCGCGTCGGGCCGGCACGCCGAGCGGCCGTACGTCCTGGTGATCCAGCCGGGCGTGGTCGATTCGTCCCGAGCTCCCGGCGACAATCACACGCTCTACGCCTATGCCCATGTACCCAACGGATCCGGCCGCGACGTGAGTCCCGACGTCGTCGCGCAACTCGAACGCTTCGCCCCCGGCTTCCGAGATCTGATCCAGGCCACCCACGTGCGTCCGGCGGCACGCATGCCCGCGCACAACGCCAACTATGTCGGCGGCGACATCGCGGCCGGCGCGATGACCCTGGCGCAGACGATCTTCCGCCCGACTCCGCGCTGGAACCCTTATGCCACACCGCTTCCCGGTGTCTACCTGTGCTCCGCGGCGACGCCGCCCGGGCCCGGTGTGCACGGTATGTGCGGTATGCACGCCGCGACCCGTGCGCTGCGCGAGCGATTCGGCATCCGCATCGACCCGGCCGTCCTGCTCGGCGCGCCGGGCTGAGCCGCACGCCGCGCCTCGCACCAGCCCCGGGACAGTGCTCCTCGGTGCTCAGCCGTCCGCCGCGGTCTACACCGGCTGGGTGCGGTACAGATCCGGCTCGATGTACATGACCCGAGCGGCGGGGACGGCCGCCCGGACCCGGGCTTCGGCGTCGTCGATCGCGGCGGCGATATCGGCGATCTCCAGTCCGGGCACGATCGACACCTTCGCCGCGACGAGCATCTCCTCGGGGCCGAGGTATTCGGTGCGCAGGTGGATGACCCGGTCGATGCGCTCACCGTCGACCAGCTTCGCGCGGATCGCCGCGTCCTGCGCCGGCGTCGCGCCCTCACCGATCAGCAGGCTCTTCATCTCCACGATAAGCACCACCGCGATGGCACCGAGCAACAGGCCGATACCGAGGGTGCCGATGCCGTCCCAGATGGCGTTGTCCGTCACCACCGTCAGCACCACCGCGGCCAGCGCGATCAGCAGGCCGATGAGCGCGCCGGTGTCCTCGAGCAGCACCACGGGCAGCTCGGGGCTGCGCGAGTTGCGGATGAACCGCCACCAGCTCGCACCCTCGCGCAGCGGTGCGGATTCGCGCATCGCGGTCATGAAGCTGTAGCCCTCGAGCGCCGCCGCGATAGCCAGGATCACGATCGCCACCATGGGGGAGGTCAACTCCTCCGGATGCTGGATCTTGTGCACACCCTCGTAGATCGCGTACATCGAGCCGAGGGAGAACAGCACCAGTGCCACGACGAACGAGTAGAAGTAGCGGTTGCGTCCGTAGCCGAACGGATGCAGATCGTCGGCCTCCTGTTCGGCACGCTTCTGCCCGAGCAACAGCAGTCCCTGATTACCGGTGTCGGCCACCGAGTGCACGGCCTCGGCCAGCATCGATCCGGAACCGGTGATCGCGGCGCCGACGAATTTCGCCACCGCGATACCGGCATTCGCGCTCAACGCCGCGAAGATCGCCTTCTTTCCGCCACCAGCAGACATGGTGCAGCCCCGGTCCTTCCGTCCCCGGCGCACGCCGGTAGATGTCCGATTTGTTCGATCAATCTACTAAAGCGGCCGAACCGGCCGCGTGGTCACTCGCCCACACACGCGCAGAACAGCTGCGCCGGGCCGCCGAGGGCCCGCGCCCGGATATCGGTATCGGTGGCCGAGATCCACGCGGCGCTGCCGGCGGCGATCGGCAATTCGTTCCCGGCCTGCGACAGCACCACGGTGCCGGCGGTCACCAGCATGATGCCCGGCCCGACCCGCGGAATGTCGACCGCCGCGGCGTCCTCGGTCAACTCGAAGCGGCGCAGCGCGAATTCCGCTGCGGGCGTGGGGTACCGGAACGAGTTCTCGTCGACCGGTTCGGGGTCGATGATCGGCGTGCGCAGCGGTTCGAAATCCAGCACCCGCAGCAGCTCGGGCACGTCGACGTGCTTGGGGGTGAGCCCGCCGCGCAGCACATTGTCCGAATTGGCCATGATCTCGACGCCCATGCCGCGCAGATAGGCGTGCAGGCTGCCGGCGGCCAGGAACAGGCCCTGTCCGGGTTCCAGCGTCAACCGGTTCAGCAGCAGGGCCGCCAGCACTCCGGCATCACCGGGATACGCTTCGGCCAGCTCCAGCGTGGTGCGCGCTTCGGCCGCGAATTCCTTGGCCTGCCTGGGCGATTCGAGCGGGTCGACCTGTTTGAGATAGCGCACACATCCGTCGAGGACCTTCGGCAGCAGGGTGGCCAGCATGGCTTGCGGCAGCGTGATCCAGGTGGTGAACAGGGTGCGCAGGCCGCCCGAATCCGGCTGGGCGGCAAGCAGTTCGGTGTACTGCACCAGTTCCGGCACGGCCAGGGAGTTCAGCAGGTCGACGGTGCGCAGCGGATCACGGAAACCGGCAAGCGCCTCGAAGCGGTCGAGTGCCACCACCAGTTCGGGTTTGTGGGAGTCGTCGCGGTAGTTGCGCATGGGGGAATCCAGCGGCACCCGCGTGTGGTTCTCCCGTTCGAATCCGTAGCGGGCCTGATCGGCGCTGGGATGGGCCTGCAGCGACAGTGGTTCCTCGGCGGCCAGGATCTTCAGCAGGAACGGCAGGCGGCCGCCGAATGCCGATGCGACCGTACCCAACTCCCGGTTCGGCTCGGCCTCGAGCAGTTCCAGCAGCGAGCGTCCGGCGCCGTCGGCGAGGACCTTCGCCGGGTCGGCGGGATGGGCGCCGAACCACAATTCGGCCTCGGGATGGGGGGAGGGAACCTCCCGGCCGCACAGCTGAGCGAGTGCGGTGCGAGATCCCCAGGCATAGGAACGCAACGCACCAACGAGTTCGTGCACTAGTAGTGGCCCCCGTCGTAGTGGGCGGGACGGCTCGCGGCTGGGGGGCCGCCGAGCAGACGCAGATAGGCGGCGGCCATTTCCAGCCGCAGCACCAGCACCGCCAGTTGTTCGACCTCGCTGCCGCGGCCGGCCGCCGGCGCCGGGGGTTCGCCCGCATCGGTATCGCGTGGCACACTCGCCTCGGTGCGCATCAGCTCGATGTCGACGTTGACCAGATCGGCGTCGACGATGCCCGCGCCCGCGCCGAAGACGGCCAGCCGGCGCCGCGCCGCGACCTGATCGCCGTCGGCGCTCACCACGAACACCCGGGCCCGATCGACCGGGGCCGGTCCGTCCAGTTGCTCGTCGTGGAACAGCGGATCGTAACCGGGCGCGGTCGCCTCCGCGGATTCGATCAGCCGCGCGTTCGCGGCCACGGCTTCGGTGAGGTCGACGGCGGCCGCGATCTGTCCCGCGGTCTGCAACAGCACCTCGGCGCCGTGCTCGGCCACCACCGCGGCGGCGGGGGAATCGCCGGTCAGCACCAGCCGCCGTTCCCGCATCCGCGCGGCGAGGGTTTTGGCGGGGTTGTGGAAGACCTCGTGGTGCGGGCCGTCGCGCAGCGCCTCGGCGTCGAGCACATCGGCGAGTTCGTCGAGGTTCGGGACCAGGGGCCCGATGTGCACGGGGTCGACGGCCTGCAGCACCGCGATGCCGACGGCGACGAATCGCAGCATCCGGTTGTGGTCGAGCACGCGGATCCGCGGCGGCAGCATGGCCGCGCGTCCGGCGGCCGCGGCCCGCATCGGACCCTCGTCGGGCGCGGCGACCACGACTTCGGCGCCGCGGCGCAGCGCTCGGTCGACGGCGCCGGTCAGTCGCGGGTCGGCCGAGTCGTCACCGGCGACGACCACCACGTCCAGCGAACCGACCCATTGCGGAATCGTGGTGGCGCTGATGATGGGCAGCCCCGCGCGGTCGCCGAACGCGGCCTGCAGCAGAGTGGCCGCGCGGGCCGCGCGCCCGGTGCCGGAGACCAGCACCAGACTTCGCGGCCGCAGACCGTCGAGCCGGCCGAGCGCGTTCTCGGCGACGGCGGCCGCGGTCGCACGCACCTGGGCGCCCCCGGAGGCGGCCGAACGCAAAATTCCCCCGGAATCCGCGGCCTCCAACGAGGCGACGTCATCGAGGTCGAGTACGGGTGTCCCTGCGATCATCGGGCGTTGCCACCTCCCCTCAATCGGGTCACCACGCCGGGGGATGTCGTTGTCCCCGGGCGAATCCAAGCCCTGTGATTCCACTATTCCAGTCAGCCGCGCACGATGCTCAGAATCTCGGTCACGAGTGCGTCTACTTCCTCCTGCGAACGGGCTTCGACGTTGAGTCGCAACAACGGCTCGGTGTTGGATGCGCGCAGATTGAACCACGCCTGTCCGGGCAGCCGCACGGTCACGCCGTCGAGCCGATCCACCGATTGCGCGCGCCCTTCGAATGCGGTGACCACCGCCAGGGTTCGCTCCTGCGCATCCGCCACTGTGGAGTTGATCTCGCCGGAGGCCGCGTACGTCGCGTACGAGGACGCGAGCTCCGACATCGGCCGGTCCTTCTCGCCCAGGGCAGCCAGCACGTGCAGAGCGGCCAGCATACCGGAGTCGGCACCCCAGAAGTCGCGGAAGTAGTAGTGGGCGGAATGCTCGCCGCCGAAGATCGCGCCGGTCGAGGCCATCTGCTGCTTGATGAAGGAATGGCCGACACGGGTGCGCACGGGCGTGCCGCCGAGTTCGGTGACCAGTTCGGGCACGGCCTGCGAAGTGATCAGATTGTGAATGATCGTGGCGCCCGGCTCTTTCGCCAGTTCGCGCTCCGCGACCAGCGCCGTGATCGCGGAGGGGGAGACCGGTTCGCCGCGCTCGTCGACGACGAAGCAGCGGTCGGCGTCACCGTCGAACGCCAGGCCGATGTCGGCGCCCGTCTCGCGGACGTACTTCTGCAGGTCGACCAGATTCTTCGGGTCCAGGGGGTTCGCCTCGTGATTGGGGAACGAGCCGTCGAGTTCGAAGTAGAGCGGGGCGATGGTCAGCTGCGGCACCGCACCGAGCACGGCGGGGACCGTATAGCCGCCCATCCCGTTGCCGGCGTCCACAGCGATCTTCAGCGGCCGGATCGCGCCGAGATCGACCAGCCCGCGCAGGAATTCGGCATAGGCCTCGAGCAAGTTCTGTTCGGTCGCGGTGCCGCGGCTGCCCGGTCCGGCCGGCACGCCCTCGACGAGCTCGTCGGCGATGGTCGCGAGCCCGGTCTCCTGCCCGACCGGCAACGCGTTGGCCCGGCACAACTTGATGCCGTTGTAGCGGGCGGGGTTGTGGCTGGCGGTGAACATGGCGCCGGGGCACTGCAGATGACCGGAGGCGAAGTACAGCTCGTCGGTGGAGGCGAGCCCGATGTGAACCACGTCGAGGCCCTGATCGAGGACGCCGTCGGCGAAGGCGGCGGCCAGTTCCGGGGAGGAGTCGCGCATATCGTGACCGATGACGATGCGTGTGGCGGGGGTGGCGTCGGTGCGCATCAGCCGGGCGAAGGCCGCGCCGACGTCGCGGACGAATGCCGCGTCGATCTGCTCCCCGACAACCCCGCGAACGTCGTATGCCTTGACAACTGCGTGAACGGACTCGGCAGACCGGGCGACTGTCATGACCAACACCCTAATAGGGCCGCGGGCTCGCCCGGGCTTCAGGCCGGTCGCGCGTGTGCCGCGTGTGGTGCGGGCTCAGTTCGGGGGATCGGGAAGCACCCGTAGATGGCCGCGGCGGCCGGTGCGGCCGGGCCGCTGGGGGCGCGCCGGGGGCGGGGCGTACTCGCTGTAGCCGCGCTGTTCGGGTTCCGGTGGGCGGCGTCGCATCCCGGCTTCGCGGACGGCCTCGGCCAGTGCGGTCAGGTCGTCGTCGTCCGGTGTGCTGGAGGAGAATCCACCTTCGTGCCGGACCAGTTCCCAGCCCTTGGGGGCGGTGATGCGGGAGCCGTGGGTTTCGCACAGATCCCAGGAGTGCGGTTCGGCGACGGTGGCGAGGGGGCCGACGACTGCGGTGGAGTCCGAGTAGACATAGGTGAGCGTCGCGACGGCCGGATTCTTGCAGCCTGGGCGGCAGCAACGACGCATGGGAATCACATCCAGCAGACTAACCCCCCACGCCGTGTGTCGCAGACAGACACGCGGGCCGGTCCCCGGCCACTTCGGGGCACGGCGGGGCTCCGGCTCCGGGGAGATCACGTGGCCCCGCCGCCGGCGCGGTGACTACTGTCGCAAGGTATGACCCGATCGAAGAGGCGGCCGGTGACGACCCGTTCGGTGGTTCGCCGCGGCCGCGGCGTGCGCGGACCGATGCTGCCGCCGTCGGCGCCCGCGCGCCGCACCCGCGGCCAGCAGTTCGACCGCCTGGTGCTGGAGGCATTCGCGCCGCTGGACGCCCGCTGGCACGATCGCCTGACCAAACTCGACATCGCGGTCGACGACGTCCCCAAGATCCGTCCGCTGCACCCGGATTCGGTCACCTGGCCCGACGAGGTGGTCGCCGACGGCCCGGTCCCGCTCTCCCGCCTGATCCCGGCCGGAGTCGACCGCCACAACGTAGCCACCCGAGCCCGGGTGGTCCTGTTCCGCAAACCCCTCGAACTCCGCGCCCACGACCCGGAAGACCTGCTGGACCTCCTGCGCGAAGTCCTGGTCCAGCAGATAGCCACCTACCTGGGCGTAGACCCGGAGATCATCGACCCGACAGGGGAGTAGGCGCGGACGCGGCCGGTCCCCGCGTTCGCCGATGAGAACGAACGCCGGGCAGCCAAGAACGAACGGCGGGCAACCAAGAACGAACGGCGGGCAACCAAGAACGAAGTGCCACGCGGCCATGAACGAGTGCCGGGCAACCAATGACGAGTGCCGGGCAACCGATCACGAGTGCCGGGCGTCCACTTCCCGTCGCCCGCCCCGCCCCGCCGAAGCGAAGCGAGGCGAACAGGGAAACCGGACAACAGATTTCGCGAGCACATGGGTAACTCACCGGGCACGCCCAGAACCCGACCAGCCCCACGACCGCCGGCCCGAAGCAACACCCACCCGGCTCTCACGGCACGCTGAATCCCCGGAGAGGCGGGTGAGTTCAGCTGATGCCGCGCTTGAGGCGGCGGCGTTCGCGTTCGGACAAACCGCCCCAGATACCGAACCGCTCATCGTGGGCGAGTGCGTATTCCAGGCACTCGTCGCGGACCTCGCAGCCCATGCAGATCCGTTTGGCTTCCCTTGTGGAGCCGCCTTTTTCGGGGAAGAAGGCTTCCGGATCGGTTTGGGCGCACAGCGCCCGTTCCTGCCACTGTTCTTCGATGGTGTCGAACATCGCATCGAAGTCGGTGACGATGAGACTCAGCTGCGGTGGTTCGGGTTTGCGCTGAGTGCGCGCCCACTGCCCTCCTTGCGGAGTTCTGTTGAGCGATCCCGATTCGTTGGTCACCGTGCTGCCCCCCTCTCGTTCGTCGTTCCGGCTGTCAGCGCAGTCGCTTGGTGCTGCGCATGCTGTGGAATCGGTTTGCGATACACCGCCCGGAATGCCCGACGGGGCCAGCTCCTCGGCCATCGCTCCGCCTCCTCACTGTGTGTTAGCGCAGAATGATTTTTCCGTCGGACCGGACGTGCCCACCGACGGTCCCACACCGCGACGTAGTCCCGCGGACATCCCCGAGCTTGTCGTTCCGATGCGAACATGCGTTCGAAACGCGGTCTGCGCCAAAGGCTCTCGCGCGGACCCGGAATGACATGTCTGTGATTAGACACGCCGGACGCGTCGATGGTCAAGCTGCCGACACAATTCCGTTACTATCCGAGGCCGCCTTCGACGCGGTTCGGTAACCTCGAAGTAGCAAATGACCAGCAAATACGCACGCGAACCCCCGCTTCCGGGCACCGCATAGGCTGTGCGGATGTGACTGGAGAACAAGCGGACATCGCGGCCGAGATCGAGCGGATTGATCGTAAACCGCGCATTGCGGTGTTGGTCGGTGGAGTCGGCGGCGCGCGCTTCTTACAAGGTGTGCGGGAACTGCTGCCGGAGGCGGATGTAACGGCGCTGGTGAACGTCGGCGACGACGTCTGGATGCACGGTTTACGCATCTGTCCCGACCTGGACACCTGCATGTACACGCTGGGTGGGGGTATCGATACCGAGCGCGGCTGGGGCCGGGTGGGAGAAACCTGGCACGCCAAGGAGGAACTGGCGAAATACCACGCCCAACCGGATTGGTTCGGACTCGGAGATCGCGATATCGCGACGCATCTGGTGCGCAGTGAAATGCTGCGCGCGGGATACCCGCTCTCGGCGGTTACCGAAGCGCTGTGCAATCGCTGGCAGCCCGGAGTGAAACTTCTCCCGGCAACGGACGATCGGTGCGAAACGCATGTTGTGATCACTGACCCCGACAGCCCTGGCGAACGCCGCGCGATTCATTTCCAGGAGTGGTGGGTACGGTACCGAGCAAACGTCGAGACCCATGGATTCGTCACAATCGGGGCGGATCAAGCCAAACCTGCCCCTGGTGTGACGGAAATCATAGAGGGTGCTGATGTGGTGCTGCTGGCCCCCTCGAACCCCGTGGTGAGCATCGGTGCGATCCTCGCCGTGCCGGGTATCCGGGGCGCGCTGCGGACCACCTCCGCCAAAGTCGTCGGTTTATCGCCCGTGATCGGGGGAAAACCCTTGCGCGGCATGGCCGATGAATGCCTCGAGGTGATCGGAGTGGAAACCTCGGCCGAGGCCATCGGACGGCACTTCGGCGCCCGGTCGGACACCGGCATCCTCGACGGCTGGCTCATCCACTCGACCGACGAGGCCGATGTGCCGGGTGTCCAGGTGCGCAGTGTGCCGCTGCTGATGACCGATCCCGCCGCCACCGCCGCGATGGTGCGGGAGGCGCTCGACATCGCGGGGGTGCCGGCATGAGCGATCAGGCGCGGAGGCGGGAGCGGAGCGTAACCACGCAGCGCCCAGCTCATGCCGAAATTGAGCACAGCATGAGCGATCAGGTGCGACACACCGACCATGCGCCCGGCGGGGAGATCACGATCATCCCCGTGCCGGGGCTACCGGAATTCCGGCCGGGTGACGATGTCGCGGAACACATTGCGGCCCAGGCCCCCTGGCTCGTCGACGGGGACGTGCTGGTCGTGACGAGCAAGATCGTCGCCAAGGCCGAGGGACGCATCGTCGAGGCGCCGCGGGATCCGGACGAACGCGATGCCGTGCGGCGCAAACTCGTCGACGCCGAGGCGGTGCGGGTGCTGGCGCGCAAGGGGCGCACCCTCATCACCGAGAATCACCTCGGCATCGTGCAGGCTGCCTCCGGGGTCGACGGTTCCAATGTGGAACAGGGCGAATTGGTCCTGCTGCCAACCGATCCCGATGCCAGCGCCGCGGCACTGCGGGCGGCGCTGGCGCAGCGGCTGGGCGTCGACGTCGCGGTGGTGATCACCGACACGATGGGCCGGGCCTGGCGCATCGGCCAGACCGACGCCGCGATCGGTGCCGCCGGTCTGCGCGTCGTGCACGACTACGCCGGCGCGGTCGACGGGCAGGGGAACGAGCTGCAGGTCACCCAGGTGGCGGTGGCCGACGAACTCGCCGCCGCAGCGGATCTGGCGAAGGGCAAACTGGGCGGCGTGCCGGTCGCGGTCGTACGCGGGCTGACTCCGCACGACGACGGATCCACCGCCAAGGATCTGCTGCGCGGTGGCGAGGAGGATTTGTTCTGGCTCGGCACCGCCGAGGCGATCGAGCGGGGCCGCCGGGAAGCGCTGCTGCTGCGCCGCTCGGTGCGGACCTTCGCCGAGACCCCGGTCGATCCCGAGGTGATTCGCGCCGCGGTCGGCGACGCGCTCACCGCGCCCGCTCCGCATCACACCCGCCCGGTGCGATTCGTGTGGGTGCGGCAGCCGGAGTTGCGTGCGCGTCTGCTGGATTCGATGGCGGCGCAATGGCGTAACGACCTCGGTGCCGACGGTCTCGATCCCGAGCGGGTGGAGCGCCGGGTCGCACGCGGCCGGATCCTGTTCGACGCACCCGAGGTGATCATTCCGTTCTGTGTCCCCGACGGCGCGCACGACTATCCGGACGAGCGCCGCCGTGCCGCCGAGTCGACCATGTTCACCGTCGCGGTCGGTGCGGCTGTGCAGGGGCTGCTGGTCGCTCTGGCCACACGCGGTGTCGGCAGCTGCTGGATCGGCTCGACCATCTTCGCGCCCGAGGTGACCCGCGAGGTTCTGGGACTGGCACCGGACTGGAATCCGTTGGGCGCCATAGCCGTCGGCTATCCGGAGGAGGAGCTGTCGCCGCGCCCGCCGCGCGAGGCGGGAACGGGTCTGGTCGAGCTGTGAGTGCCGAGTCGTTGCATGCCTCGGCCACCGAGTTGCTGGAAAACTGGAAGCCCGCAACGCATCCGGAACAGTCCGTGCGGGAGGCGATGCTGGCATTCCTCGGTTCGGCGCCGCGCGGCTGTCTCCGGGAACACGCCCCCGGCCACATCACCGCCTCGGCGGTGGTGTTCTCCCACGACGAGCGTGAGGTGCTGCTGACGCTGCATCCGCGGGTCGGCCGGTGGATCCAGCTGGGCGGTCACTGCGAGCCGGGTGACGAGACCGTGGTCGACGCCGCGCTGCGGGAGGCGACCGAGGAGTCCGGGATCGCCGGGCTGAAGGTCGAGCCCGGGCTGTACGGCGCGCAGGCGCACCCGATCACCTGCTCGCTCGGGGTGCCGACTCGTCACCTGGATCTGCTGTTCAAGATCCGCGCGCCGCGCGGCGCGGTGCCGGTGCGCAGCGCGGAGTCGACGGATCTGCGGTGGTGGCCGGTCGACGCGTTGCCCGCCGATTCGGACGTACTGCTGCGCTGAATCGATCATCGACGGCGGGACGGGGTGCGCCGCAGCCCGTCCCGCTCGTCCGTCGTGCACTGTCACAACGCGTTTACAAATCGGCAAAAATGTATAGACGCCCGACAGGTGTCGGCATATTGTCCACGGTAATGGTTACCCACATCACAGTGAATGTGGCAGCTGTATCGAATGGAGACGACGATGTCGACCGAAGCCGGAACCGCCGACGGCCTGCTCGACTCGGGCTGGCGTGACCGCAAGCGCTATCTGTGGTTGTGGGGCCTGTTCGCGCCGACGGGACTGTTCATCATCGGACTCCCGCTCATCTGGGGGCTCAACGAACTGGGCTGGCACACCCTCGCGAAGGTGCCGTTCTGGCTCGGCCCGATCCTCATCTATCTGGTCATCCCCGCCGCCGACCTGTTCTTCGGCGCCGACGGCGAGAATCCGCCGGACGAGGTCATGGAGTATCTGGAGAACGACCGGTACTACCGCTACCTGACCTACATCTACCTGCCGTTCCAGTACGCGTCGCTGGTCATGGCGTGCTATCTGATCACCGCGGACAACCTGAGCTGGCTCGGCATCGACGGCGGCCTGACCGTCGTGGACAAGATCGGCCTGGCCCTGACGGTCGGCATGGTCGGCGGCATCGGCATCAACACCGCGCACGAACTCGGGCACAAGAAGGTGCATCTGGAGCGCTGGCTGTCGCGGATCGCGCTGGCGCAGACGTTCTACGGCCACTTCTACATCGAGCACAATCGCGGCCATCATGTGCGGGTGGCCACGCCGGAGGATCCCGCGAGTTCCCGTGTGGGCGAGTCGTTCTGGGCGTTCTGGCCGCGCACGGTATGGGGCAGTCTGCGCTCCGCGTGGGGGCTCGAGCGGGCCCGGCTGGAACGGCTCGGGAAGCGCCCGTGGAGCCTGCACAACGATGTGCTCAGCGCGTGGGCGATGTCGCTGGTGCTCTACGCGGCGCTGGTGGCCGGCTTCGGACTCGAGGTACTGCCGTATCTGGTGCTGCAAGCGGTGGTCGGCTTCAGCCTGTTGGAGGCGGTCAACTATCTGGAGCACTACGGTCTGCTGCGGCAGCGCACGGACCGCGGCCGCTACGAACGGCCGACACCGCGGCACAGCTGGAACAGCGACCACCTCGTCACCAACATCTTCCTCTACCACCTGCAGCGGCACAGCGATCACCACGCCTATCCGACCCGGCGCTATCAGACACTGCGCAGCTGGGACGGGGCGCCGAATCTGCCGAGCGGCTACGCCAGCATGATCATGCTCGCCTACTTCCCGCCGCTGTGGCGGCGCGTGATGGACAAGCGCGTCGTGGCCCACTACGACGGCGACCTCACGCAGGCGAACCTGCAGCCGAGCAAGCGAGACAAGGTCCTCGCGCGTTACCAGGAGGCACGGTGAGCGACAATCGCGCAGCGGCTCGCCGTGCCGACCGGGTGCGGGTGTCCCGCATGACACAGGAGGCACGGTGAGCGACAATCGCGCAGCGGCTCGCCGTGCCGACCGGGTGAGGGTGTCCCGCATGACACAGGAGGCGCGGTGAGCGACAATCGCGCAGCGGCTCGCTGTGCCGACCGGGTGCGGGTGTCCCGCATGACACAGGAGGCGCGGTGATGGGGGCCTATCGTTGCCCTGTCTGCGATTACGTCTACGACGAGGCGAAAGGTGCTCCGCGGGAAGGATTTCCGGCGGGCACCCCGTGGGAGTCGGTGCCGGACGACTGGTGCTGCCCGGACTGCGGGGTACGGGAGAAGATCGATTTCGAGGAGGCACGGTGAGCGACAATCGCGCAGCGGCTCGCCGTGCCGACCGGGTGCGGGTGTCCCGCATGACACAGGAGGCACGGTGAGTCGGCCCTATCGGATTTTTCAGTGCATCCAGTGCGGCTTCGAATACGACGAGGAGCAGGGCTGGCCGGACGAGGGGATTGCGCCGGGGACGCGCTGGGAGGACATTCCCGACGACTGGACGTGTCCGGACTGTGGGGCGGCCAAGGCCGACTTCTTCATGGTCGAGATCGAACGTTCGTGAGTCGTTTTGACTGCGGAAGCCGCCCGTGACACCGTCGCGGGTATGCCGCGTAACGGATCCCGGGTCCCGTACCAGGAAGCGGCGCGCACCCTGCTGCGCACGTCGGTTCTCGATGCGATGCGGGAACTGCTGATCGAGCGGGACTGGGCCAAGATCACGCTCGGCGACGTCGCGACGCGGGCCGGGGTGAGCCGGCAGACCCTGTACAACGAATTCGGCTCCCGGACGGGACTGGCGCAGGCCTATGCGCTGCGGCTGGCGGATCAGCTGGTGGACCATGTCGGAACGGCCATCGCCGACAACGTCGGCGATGCGCGGGCAGCGTTCCGCGAAGGTCTGGCAAATTTCATCCTCGACAGTGCGGCCGACCCGCTGGTGCAGTCCCTGGTGGTCGGTGAGGCCAAGCTGGATCTGCTGCGATTGATCACGCTCGATGCCGGGCCGCTCATCGAGCATGCCGCCCGGCGCTTGGGCGCGGCCTTCGAAAACAGCTGGGTGGGGGCGTCGGCGGCGCAGGCGGATGTGCTCGCTCACGCCTTGGTGCGCATCGCCATCAGCTACATTCCGACTCCGGCCGCACTGCATCGTGACGCCCCGGAGGAGTTGAGCAGCCTGCTCGCACCGTATGTGGAGGCGATTCTCGCCGCCCGGGACCGAACCGGCGGCCGCTAGCCCGAAATCCGTCCTGTGACGGATAACGATTTGTCGCGGGGCCGGTTGGGATGCCGGCCGACAACCGCGCCGGCCTTCCATGGCCGGGACGACGGGGGCGAATAGTCGCTGACCTGCGTGGTCCCCGCGGAAACGGCGGTTGCTCACCCGGTGCGGCGCAGTGGATTCAGGCCCGCGCTGTCTGTGACTTCGGGTCCCCGTGTGTAACGGTTACCACTTTGCGGGTTTGAACCGGGCGTAACGGCCTCGGAGCCGCTACATATTTACCTGGCAGGAGTCCAGGTACGTTCGAGTGGGGCAATCAGTGCAAACGGTCGGCAAACGCTCGGGTTCGGCTGATCCCAAAAAACATCTGTGGATGTTGGGATTGATCGCCCCGGGCTGCGCATTGCTCCCTTCCCAGCTGGTCGCGCGGACCGGCATCGAGGCGTTCTGGTGGATCGGGCCGATCATCGTGCTGATCGTGATACCGCTGCTGGACTGGTTCGTCGGCGAGGACGGCACGAACCCGCGCGACGAGGATTACGAGCGGCTCTCCCACGATCGCTACTACCGGTGGTGCACCTATCTGTTCCTGCCCATCCAGCTGGCCGGACTGGTGATCGCGGCCTACATGTGGTCCGGTCACGAACTCGACGTGGTGGACAAGCTGGGGCTGGCGGCGACGCTCGGTTTCGTCAGCGGTATCGGCATCAACGCCGCGCACGAGCTGGGGCATCGGGTGGAACGGCTGGAGCGGTGGCTGGCCAAACTCGCGCTCGCCCAGTCCGGATACGGGCATTTCTTCGTCGAACACAACAAGGGCCACCACGCGCGGGTGGCCACCCCGGACGATCCGGCCAGCGCCCGCCTGGGCGAATCGCTGTGGATGTTCTTGCCGCGCAGCATCTTCGGCGGTTTGCGCTCGGCGATCAGGCTGGAACGTGACCGGCTGCATCGCAAGGGCCTCGGCTGGTGGAACGTGCGCAACCACATCCTGCAGGCGTGGTCGATGACGGTGGTGCTCTACGGCGCGCTGCTGGCGGTGTTCGGCCCCCGCATGCTGCCGTATCTGCTGCTGCAGGCCGTGATCGGCTTCGGGCTGCTGGAAACCGTGAACTACGTCGAACATTACGGGTTGCTGCGCCGCCGTCTGCCCGGTGGCCGCTGGGCGCGCTGCTCGCCGGCCGACAGCTGGAACTCCGATCGGCTGGTCACCAACATCTTCCTGTTCCACCTGCAGCGCCACAGCGACCACCACGCCAATCCGGGCCGCCGGTACCAGACGCTGCGCAGTACCCAGGAGGCCCCGCAACTCCCCGCGGGCTACGCGACGATGATCCTGCTGGCCACGGTCCCGCCGCTGTGGCGACGGGTGATGGATCCGAAGGTCGCCGCGCACTACGCGGGCGATCTCGGCAGAGCCAATATCGCGCCGCGCAAGCGGGAGCGCACCCTGGCCGTCTACCGGCTCGCGGGATAGTCGCGGCGTCAGACGGCGACCAGTTCGGTCCGTTCGGCGGGCGTTCCGGATGCCTCGGCGGGTTCGCTGTCGGCCATCGTCGTCTCGTCGAAGGGCAGTTCCCGGTCGAGCACGGCGCGCAGACGGACGTCGTCGATGGTCTTGGTCCAGGTCCCGACGAGGACGGTGGCGACGGCATTGCCCGAGAAGTTGGTGATGGCGCGGGCTTCGGACATGAATCGGTCGATGCCGACGATCAGGCCCACACCGTCCAGCAGGTCCGGGCGATGGCTCTGTAGACCACCGGCCAGGGTGGCCAGTCCCGCTCCTGTCACCCCGGCGGCGCCCTTGGAGGCGACGATCATGAACACCAGCAGACCGATCTGCTGTCCGAGCGAGAGTGGCTTACCCATCGCGTCGGCGATGAACAGCGAGGACATCGTCAGATAGATCGCGGTGCCGTCGAGGTTGAACGAATATCCGGTCGGTACCACGATGCCCACGGTCGAGCGTTCGACCCCGAGGTGTTCCATCTTCGCGATCAGCCGCGGCAGCGCCGATTCGGAGGACGAGGTGGAGAAGATCAGCAGATATTCGCGCGCCAGGTAGCGCACCAGCTTGAAGATCGACACGCCCGAACTCACCCGCAGCAGCGCACCGAGTACGCCGAAGACGAAGACCAGGCAGGTCAGATAAAACGCGAGCATCAATGCCGCGAGCTGTTTCACCGCATCCAGCCCGGTGGCCGCCACCACGTTCGCGATCGCGCCGAAGGCGCCGATCGGTGCCAGCCACAGGATCATGGTCAAGATCTTGAACACCAGCTTCTGCGCCAGCCCCACCGCGCGCAGGATCGGTTCGCCCTGAGTACCCATCGCCTGTACGGCGAAGCCGACGAGCAGGGCCACGAACAAGGTCTGCAGCACGCTGCCCGCGGTCAGCGACGACAGCAGCGATGTCGGGATGATGCTTTCCAGGAAGTGCCAGGTGCCGCCGCTGCTTTCGGCCTGCTTCACATAGCCGGCGGCCGCGCCGACGTGTTCGTGGACGTTGAGCCCACTGCCCGGCTGCAGCAGATTGCCGACCACGAGACCGATCGTCAGAGCCACCGTCGACATGATCAGGAAGTAGCCGAGCGCCAGGCCGCCGATCCTGCCGACCCGCGCCGCGGCCCGCACCGAGCCGATACCGAGCACGATCGTGCAGAAGATGACCGGCGAGATCATCATCTTGATCAGGTTGACGAATATGGTGCCCAGCTCGCCCACCGACTTCCCGAAGCCGGGCGCCAGCCAGCCGACGAGTACGCCGGCCACGACCGCCACGATGACGGCGAGATAGAGCCAATGGGTACGGTCGCGACGGTGCGTCCGTGTCGAGTCGCTCATGATGTGCCTCCGGTGCTGCCCGATATGTCCCTCGGGTTCGTACTGTGATGATGGGGGTGACCGTGACCTCGGTCACCATTACGTACGTTTCGTTCACGGGAGGACCGTTGCGGGCGAAAGGCCGGACCCCTCGTTCGCCTGCGCGGCGCGCCCGGGGCATGACGCTGGCCGGCCAGGTCTTCGTGGTGCAGCTGGCGGTCCTGGTGGTGGTGATCGCGGTCGGATCGGCGCTGGCGGTATGGGAGGTGCGCCGCGAACAGGACGATGCGACGGCACGCCGCGTGACCGGCATCGCGGTCGCCCTCGCCCAGGCGCCGTCCACGACGGCCGCGGTGCGCACGCCGGACCCCACGGCCGTGCTGCAGCCGGTGACCGAACGGATCCGGCAGCGGACCGGGGTCGATTTCATCGTCGTGATGGCACCCGACCGCACCCGCTACACCCACACCGATGTCAGCCGGATCGGACAGCCGTTCAGCGGCACCATCGATCGTGCGCTGGCCGGGGAGACGTTCACCGAGACCTACACCGGATCGCTGGGCCCGTCGATCCGGGCGGTCACCCCCGTCGTCGACGACACCGGCCGGGTCGTCGCCCTGGTCTCGGCCGGCGTGACCCGGGCCCGCATCGGCGATCAGGTGAGTGCGCAGCTGCCGCTGATCCTCGGTGCGGCCGGCGCCGGTCTGCTGCTGGCGGTGCTGGGCGCATTCCTGCTGCGCCGCCGGCTGCTGCGCCAGACCCAGGGACTGGGCCCGGCCGAACTCCGGACGCTCTACGAACATCACGATGCCGTGCTGCACTCCGTGCACGAGGGGCTCATCGTGTTCGACCGCGACGACCCGGAGGCGGCGGTGGTCAACGACGAGGCCCGACGCCTGCTGGAACTGCCCGACGGCCCGGTGCGCCGCGCCGATCTGCCGGTGTCGCTGCGCCACCTCGACGCCACGGTGGTCCGCGACGAGATGCATGTGACGGCCGCCCGCGTGCTGGTGGTCAATCAGGACGTCGTCTCCTGGGCGGGGCGGCGCCTCGGCACGGTCCTCACCATCCGCGACCACACCGAACTCCGCGACATCATGGGCGAGTTGGATTCCGCGCGCGGCCTGGCCGAATCGCTGCGGGCGCAGGCGCACGAGGCGGCCAACCGGTTGCACGCGGTGATCACGATGGTCGAGCTGGGCCATGTCGATCGCGCTGTCGACTTCGCGACGGCCGAACTGCGGCTGTCGCAGGCACTCATCGACCGCCTGACCGATGCGGTCCACGAGCCGGTCCTGGTGGCGCTGCTGCTCGGCAAGGTGGACCGGGCCATCGAACGCGGCGTGGAGCTGACCGTCGCCGAGGACACCGCGCTGGACTCGGTCGCGCCGTTGACCGCGCAGGAAGTGGTCACCCTGGTGGGAAATCTCGTGGACAACGCGGTGGACGCGGTCGCGCAGGATCCGGACGCCTGGGTCGAGGTCTCCGTTCGCTCGGATGCGTCGGCGCTGGTGGTCAGGGTCGCCGACAGCGGGCCGGGAATGTCGGAGGAGGCTTTCGCGCAGGCGATGGAACGGGGATATACGACCAAGGCCGAACACCACGGACTCGGCCTGGCGCTGGTCTGGCGGCTGGTGACCCGATACGGCGGCACGCTGCGGGCCGAGCGCAGCCCGGAATCGGCTGTCGTGGTGAGGATTCCGGTGCGATGACGAGGCCGCCGATCCGGGTGCTGATCGTGGAGGACGAACCGCGCATCGCCGAGGCACATCACTCGTATGTCGCGCGGGTGGCGGGATTCGAGCCGGTGGGTGTGGCCGCCACCGGCCGGGATGCGATCCGCACGGCCACGCAGGCCGCCGCGGCGGGAACTCCGATCGATCTGGTGCTGATGGATCTGGGTCTGCCGGATATCGGCGGGCTCGAGGTGACCGCCGCCCTGGCCCGCTTGCGGCCGCGACCCGATGTGATCGCCATAACCTCGGCGCGTGACCTCGAGATGGTGCGCGCCGCGGTCGCGCACGGGATAGCGCTGTATCTGCTGAAACCCTTCACCTTCGCGGCCTTTCGCGACAAGCTCGAGCGCTACCTGGAGTTCCGGGCCGCGTTGCCGGCCGGTGATGCGACGCTGACCCAGCACGACATCGATCGGGCGTTGAGCGCGCTGCGCACCGCCGATCCCAAAGCGGCCGCCCCGAAAGGTATTGCGCCGCAGACACTCCAGGAGATCTCACGGGCGGTGCGCGAGGCGCCGGACGGGCTGTCGGCGACCGAAACCGGCCGTGCCGTGGGCGTTTCGCGGGTCACGGCATGGCGCTATCTGGAGCAGCTGGCGACCGACGGCGTGGTGGAACGCCGGTCGGACTACGGCCGCGCGGGCCGGCCCCAGGTCCGATACGTCTGGCGCCGGTGATGCGCGGCCGGGGCAGACGCACCCCGTCGGCGTACACCGAACGCGTGTGAGCGACTAGCCTGAGTTGTCGAACCGACATCCACCGAGAGGCTGATCCAGGCGCATGACGACCTCAGAACTTTCCGCTCAGACGAACCTGACTCCCGATGTCCGCAACGGCATCGACTACAAGGTGGCGGATCTGTCGCTGGCCGAGTTCGGCCGCAAGGAGATTCGACTGGCCGAACACGAGATGCCCGGTCTGATGGCGCTGCGGCGCGAGTACGCGGAGGTGCAGCCGCTGAAGGGTGCGCGCATCTCCGGTTCGCTGCATATGACGGTCCAGACCGCGGTGCTGATCGAGACCCTGGTCGAACTGGGTGCGCAGGTGCGCTGGGCGTCGTGCAACATCTTCTCCACCCAGGATCACGCGGCCGCCGCGGTCGTGGTGGGCCCGCACGGCACGATCGACGAGCCCAAGGGCACGCCGGTCTTCGCCTGGAAGGGCGAGACCCTGGAGGAGTACTGGTGGGCGGCCGAGCAGATGCTCACCTGGCCGAACGAGCCCGCCAACATGATCCTCGACGACGGTGGCGACGCCACCATGCTGGTGCTGCGCGGCGCCCAGTTCGAGAAGGCCGGGGTGGTCCCGCCCGAGGACGAGTCGCATTCCACCGAATACAAGGTGTTCCTCAACCTGCTGCGCGCGAGCCTGGCCGCCGACGCGGGCAAGTGGACCGCGATCGCCGAATCGGTGCAGGGTGTCACCGAGGAGACCACCACCGGCGTGCTGCGGCTGTACCAGTTCGCCGCCGCCGGTGAGCTGACCTTCCCGGCGATCAACGTCAACGACTCGGTCACCAAGTCCAAGTTCGACAACAAGTACGGCACCCGGCATTCGCTGATCGACGGCATCAACCGCGGCACCGATGTGCTGATCGGCGGGAAGAAGGTGCTGATCTGCGGTTACGGCGATGTGGGCAAGGGCTGTGCGGAGTCGATGGCCGGCCAGGGCGCACGTGTTCAGGTCACCGAGATCGACCCGATCAACGCGCTGCAGGCGCTCATGGACGGCTTCGACGTCGTCACCGTCGAGCAGGCGATCGCGGATGCCGACATCGTGATCACCTCGACCGGCAACAAGGACATCATCGGCCTGGACCACATGAAGGCGATGAAGGATCAGGCGATCCTGGGCAATATCGGTCACTTCGACAACGAGATCGATATGGCGGCGCTGGAGAACTCCGGGGCCACCAAGCTGAACATCAAGCCGCAGGTCGACCTGTGGACCTTCGATTCCGGCAAGTCGATCATCGTGCTGTCCGAGGGCCGGCTGCTGAACCTGGGCAACGCCACCGGCCACCCCTCGTTCGTGATGAGCAACAGCTTCTCCAACCAGGTCATCGCGCAGATCGAGCTGTGGACCAAGCCGGAGCAGTACGACAACGAGGTCTACCGCCTGCCGAAGGTGCTGGACGAGAAGGTCGCGCGCATCCACGTCGAGGCGCTGGGCGGCACCCTCACCAAGCTGACCAAGGACCAGGCCGAGTACATCGGCGTGGATGTCGAGGGCCCGTTCAAGCCGGAGCACTACCGGTACTGAGGTCGGAAACGGTTGTCCCGCCGGTGCTTTCGAGCCCGGCAGGACAACCGTCTCGGGTGCCCGCGATGCTCAGATCTGACAGGTGGGGCTGGGGTGCAGCAACCAGCACAGCACCGAGCCCGGCTCGTTCGAACCGCTCGCCGAGCCGGATCCGAGCGGCGTGTCGGCGATCGCGGTGTTCGCCTCCGGCGTCCGGGCCGTCGCCGCGGCGGCGGCACAGACGGTGCCCGGGGTGCATCCGTGGCTGATGTCGCCGAGCAGTTTCAACAGGTCGATGACGCTGCTGCCGACGCCGCCGTCGGTCGCGGAATCCGCACTTCCGGAGGTGCCCGCGACCGGAGCGACCGGCTCGAGCGGGAGCGGTGCGGCCGCCGCGACACCGGCGGCGAGGCCCGCGGTGATCGCGAGAGTCGCTGCGGCGGTATGTAATACGCGTGAGATGAGCATGGGCGCCTTCCTGTTTTCGGGACGCTTCCTTGATCTCGCGCGGCGTCGCGGCCGTTATCCGGTGCGGCGCCCCCAAAAGTAGCGTCTTCTGAAATGTCGGCGTTTCCGATAACGCGTCGCAGGGGCGTGGAACAGGGCGGACGCAAAAGTTGTAACCTGCACGTTATGGGTGCACTCATCGCGGTAGAGGGCCTCGACGGCGCGGGTAAGCGGACGTTGATCGACGCCGTCGTCGCGGGCCTGCGCGACCGCGGGCTGCGCGTGGACACACTGGCCTTCCCGCGCTACGGCCGGTCGATCCACGCGGATCTGGCGGCCGAGGCGTTGCGTGGCCGGCACGGCGATGTGGCCGCATCCGTGAGCGCGATGGCGCTGCTGTTCGCCCTGGATCGCGCCGAGGCCCGCGACGAGTTGTCGAAACTGTTGGCGGACAACGATATTGTGCTGCTCGATCGGTACGTCGCCTCCAACGCCGCCTACAGCGCCGCGCGGGCGGGCGAGCAGGCCGACGGCGAAACGAGTTCGTGGGTAGCGGAATTGGAGTTCGGCCGGTTCGAACTGCCGGTGCCCGATATCCAGGTACTGCTCGACGTGCCGACCGAGCTGGCGATCGAACGCGCCCGGCGCCGAGGTGAACTCGACACCGCCCGCGCGCTGGACGCCTATGAACGAGATATATCGCTGCAGGAGCGTACGGCGGCGGTTTATCGTGTGTTGGCCGAATCGCGGTGGCACGGGCCGTGGTGGGTCCATGCGCCGCAGGACGATCCGGTCCGACTCACCGAACGACTGGCGGAAATGATTGGCCGATAGGGTGGCATGTGCGTCGGTAATGTAACCAGTGTTGGCGTGGTTGCCCGTTCCGAGCCGGAGAGATGACAACATAGTAATTATGAAGCCGAAGATTCTGGTCGTCGACGACGATATGGCGCTCGCCGAGATGCTCACGATCGTCTTGCGCGGCGAGGGTTTCGACCCCCATGTGGTCGGCGACGGCACGCAGGCGCTCACCGCGGTCCGGGAACTACGCCCGGATCTGGTGCTGCTCGACCTCATGCTTCCGGGCATGAACGGTATCGACGTGTGCCGGGTGCTGCGCGCCGATTCCGGTGTGCCGATCGTGATGTTGACGGCCAAGACCGACACGGTCGACGTCGTCCTGGGCTTGGAATCGGGTGCCGACGACTACATCGTCAAACCCTTCAAGCCGAAGGAGCTGGTCGCGCGGGTGCGGGCGCGGTTGCGCCGTACCGACGACGAGCCGGCCGAACTCCTGTCGATCGCCGACATCGTCATCGATGTACCGGCCCACAAGGTGACCCGCAGCGGTCAGCAGATCTCGCTGACGCCGCTCGAGTTCGATCTGCTGGTGGCCCTGGCGCGCAAACCGCGACAGGTCTTCACCCGCGAGGTGCTGCTCGAGCAGGTGTGGGGTTACCGGCACGCGGCCGACACCCGCCTGGTGAACGTGCACGTGCAGCGACTGCGGGCCAAGGTCGAGAAGGATCCCGAGAACCCTGAGATCGTGCTGACCGTTCGTGGCGTGGGCTACAAGGCCGGACCGCCGTGATCGCAGGCTCCAGAAGCCGCGTCGAGCGGCTGCTGGCAGCCGTGGTGGCCTGGTTCAAATCCGTCGGAGAATCGCTGGGCCACACGTGGCGGCGATCGCTGCAGTTGCGCGTGGTGGTTTCCACGCTCACCCTGTCGCTGATCGTCATCACGATCCTCGGTGTGGTGCTGACCAGTCAGATCACCGACCGCCTTCTGGACGCGAAAGTCAATGCGGCCGTTGAGGAGATGAGCCGCGCCCGCAATACCGTCGAGGCGCAGCTGACGGGTGTCTCCGATTCGAGCACCCAGGCGGTCCGGTTGCAGGATGCCGTGCGCGCGCTCTCCTCCGGCGGCAGCAGTTCCGCCACCGGCGGGGCCGGAACCTACAACGTGGCCTTGGCGATGGTCGGCGACGGCCAGCAGGAGGTGACCGCCGGGCCGATGCTGGAGGTCCCCGCCGAGTTGCGCCGGTTCGTCCAGCAGAACCAGGTGAGTTACCAGTTCGCGACGATCTCGGATCCGGACGGATATCGCGGGCCGGCGTTGATCATCGGCAGCCCGAGCTCGGAAGTGCCGACGCTCGAGGTCTATCTGATCTTCCCGCTCAACAACGAGCAGCGCAGCCTGAGCCTGATGCGCGGCACCATGCTGATCGGCGGCATCGTGCTGCTGCTGTTGCTGGCCGCGATCACCGCGCTGGTGGCCCGGCAGGTGGTGTTGCCGATCCGCTCGGCCGCCCGGATCGCCGGACGCTTCGCCGACGGCCGCCTCAAGGAGCGGATGCTGGTCCGGGGTGAGGACGATATGGCCAGACTCGCCATGTCGTTCAACGAGATGGCCGAAAGTCTGTCCAATCAGATCACTCAGCTGGAGGAGTTCGGCAATCTGCAACGCCGCTTCACCTCCGATGTCAGCCACGAACTGCGGACCCCGCTCACCACGGTGCGGATGGCCGCCGACCTCATCCACGGATCCAGCGACGAACTCGATCCGGCGCTGGCGCGCAGTGCCGAACTGCTGGTGACCGAGCTGGACCGGTTCGAGGGCCTGCTCAACGACCTGCTCGAGATCAGCCGCCACGACGCGGGTGTGGCCGAATTGCAGATCGAATCGCTGGACGTGCGGATGTGCGCGCGGGCGGCGGTCTCCACGGTCCGGCATCTGGCCAAGGAATCCGGCTGCGAACTGGTGGTGGATCTGCCCGAGGAACCGCTGGTCGCGGAGGTCGATCCGCGCCGCGTCGAGCGTGTGCTGCGCAATCTGCTCGCCAACGCCATCGACCACAGCGAGAACAAACCGGTCCTGATCCGGATGCGCGGCGACGTCGACGCCAACGCCGTCGCGATGGTGGTTCGCGATCAGGGCGTCGGGCTGCGGCCCGGCGAGGAGAAGCTGGTCTTCAATCGCTTCTGGCGGTCCGATCCCTCGCGGATGCGGCGTTCCGGCGGTACCGGCCTCGGTCTGTCGATCAGTGTCGAGGATGCGAATCTGCACGACGGGCGGCTCGAGGCCTGGGGTGAACCCGGCGTGGGCGCGAGCTTCCGCCTGACCCTGCCGCTGGTGCGCGGACGCAAGCTCGGCGCGAGCCCGCTGTCGCTGGAACCGCCCAAGCGGCGGCTGGCCGACCTGCCCGCCGGTTCGGTGGGCGCGGCGGGCGACCCGGTGGATCCGGCCCCGGAAGCCGATCCGGCGGGCGATGCGCCCGACCCGGCGAACCCGGCCGCGAGCGCGACGCCGGCCGACGGGCCCGACGGCCCGGCGAACGTTCCCGGTACCGTCGAAGCGAATGCCGATGCCGAACCGTCGGCCCGTACGACGCCGGCGGAGGAGGACTCGCCGGACTCGCCGGACGGTGAACCGGCGGCCGAGCGGAGATCGCCGAATCCGGCGGGGGAGAGCGCGGGCGGTTCGGACGACACCGCACGCGCCGACAAAGAGGACATCAATCCATGAATCGCACCCGTCTGGCAACGCTGCTCGCCGCGCTGTTCAGCTGCGTGCTGGTTCTCGCGGGCTGCGCCAATCTGCCGGATTCCTCGGCTCCGCAGGCGCTGGGCACGCTCAACCACGAACCGACCTCGACCGGGCCGCATCCGCCGATCGTCGGGCGCGACCCGGATCTGCTGCTGCACGACTTCCTGGAGGCGACCGCCGACCCGACCGACCATCATCGGACGGCTCGGCAGTACCTCACCCCGGCGGCCGCGCAGAGCTGGGACGACACCGCCAGCACGGTCATCGTCGACAAGCCGGATACGCTGCGCGAATCGCGGTCGGACAATACGGCGACCTATCAGATCCGCGCGCGCAAGGTCGGGCAGCTCGAGGCCGACGGCGCCTACAGTCCGGTCGACAATCTGCTCGAGAGCAAGATCGAGATGACGAAGGTCGGCGGCGAGTGGCGGATCGACGACCTGCCCGCGGGCGTCGCGATCGACAGCAACGCCTTCTACAAGTCCTATCGGCGCTTCACGGTGAACTTCGCCAACCCCGAGGGGACCGCGATGGTTCCGGACCTGCGGTGGGTGTCGGCCCGGAAGGAGCAGCTCACCAGGGTCCTGCTGTCGCTGCTCTCGCAGGGGCCGCAGGAGGCCCTCGCGCCCGCCGTGCGCAACATGCTGGCCGATCCGGTGACCGTGCGGGGCATCAGCAAGGCCAACGGCGACGTGGAGGGTGTGGGCGTGGGCCTCGGCGGCGTCCGGGTCGACCTGACCGGCACTGGGGGACTGGATCCACACAGCCGGGAACTGCTCGCCGCCCAGGTGGTGCTGACCCTGTCGAGCGCCGACATCCTGGGCCCGTACTTCCTGTTCGGCGACGGTAAGCCGCTCGACGAGCGGCATGCGGAATCCGGATGGTCGGTCGCCGACGTCGGCAACTACAACGTGATCAATCGGGCGCACAACAAGATCGGGCTGCACGTGGTGCGCGACGGTGCGCTGATGAAGGTGACCGATACCTCCGTCGTGCCGGTACCCGGATATTTCGGGGCCGCACGCAATCTGCAGTCGGTCGGCCTGTCCGAGGACGGCAAACTCGTCGCGGCGGTGGCCGACAGCGGCCAGCCCGCGCCGGCTCCGGCGCAGACGTTGATCATCGGCAGCCACGACGGCACGGCCTTCCCGGTGGCCCAGGGCAACAGCTTCACGCGGCCGTCGTGGGCCTTCGACGGTGGGTCGGCGTGGGTGGTCGTGGACGGCAACCGTGTCATCCGGGCCGTGCACGATCAGGCCAACGGCAACGTGTCGGTTCAGGACGTCGACTCCTCGGACTTGTTCGCGGTGGCGGCGGCCAGTTCCTCCGGATCGGTTCCGCCGCGGCTGCCCATCACCGAGCTGCGGATCTCCCGCACCGGCGCGCGGGCGGCGATGATCATCGGCGGCAAGGTCTATGTCGCGGTGGTGGTACCCCGGGGCGACGGGAAGTTCGCCCTCACGTCGCCGCAGCCGGTGGCGGTGAGCCTCAGCACGCCCGCGGTCTCGGCCGACTGGCTCGGCGCCGACACCCTGATCGTGGCTCGTGAGGGCAGCGTCGATCCGGTGCAGTCGGTCGTCATCGACGGATCGCAGCCGAATCCGTTCACCAGCCGGAACCTGACCACCCCGGTGCGCGTGGTCAGCGCCTCCCCGGACGAGCAGTACGTCGCCGATTCCCGCGCGGTCATGCAGCTGCAATCGGTGGAGCCCAATACGGAACGCTTCTGGCGAGAGGTTCAGGGCTTGGGCGCCAACGCGATTCCGGTGTTGCCGGGTTAGTCGCCACCTGTCGGTGCCCTCGGCCACACTGGGCCGATGCGGACGCTGCTGGATTTGGTCCTGCCGCAGTACTGCGGGGGATGTGGGTCGGCCGGAACCGGATGGTGCGAGGACTGTGCCGCCGCACTGAGCGCGGAGCCGATGCGGGTGTGGCCGCGCACCGATCCGGGGGTGCCGTGCTGGGCGTTGAGCGGATACGCGGGTCCGGCCCGGCGCGCGGTGGTGGCGGCCAAGGAGTCGGGCCGCCGGGATCTGGCCGCACCGCTGGGTCGCGCACTGGCCCGTGGCCTGGGCCTGCTGCGCGCTCCCGGCCGTCCGCTGATTCTGGTCCCGGCGCCGAGTCGCCGGGTCGCGGCACGGCGCCGCGGGGGTGATCCGGTCCTGCGGGCGGCACGCGTCGCCACCGGTTGGCTGTCCGATTGCCATCTCGCACCCGTGCTGTGGGCGCGCGGTGGGGTGCGCGACTCGGTCGGATTGAGCGCGCGGGCACGCCGGGACAACCTGGCGGGCCGGATCGCCGGCCGCATCGATGCGAGCTCGGTGCTGGTCACCCTGGCGGCCGCCGACATCGTGCTGGTAGACGATGTCCTCACCACGGGGGCGACCGCGGCGGAATCGGTGCGGGTACTGGCCGCTGCCGGGGTGAACGTGCGTGCCGTGATGGTGACATGCGCCGCGTGAGTCGGAGAAATTTGCGTGAACAGTGGCGGACCGATCGTCGGCGTAATAGCGTTGCTGACAGAGCGATCTGACACCCGAACCCAGAGTTTGGAGGTGGCGACTCGGACGACTTCGTACCGAGCTTTCCGGCATGAGTGGCGGGCCACGGGTGGCAGTCTGCAAGCCCTTTCCGAATCCCGCGCAACCCTCTCTCCGTCCGGCTCGGTGCGGTTGCTAACCCGCCGCACATGAATCGGTTGTGCGGCCAGATCCGGGAGGTACGCGTGACGACTTCACGACCTTCAGTGAAAGAAGCAGATCCCTCGACCGGTACGGGCACCCAGCTGGGTTCCGGTGAACTGAACGGAGCCGAACAGACTATTTCGGATGTGCCTCGGACGCCCGATGCGGACGTCGTGGTCAAGGGACGTAACGTCGAGGTACCCGATCATTTCCGCATTCACGTCGCGGACCGACTCTCCCGCCTGGAACGTTTCGACCCGTCGATCTACCTTTTCGATGTCGAGCTGTTCCACGAAAGAAACCGCCGCCAGCGCAAGAACTGTCAGCGTGTCGAGATCACCGTGCGCGGCAAGGGCCCGGTGGTCCGGGCCGAAGCCTGTGCCGACAGCTTCTACGGCGCACTGGAGTCCGCGGTGGTCAAACTCGAGGCCCGATTGCGGCGCAGCAAGGACCGCCGCCGGGTGCACTACGGAGAGAAGACGCCGGTATCCGTCGCCGAAGCGACAGCCGCCCTGGTGGAAGACACCCTGCCCGCCGGCACCGACGGATCCGAGTCGGCCGACCGCACCGATACCGAATCGGGCGAGTACGCCGGCCCGGGCCATATCGTGCGCACCAAGGTCCATTCCGCGACTCCGATGTCGGTGGACGACGCCCTGTATCAGATGGAGCTCGTCGGCCACGACTTCTTCCTCTTCCACGACCGCGAGACCGATCGTCCGTCGGTGGTGTACCGCCGCCATGCCTTCGACTACGGGTTGATCAGGCTGGCATAGCGAGTGTCGGAAGCCGGACGGCCGGGGCCGAAACGCCCCGGCCGTTCGCCGTGCTCGGGACCGGCGAGATTACCGTGACACCTTGTATCGGAATCTTGCTCGCCCTACTGTAAGCGCATGGCCACAAAGCGTTCTCGTCGCGCCGTCATCGTCGCCGGTGCTCGCACCCCGTTCCTGCGCGCCTTCACCGATTACACCCGAATGGACACCATCGACCTCGGTGTCCTGGCGGTCGGCGGTCTGCTCGAACGGACCGGACTGCCCAAGGATCAGGTGCAGGCGATGGTGTGGGGCGGGGTGATCCTGCCGAGTGCGGCGCCCAACGTCGCGCGGGAGATCGCCTTGGATCTGGGTCTCGATCACGGGTGCGAGGGCTATACCGTGACCCGCGCGTGCGCCTCCGGACTTCAGGCCGTGACCGCTGCTGCGGCCGCCATCGAGCGCGGCGAATACGACATCATGGTCGCCGGTGGCAGTGATTCGACCAGTAATGCCGAGGTGAAGCTGCCGCAGAAGATGGTGCACGCGGCCGCGCCGCTGGCCCTGGGCAAGCCGAAGCCGAGGGATTACCTGTCCGCGGTGGCGCAGCTGGCGCCGTTCACGGATCTGCTGCCGCGCCGTCCGAAGATCGCCGAGCGCACCACCGGCGAGGTGATGGGGGAGTCGGCGGAGAAGATGGCCCGCATCCACGGCATCACCCGGGAAGAACAGGACGTCTTCGCGGCCCGCTCGCACCATCGCGCGGCGGCGGCGATCGAATCCGGCCGGTTCGACCGGGAAGTCCTTCCGGTCGCCACCGCGGACGGCAAGACGGTCACCCGGGACGGACTCGTGCGCGCGAACACCAGTGTGGAGAAGCTGGCGACCCTCGCCCCGGTTTTCCAGCGCGACGGCACGGTGACGGCGGGCAACGCCAGCCCGCTCACCGACGGGGCGGCCGCGGTGCTGCTGATGAGTGAGGAGAAGGCGCGTGCCCTCGGTGTCGAACCGCTGGCGGCCTTCCGGTCCTGGAGTTTCGTCAGCGTCGACCCGTCCGATCAGGTGCTGATCGGTCCGGCCATCTCCATGCCGCGGGCGCTCGACAAGGCCGGCCTCGCGCTGTCGGACGTGGATCTCATCGATATCCACGAGGCCTTCGCCGCTCAGACCCTGTCGGTGGTGTCGGCCCTCGGCAGCGATACGTGGGCGAAGTCGCGGCTGGACCGCGACAGTGCCGTCGGCGAGGTCGATCCGGAGATTCTCAACGTGCACGGCGGTTCGGTCTCGCTCGGCCACCCGTTCGGCGCCACCGGCGCCCGCATGGTGACGACCATGGCCAACGAACTGGCACTCACCGGGAAGAGCACCGCGCTGCTGGGCATCTGCGCCGCCGGAGGCCACGGCGCATCCGCCGTCCTCGAACGGGTGTAGCGCGGGGCGCTAGTACCGCTCCCAGTGGATCGCGTCGCCGAGTGGACGCCGGTCGCGCCAGCCGAACCGTTCCAGATCCGGCGTCTGCTGGAATTCGCGCACGGGGCCGACGCACAGCCACGCGACGGGACGGATGCCGGCGGGCAGCTCGATCAAGTCGGTGAGGAAGGGGGCGTCGTAGAAGCTCACCCAGCCGACGCCCACCCCTTCGGAGGTGGCGGCCAGCCACAGGTTCTGGATCGCGAGAACGGTGGAGTACAAACCGGTTTCGGGGACCGTCGCGCGACCGAGGATCTGCGGTCCGCCGCGACTGTCGTCGTGGGTGACGACGATCCCGGTCCGGCTCTCGGTGATGCCCTCGATCTTGATCGGTTCGAAGGTGCGGGCCCGTTCCGGAGGCAACGAATCCCGGAATTCGATGCGTTTGCCGGCGACATGTGCGGCGAACCGCGTCAACGTCGCCGGGTCACGCACGACGACGAAATCCCATGGCTGCGAATTGCCGACACTGGGTGCGCGGTGGGCCGCGTCGAGGATCCGGAGCAGGGTCGCATCGTCGACGAGATCGCCGGTGAATTCGGCACGCACATCGCGGCGCCGCCGGATCACGTCGTAGATGCTGGATTCTTGCGGTGACACCGGTTCAGTCAATCAGGCCCGGACACCGGCAGACGAAAGGGGCTCCACGGAGATCGTCTCCGTGGAGCCCCTTCGATTTCGGTGATCGCCTCAGGCGGCCGAGCCGACCGTCTGCCGACGTTCCGCCACCCGGCGCTTGCCTTCCTTGAGCGCGGTGCGCAATCCGCGCCGGCGCCCGGTCACCGGGTCGACCGTGCCGATGCCGCCGAACGCGCGCTCCGATTTGGTTTCGGGGGCGTCGTCGGTGCCGCGCCGCAGATATTTGTTGGGCACCGACAGCTTGATGATGGTGCGCCACGACTTCGCGTACTGCACCGGCAGCGAGCCGCTGGTGTAGGGCAGATCGTATTTGTCACACAATTCCCGCACCCGCACGGCGATGGCCCGCAACCGGTTGCTCGGCAGGTCCGGGAACAGGTGGTGCTCGATCTGATGGGAGAGGTTGCCGGTCATGAAATGCATGACCGCGCCGCCGGTGATATTGGCGCTGCCCAGCATCTGACGCAGGTACCACTCGCCCTGCGTTTCGTTGAGCACATCGCCCTTGGTGAACTTCTCCGCGCCGTCCGGGAAGTGGCCGCAGAAGATCACCGCATTGGTCCACACATTGCGGACGATATTCGCGGTGATATTGGCCGTCAGCGTGGACAGGAAGGCCGGTCCGGTCAGCAGCGGGAAGATCAGGTAATCCTTGGCCGCCTGCTTGCCGACCTTCTTCAGCACGAGCTTGCGGTCCTGCTCGAATTGCCGACGTTCCGGCGAATCGGGCGCCCACTTCTTCTTCGCGACCTTGCCCAGCTCCAAATGCTGGATCGCCACGCCGTATTCGAAGAACATCTGCAGCAGCAGGTTGTAGACCGGCTGCCCGAGGTAGAACGGCGACCACCGCTGATCGCGCGTCACGCGCAGCAGGCCGTAGCCGATGTCGTCGTCCATACCCAGCACGTTGGTGTACTTGTGGTGCAGGTAGTTGTGCGTGATCTTCCAGTGTTCGGACGGGCCGGCGTTGTCCCACTCCCAGTTGGAGGAGTGGATCTCCGGATCGTTCATCCAGTCCCATTGGCCGTGCATGACGTTGTGGCCGATCTCCATGTTCTCGATGATCTTGGCGGCCGACAACATCGCCGTGCCGGCCAGCCAGGCCGGCGGTAGGAAACTGGCGAACAGCGTGGCGCGCCCCCCGATTTCCAGGGCGCGCTGCAAACGGATCACGTTGCGGATGTAGCGGGCGTCGGTCTCGCCTCGGGAGGCCTCGATTTCACGGCGGATCGCATCCAGCTCCGCGCCGATCGCTTCCACATCCTCGGGGGTGAGGTGGGCGTATTCCTTGACATCCGAGATCGCCATGCTGGTTACACTACCGTAGGTTACGGTCCCGTAGGTTATCTCCGGATCGGATTACAACTGTGGCGTATACCGCATTGTGATCGTGCCCGATATGGCTTAGGTTAGTCGCTTTCGCTGTTGCCGCAACCGGACCCGAACAGTCGCTCGTCCGCGCAGTCCGCGGCGTCGGAGTATCTGCTTCTCGGCCCGAGCTTTTTCCTGCAGGGCGAGCTTCGCTTCGCGCAGCGCCGCCTTTTCCTGCCGGGCCTTCTCGCGCAATGCGGCCTTGGCATCGACCAGTGCCGACCGCAATCCCTGTCGCCGCCCGGTGAGGGGGTCGACACCGAACAGCGGCTCCTCGGTGCCGGCCGGCAACGGACGGGGCAGCAGCGAGAATTTGCGTTCCGACGACGTCTCCGGGGCGTCGTCGGCGGTACGGCGGAGGAATCGATCGGGCAGCGCCAGTTTGTGAATCGTGCGGAATGCCAGCGCATATTGTTTGCCCAGCGATCCCGTGGTGTACGGCAAGTCGTATTTGTCGCAGAGTTGACGGACCTGCTCGGCGATCTCCGGATACCGATTGCTCGGAATGTCCGGAAAGAGATGGTGCTCGATCTGGTAGCAGAGGTTGCCACTCATGAACGCCATCGCCGGGCCGGCCTGGAAGTTGGCACTGCCCAGCATCTGCCGCAGATACCATTCCGCCCGGGTCTCGTCCGCGAACTGTTCCTGGGTGAATTTCTCTGCGCCGTCCGGGAAATGCCCGCAGAAGATCACCGCGTACGCCCACAGATTGCGGATCAGATTGGCGGTCGCGTTGGCCTTCAGCGTGGCTTTCCAGCCCGGGCCGCTCAGCAGCGGGAAGACCACGAAGTCCTTAGCGACCTGGCGGCCGGCCTTGCGCAGGAACTGCCGGTTGGGTTCGGACAGCAGATCGCCGCGCGGAACTCCGGCCTGCAGTTTCTCGATCTTCAGATCGTGCAGGGCGATACCCCACTCGAAGAGTGCGGCCAGAATCAGATTCGCCACCGGCTGTGCGAGATTGATCGGCTTCCACTCTTCGTCGCGGGTCATGCGCAGGATGCCGAAGCCCACGTCGTCGTCCATGCCGACGATGTTGGTATAGGTGTGGTGCGAGAAGTTGTGCGCCCGTTTCCATTGCCCGGAGGTCCCGGTCATATCCCACTCCCAGCTGGTGGAGTGGATCTCCGGGTCGTTCATCCAGTCCCATTGCCCGTGGCTGATGTTGTGCCCGAGCTCCATGTTCTCGATGATCTTGGCGACCGACAGCATCGCGGTGCCGACGACCCAGGCCCATTTGTTGCGGCCGGCGAACAGGACCGCCCTGCCCGCAGCCTCGAGCGTGCGCTGGGCGCGAATGGTGCGCCGGATGTAGGCGGCGTCGCGCTCACCCAGCGATTGCTCGACCGTGCGGCGGATGGTGTCGAGTTCCTGCCCCAGTGTCTCGATATCGGCAGCCGTCAGATGCGAATACGCCTTGATGTCGGTGATGGCCACGGTCCTGCAATGCCTCCGCTTCGCTCCGGCGGTGTCGAAATGAATGCCTCTGCCTAGCGTCGGCGGGCCGGAATCGGATTGCCTCCGCTGCGCTTCGGTGGGAGGTCTCGGTCTGGTCCTCTTCAGGGTATCGGTTACCGGTGGTGATCGCTCGCGCCGCCGCGGGGCGAGCGGGTGAACACCACCGGAACGCGTCTCACACGTCCAGGGTGCAGTCTCCGGCCGCGGCCGAGATGCAGGTCTGCACCTTCTCCCCGGCCTGATGTTCGGCGCCGTTGCGCAGATCGCGCACGTGCCCGTCGGTCAGGGTGACCACGCAGGTCTGGCAGATACCCATCCGGCAGCCGAACGGCATCTGCACGCCCGCGGCCTCACCGGCCTCGAGCAGGCTGGTGGCGCCGTCGACCTCGGTGCTGCGATCGGTGCGAGCGAAGGTGACGGTGCCGCCCTCACCGACCGCCGACCGTTCCACCTCGAACCGCTCGACATGCAGTTTGTCGCTGATACCCGCGGCGGCCCAATGCTTTTCGACATCGTTGAGCAGTCCGGCCGGACCGCAGGCCCAGGTCTCGCGCTCGCGCCAGTCGGGGAACCGCGCATCGAGGTCGGCCAGATCGAATTTGCCCTGCTCACCGGTGAGGTGGATATGGGCGGTGAAGCCCGGATGCTTGTCGTGCAGCGCCCGCAGTTCCGCGCCGAACATGACGTCCTCGGCGGTCCGGGCGGAATGGATGTGCACGATGTCGTCCATCGCGTCGCCGTCGGTGCGGTCGGCGGCGCGGCGATCCATGGTCCGCAGCATGGCCATCACCGGGGTGATGCCGCTGCCCGCGGTGATGAACAACACCTTCGCCGGCGGCGGTTCCGGCAGCACGAACCCGCCCTGCGGCGCGGCCAGGCGGACGACCGTGCCCTGCGGCACGCCGTTGACCAGGTGGCTGGACAGGAAGCCCTCCGGCATCGCCTTCACCGCGATCGAGATCACCCGTTCGGCGCGGTTGTCCGGGGCGGTCCAGTCCGGCGGGCAGGTCAGCGAATACGACCGCCAGTGCCAGCGTCCGTCGACCAGGACACCGATGCCGATGTACTGGCCGGGGGTGAAGGTGAAATCGAAACCCCAGCCCGGCTTGATCACCAGGGTCACCGAATCCGCGGTCTCCTTGCGGACCTCGACGATCCGTCCGCGCAGCTCCCGCGCCGACCACAGCGGATTCACCAGATGCAGATAATCGTCGGGCAGCAGCGGGGTGGTGATGCGGGCGGCCGCTCCGCGCAGCGCGTCCAGGCGCGTCCGTCCGGCCATCTTCGCGTCGGCGACGGGGGCCTCGAGCCATGCCCGCAGGCCTTGTACCGATTTCGACACCATCGTGCGAATGCTCATTTCCTGTGATCACGCGCCTGCGGCGCACCCTTCGAGCCAAGGTTACGGCATCGTAGGTTAGCGGGCGGATCAGAGGAGGTCGAGCAGGAACGGCAACTCTTGTGCCGCGTACCAAGCCAGCTGGTGGTCCTCCGCGTCGCCCAGCACGAATTCCGCGTCCGGATCGCCCAGATCGGCCGCGTCGACGACGTCGACGGCCTTCGCGACCTGCGGTTCGGCCTCGGCCAGGTCGACGTGCACCGAGGCGATGCGCTGGTAGGTGATCGGCCCCGACAGCCGGACCACCGCATCGTCGAGATCCGGGCGCAGGGTCGTGCCCGTCACATCCGCGGCGATCACGGCCCGGCGGTAGACCGGGGCCGAATACGACGATTCGCCGTCTTCGGCGGCGTCCGGATCGGTGCCGGCGGGCTCGGCGTCGCCGTCGTCGGCGTGCAGCAGCGCGGATTCGCGTTCCTCGGCCAGCAGGCGCAGCGATGCGCGCGCCGCCTCACCCATCGCCACCTCGGCCAGTTCCTCGTCGTCGCCGGAGGCGTATGCCTCGCGCAGCGCGGGGGTGACCGCGAAGGCGGTGTCGTTCACCGCGCGAATTTCGCGCTGTGCCACCAACTCCCGGAGCATGGCGATGGTGGCCGGGACATAGACGCGTAGCTTGCCCTGATCAGACGCAGGCACCGAGCATCTCCTCCATGGATTCGCGCACCGCCGCCGCCAGTACGGCGATATCGGCCATCGCCTCGCGGTCGGCATTGAGACCGTAGAACACACGTCCGTCGTAGGACGTGATTCCGATGCTCGACGCCTGATTGCGCAGCAACGGCGATACCGGATACATCTCCAGCATCCGCGCGCCGCCGATGTACATCGGCCGCTGCGGACCCGGCGCGTTGGTGATCACCAGATTGAATGTGTGTTCTGCGAACGTACTCGCCGCCCGCACACTCATCGCGTGCAGGCTTGCCGGGGCGAAGCCGGCCATGTGAACCAGGGTGCGCGCCCGTACCGCGCGGCCGTGCCGGGAATTCTCGGCCGTGGCGTGCGAGATGTGCGACAACCGCATCACCGGATTCTGCTCTCCCACCGGCAGATCGATCAGGAACGAGGAGACCTCGCTGGCCGGGCGCAACGTGTCGTCGGGCGGCCCGTCGACGTAGACCGACATCGGCACCACCGCCCGCAGCACCGCCGATTCGACCAGAACCTCACCCCGCGACTGCAAAAAGATCCGCAAGGCGCCGGTCACCACGGCCAGAATGGCGTCGTTGATCGAGCAGTCGAAGTGTCTTCGTATCCGGCGATAGTCGTCGAGGTCGGTCCGTGCGATATCGAATCGGCGGCATCGCGAGATCGAGGTGTTGAAGGGGCTGTCCGGTGCCGTCCGCCCGGCCGCGCGCACCCGGCTGACCGCGGCGTCGACGGCCTTACCCGCGGCCGCCACCACCGCCGACGCGTTGGCGCCGGCGTCGCGCACGACTTCCCACGCCGCCGCGGGCTGGGTCGCCATTTCGGCCAGCGACATGCCCAGCAGTTCCACCTCGCCGGGTTCGCGGAGGGCCACCCAGGTATCGGGCGCGACCACCCGCGGCGAGGGCCCCGAGTCGAGGATGACGTGCCCGATCTCGAGCGCGGTATCGCCGTCCACCAGCGCCGAATGGGTTTTGGTGAAGATCGCGCAGCGGCCGTCGGACAGGCCTTCGATCAGGTACATCTCCCACAGCGGGCGGCTCGGGTCGAGTGGTCGCGAGGACAGCCGCCCGACCAGTTCGTAGAGCTGTTCGTCGGAGCCCGGAGCCGGCAGCGCCGAACGCCGCACGTGATAGGTGAGGTCGAAGCGACTGTCCTCGACCCAGATCGGACGCCCCAGTTTGAACGGCACCTCGCGCACTTTGCGGCGGTAACGCGGCACCATCGACAACCGGCTGTCGACCAGGTCCAGCAGTGTTTGGTAGTCCACGCACGCGGAGCCGTCGCCGGGATCCTCGGGGGCGACGCGCACGATCGCGAGAGAGCCGATGTGCATGGGATTGCTGCTCGACTCGAGCCGGAAGAACGACGCGTCCTGCGGCGTCAGTCTCGTGATCACGCTGTCCGAGCTCCTCTCCGTTGCCGCTCTCCATTGTGGAGTGACACAAACCTTGCGTGCGTGACTGTGTGGGACTTGTCGCGTCGGCGTCGGAATTCCGCCGTCGTCGTCGCCGCGCATGGCATGCTGGTTCGATCCGTGCCCAAGCATGCCGACCAGGGGGAGTGTCGAATGCTCGAGTCTTCTGCAAGCCCGGTATACACCCGTCGCGCCCGCCGCGCGCCGGTATTCGAACCGCCGTTGGATCCGCGAAGTTCCGGTGGCGTGACTGCGGGAAAGTCGCTCGATCGGAGGACGTCCGCACCCGTTGTGCCGCGGCTGCGGACCCCGCGCCGGTCCGCGCACGACGGCCGCTCGCCGGGCTCCGGCGCGGGTGTGCCGGCGTCGTCCGGCACGTGCTGTGGCAACGAAATCGGCACGGCCGCAGCGCAGTTCGCTGAGCGGTCGCTGCGCCTGGTGCTCGAGGTCATCGACGGGCGGCGTCCGCTCGGGCAGTTGCGTCCGGTGGTGGAGCCGACCGTGCTGGCCGCCGTCGAAACGCTCGCCCGCACCGCCGCCGCGGAGCGCCGCCTCGGTACGGCGGTGCTCGTCACCGTGAAGCTCGCCGAGGTCACCGCGAGTGCTGCGGAGGTGTGCGGCGGATACGAGCGGGGGCAGCGCCGTTTCGCCGTCGCCGCGCGGCTGGTGCTGCGCCGCGGGCGTTGGCGGATGAGTGCCCTGCGCATGCGGTGATCGCGGGCGCGTGTCGTGCCGAGTGTGACGGGCGCGTGTCGTGCCGAAGTGTGATCGATCACTGCCGGGCCCCGAGGGGCCGTTGCTGTCCGTGGATGTGCTGGCGCGGCGGCGCCTACGATGGAGGCCGCATTACCATGGACGATGCCGCTTATCCGCGCGCCGGGAATTTCGCCCATACGATGAGGCGGGGGCTTCGGTATGCCGCGAGTAGTGCGGTGTGCCGAAGATGTAGCACTGCAAGACGACAACATCGACCAGAGGACTGACGAGACCCGTGCCTGCGCTGACACTGACGAGGTTGCTACGTTTTGGTGAGGGTCGCACCGTCAAGCGGCTCGCGCATCTGGCCGACGAAGTTCTCAGTCTGGACGACGAGTACGCCGATCTCACCGACGCGGAACTGCGCGCGAAGACCGACGAATTCAAACAGCGCTACGCCGACGGCGAAACCCTGGACGAGTTGCTGCTCGAGGCTTTCGCCGCCGCCCGTGAGGCCTCCTGGCGCGTGCTGAATCAGAAGCATTACAAGGTGCAGGTGATGGGTGGCGCGGCCCTGCACATCGGCAATGTCGCCGAGATGAAAACCGGTGAAGGTAAGACGCTCACCTCGGTGCTGCCCGCTTATCTCAACGCGATCAGCGGCGACGGTGTCCACATCGTCACCACCAACGACTACCTGGCCCGCCGTGACTCCGAGTGGATGGGCCGGGTGCACCGTTTCCTCGGCCTGCAGGTCGGCGCGATCCTGTCCGGGATGAGCCCCGCCGAGCGGCGTGCGGCCTACAGCGCCGACATCACCTACGGCACGAACAACGAATTCGGCTTCGATTATCTGCGCGACAACATGACCCATTCGCTGGACGATCTGGTCCAGCGCGGGCACAACTTCGCCGTGGTCGACGAGGTCGACTCGATTCTGATCGACGAGGCCCGCACGCCGCTGATCATTTCCGGCCCGGCCGACGCGTCGAGTAAGTGGTATGCCGAATTCGCCCGTATTGCACCGCTTCTGAAGAAGGATGTGCACTACGAGGTCGACATCAAGAAGCGGACCATCGGCGTGCACGAGGCCGGCGTCGAATTCGTCGAGGATCAGCTCGGCATCGACAATCTGTACGAGGCCGCCAACTCGCCGCTGGTCAGCTATCTGAACAACGCGATCAAGGCCAAGGAACTCTACGTTCGCGACAAGGATTACATCGTCCGCAACGGCGAGGTCATCATCGTCGACGAATTCACCGGCCGCATTCTGGTCGGCCGCCGCTACAACGAGGGCATGCACCAGGCCATCGAGGCCAAAGAGGGTGTGGAGATCCAGCCGGAGAACCAGACGCTGGCCACCATCACGCTGCAGAACTATTTCCGCCTGTACGACAAATTGTCCGGTATGACCGGTACCGCCGAAACCGAGGCGGCCGAGCTCCACCAGACCTACGGCCTCGGTGTGGTGCCGATCCCCACCAACAAGCCGATGATCCGCATGGATCAGGCGGACCTGATCTACAAGACCGAGGAATCGAAATTCGCCGCGGTCGCCGACGACATCGCCGAGCGGCACGAGAAGAACCAGCCGGTGCTGATCGGTACCACCTCGGTGGAGCGCTCGGAGTATCTGTCGAAGCTGCTCACCAAGCGCGGTATCCCGCACAACGTGCTGAACGCCAAGTTCCACGAGCAGGAAGCGCAGATCATCGCCGAGGCCGGCCGCCCGGGTGCGGTCACCGTGGCGACGAATATGGCCGGTCGTGGTACCGACATCGTGCTCGGCGGTAACCCCGACATCATCACCGATACGCTGCTGCGCCGCCAGGGCCTGGATCCGGTCGAGACGCCGGACGACTACGAGGCCAACTGGCTGCCCGCGCTGGAGCAGGTCAAGCGGCAGGTCGAGGACGACGCCGATCTGGTGCGCGACGCCGGCGGCCTCTACGTGCTGGGCACCGAGCGGCACGAGTCGCGGCGCATCGACAACCAGCTGCGCGGTCGTGCCGGCCGCCAGGGCGACCCGGGCGAATCGCGCTTCTACCTCTCGCTCGGCGACGAGTTGATGCGGCGCTTCAACGGTGCGGCCCTGGAGTCGATCATGACCCGGCTCAACCTGCCCGACGACGTGCCGATCGAGGCCAAGATGGTCTCCCGCGCGATCAAGAGCGCCCAGACCCAGGTCGAGCAGCAGAACTTCGAAATCCGCAAGAACGTTCTGAAGTACGACGAGGTGATGAACCAGCAGCGCACCGTCATCTACGCCGAGCGCCAGCGCATCCTGGCCGGCGAGGATATGGAGGGCCAGGTTCAGTCGATGATCACCGATGTGATCACCGCCTACGTCGACGGCGCCACCTCCGAGGGCTACGTCGAGGACTGGGATCTGGCCAAGCTGTGGACGGCGCTGAAGACGCTGTACTCGGTCGGCATCGAATACCAGGATCTGACCGGTGAGACCGGGGACGGCGAGATCGGCGAACTGAGCCGCGAGGAACTGCTCGAGGCCATTCTCGAAGACGCCCACGACGCCTATGCGCGGCGTGAGAAGGAGATCGACGATCTGGCCGGTCCCGGCAGTATGCGCAACCTCGAGCGCCAGGTCCTGCTGTCGGTCCTGGACCGCAAGTGGCGCGAACACCTCTACGAGATGGACTACCTCAAGGAGGGCATCGGCCTGCGCGCGATGGCGCAGCGCGATCCGCTCGTCGAATACCAGCGCGAGGGTTTCGACATGTTCGCCGCCATGCTCGAGGGCTTGAAGGAGGAGTCGGTCGGCTTCCTGTTCAACCTTCAGGTGGAGGTCCAGCAGGCCCCCGAACAGCAGCCCGCGGTCGACCCCGGCCTGCGTTCCCCGGTGGGCGCGATGCATCCCGCTCCGGCCGTGCCCCAGGGCAACGGCGCCGCCGAGAACGCCCCGGCGGCCCTGCGCGCCAAGGGAATCGACGAATCCGGCCCGCGCGGTCTGAGCTTCTCCGGCCCGGACGAGGGCGGCCACGCCGAAGTCCGCAGCGCCGCCCAGGAATACGGTGACACCCCCGCCACCGGCATGACCCGCCGCGAGCGGCGCGAGGCCGAGCGCGACCGCGCCAAGCAGGGCAAGCCGGCGAAGACCAAGCGCCGCCGGTAATTTCGGCACACGAAGCGGCCGGCCCACCGATCAGGTGGGCCGGCCGCTGTCGTGAGGCGCGGTTCCGGTCTGCTGCTCGTAGTGTTCGCGGGCCGCGTGGACCCGGTCCATGTTCTGCTCGGCCCAGTCCTTGACCGCGCGCATCACCGGTAGCAGGGAGTGGCCGAGGGGGGTGAGCTCGTATTCGACGCGGACCGGGACCGCGGGGGTAACCGTGCGGGAGACCAGGCCGTCGCGTTCGAGGTTGCGCAGGGTTTGGGTGAGCATCTTCTGGCTGATGCTGGCGAGGCGGCGTTGCAGGTCGCTGTAGCGCTGGGGGCCGTCGGCGAGGGCGTTGACGGCCAGGCTCACCCATTTGTCGGCGATGCGGTCGAGTAGTTGCCGAGCGGGGCATTGCGCCAGGTACGCGTCGTAGTCGGCGCTCGCCTGGGCTCGGCGTTGGGCGGCGGTTCGGGTGGTCACGGGTCTCCTCCGGGTGGGATACGCACCTTCGAGTGCGTACTTCCCCATGGAGAGTAGCTCTCCATATGTTGTGCAGCATGAGTTCTCGGAACAGCATGCGGGCAGTGGTCGTTCGGCGGGTGGGTGGCCCGGAGGCACTCGAGGTGGTGCGGGCGCCGGTGCCCGAGCCCGGACCGCGGCAGGTGCGGATCCGGGTGGAGGCGGCCGCGGTCAATCCGGTCGATATCGCGACCCGCAGCGGCGCCCTGATCGCCGCGGGTCTGATGGCACCGCGCGACACCATCGGAATCGGCTGGGACGTCGCGGGAACCGTCGACAGTATCGGTCCCGGAGTCACGACATTCGTTGTGGGGCAACGGGTTATCGGGCTGCGTGATCTGCTCGACCGGTCGCTGGGTGCCTACGCCGAGTATCTGGTCCTCGATACCGATGCGGTCGCTCCGGCGCCACCGGACGTCGATGCGACCGAGGCGGCCACCCTGCCGCTGAATGCGCTGACCGCCCAGCAGGCGCTCGCGCTGCTCGACCTTCGCGCCGGTGAGACCCTGCTGGTGACCGGTGCCGCGGGTGCGGTCGGCGGCTTCGCGGTCGAGTTGGGCGTGCGGAGCGGACTGCGGGTCGTCGCGCAGGTCGCCGAGGAGGATGCGGCGTTCGTTCGCGGGCTCGGCGCCGAATGGACCGTGCCTCGTAGCTGCGCCGACCTCGCCGAAGCGATACGCGCGCTGGTTCCCGGAGGTGTCGATGGCGCATTGGACGGCGCGGGTCTGGGTGTGCGTGCCACGGCGGCGGTCCGCAACGGTGGCGCGTACGCCGGAGTGGCCGGTGGTCCGGCCCCTGTTCCGTTGCGCGGCATGAGAATTCATCAGGAATGGATCAGAGCCGACGGCACCGCGCTCGCCGAACTCGCGGCGCTCGGCCTGACGTTGCGGGTCGCCGATGTCCTTCCGCTCGAGCGCGCGGCCGAGGCGCACGAGCGGTTGTCCGCCGGTGGATTGCGCGGACGGCTGGTGCTCACGCCGTAGTCACTGCCTGGTTATGTGCTTCGTCAGCACCCCGCGCCGGTCCCGTCTGTGACTTCTCAACAGAGGGAACCGGGATGCAAGCGAACAGCTAATCCGGGGCATACGGTCGGTTTCATCGGAAGGCCGACACCGACCAGGAGCTGCCCATGTGTTCGACGCCGCCATTCTCACCACACCGCGTCACCGAGTCCGCCGGGACGGCGGGCTCCGGTGCGGTATCCACTACCGCGCCCGGAGGCGGTGCTCGCGGTGACCGGTGACCTCCCGGATACCGAGGGCGCCCGGGTGGCCACGGTATCGCCGCTGCTGGTGCTGGAGGGAGGGGGCGCCGAGGTGATCGGCGAGCTGCCCACCGCCGAGATGCTGCTGCGGATGGTGCGTGATTCGCGCCCGGCCGCGCATCCCCTGGATCCGCTCGCGCGCCAACTCGCGGAACTGCACACCGGTGCGGCCCAGTCGCACGATGCCGAGTATCGCCGCGCGGCCGACGTATCGCGCCGCGAGACCGTGCGCGTGATCGACCGATGGATCGAAGCCCACGTGCCACAGCATCGGCACGGCACCGCGATCCACACCGAAACCGTCGGCTCCGTGATCGATCGGCTCATGGCGGCGTACGCCCGCGCCGCACACCTGCTGGAAACCGCCACCGACGATCTGGCAGTACACGCGGCGTGGTTCCGGGTGGCGGAACTGGTCAACGGCTTCGACGATCTGGCCGCGGCCATCACGCACGGCGAGCGCCGGCTGCCGACCTCGGCGTGAACGCGGCCGGTCCCCGCCCTCGCCGGAATCGGAACCACGTCACGCCCGCCGGGCGGTGACCAGAAGGTACTCCCAGCGCATCCGCCCGCCGCCGAGGTCGTGGCGAGCGGCCAGGTCGGCGAGGGCGCGGTCCAGTTCGGCGATGCGATCCGGGTCGCCGGCCAGGGCTTTGTACACGGCGACCGTCGGACCGTAATTGGCCTTGAAGAAGTCACGGAAGCGGTCCCCGTCGGCGAAACATTCCACCGTCGCGAATTCGCGCTCGATGTGCAGGTCGGTGACGCGGTCGCCGAACAGCTCCCGGAGGTGGTCGGCGGTGCCCCAGAGCAGCGGCGATTGCGCACCGGGCGGCGGAGGCGGTGCGAACCGCTTCGCGATGGCGAACATTTCGCCGATGAATCCCTCCGGTGTCCAGTTGATCAGCCCGATCGTCGCCTTCGGCGCGATCACGCGGAGCAGTTCGTCGGCGGCCGCCCGGTGCGACGGGGCGAACATGATGCCGACGCAGGACATGGCGACGTCGAATCGGCCGTCGTCGTACGGCAGCGCCTCGGCGTCGGCGGTCTCCCAGGTGAGGTGGACACCGCGGGCGGCCGCCGCGGCCCGGCCCGCGTCGAACATTTCCGGCGTCAGGTCACTGGCGATGACGTCCGCTCCGGCTTCGGCCGCCGGAATGGCCGCATTCCCCGCTCCGGCGGCGATATCGAGCACTCGCCGGCCGGGACGGATATCGCAGGCTCGAACCAGGCGCCGGCCCAGGCCGGGGATGACGGTGTCCGCGACGCGGGGATAGTCGCCGAGGGCCCAGAGCGCGTGTGTGCGTTCGGTGAGGCCGACGGGTGATTGCTGGGTGTGATGGATAGCTGTCATATCGCTAGCATCGGCGGCGGAGGTAGCGTCGGCCAGTACAACATCTGTACCCGGCGCGCGCCGAGTGGTCTACTGGTTGTGTGTCCGGCTACGGGGAGTTCTGCCCGATCGCCAAGGCAATGGATGTCCTCGACGAGCGGTGGACTTTGCTGGTCGTACGCGAATTGCTCTTGGGCAGTACACATTTCAACGAGCTCCGGCGGGGCAATCCGAAGATGTCGCCCGCTCTGCTCTCCCGTCGTCTGCGCTCGCTGGAGCGGTCCGGGGTACTGCGTCGCGAGATCGGTGTCGATGGACGCGCCGCCTACATCCTGACCGACGCCGGACGAGAGCTGTCGACCGTCGTAGAGGCGCTCGGAGCGTGGGGGGTGCGCTGGATCGGCGATCTCGGCGACCGGGATCTGGATCCGCACCTGTTGCTGTGGGATATCCGTCGCACGATCCCGATCCGGGCGTGGCCCGACGAGCGGACGGTTCTGGCGGTCGAGTTCACCGATGTCCCCGGCAAGGAGGCGCACTGGTGGCTGTTGGTCGAGCGTGGTACTGCGGCGATCTGCGACTACGATCCCGGATTCGAGGTCGCGGCGACCGTCCGCAGCACGTTGCGGCAGTTCACCGAGATCTGGCGGGGCGACCGGAGCTGGGCGACCGCGCTACGGGACGAAACGACCCAGATCGTGGCCCCGGCGTCGATCCGGCGGCAGGTACCGCAGTGGATCGGGCAGGCGAGCCTGGCGGCGACTCCGCGCCCGGGACGCGCCGAGTGAGCACCGTACCTCAGCCGTTGCCGAGCACCCACGGATCGTTGGAATTCAGTGCCGTCAGCAGCAGTCGGATCGCGGCGACCCGTCGTTCTTTGCCGGGGAGTGCGTCCAGTGCGCATTCCGGGTCGGCGGGTGGGCCGAGGTGGGTGCAGCCGCGGGGGCAGTCCTCGATGGCCTCGGACAGGTCGGGGAAGGCGGCGATCACGTCGTCGGGCGAGATGTGGGCGAGGCCGAAGGAGCGGATGCCCGGGGTGTCGATGACCCAGCCGCCGCCTTCCAGCGGCAGTGCTACGGACTGGGTCGAGGTGTGGCGGCCCTTGCCGACGCCGGAGACCGTCCCCACGGCTCGTTCCGCTTCGGGGACAACACGATTCACCAGTGTCGACTTACCGACGCCGGAGTGGCCGAGCAGGCAGGTCAGCGAATCCCGCAGGAGCTCGCGAATGGGTTCGAGCGGATCGTCGCGGCCGCCGTAGACGATGGTCAGATCCAGATCCGCGAATTCCGAGGCGAATTCGGAATCGGCGGCGAGGTCGTGTTTGGTCAGACACAGAATCGGTTGCAGCCCACCGGCATACGCGGCCACCATGGCGCGTTCGACGAAGCCGGTGCGGGGCGGCGGATCGGCCAGCGCGACGACGATGAACAACTGCTCGGCGTTCGACACCACGATGCGTTCGAAGGGGTCGGTGTCGTCGGCGGTGCGGCGCAATACCGTTCGGCGATCGGCGACGCGCACGATCCGCGCCAGGGTGTCGGGCCGGCCGGACAGATCGCCGACCACATCCACCTGATCGCCCACGACGATCGGCGTGCGGCCCAGTTCCCGCGCCCGCATCGCGACCACGCGGCGATCCGGATCGTCGCCGAGCACGCACCCCCAGCGGCCCCGGTCCACCGAAACCACCATGGCCGACACCGCGTCTCGATGTTCCGGCCGGGTCTTGGTGCGGGGACGCGAACCCCTGCCCGGGCGGACCCGGACATCGGATTCGTCGTACTCCCGGCGCCTCAGTGGGCCGCTCCCTCACCCGATAAGGCGCCGGCACCCGTCAGCATCGATTCCCACAGGGTGACGAATTCGGGCAGTGTCTTGGCGGTGGTGCCGATGTCCTCGATACTCACGCCGGGTACGCGCAGGCCGAGAATCGCTCCCGCCGTGGCCATCCGGTGATCGGCGTAGGAATGCCACTGGCCGCCCTGCAGCGGGGCCGGCTCGATGCTCAGTCCGTCCTCGGTTTCGGTGACGTTGCCGCCGAGGCGGTTGATCTCGGTGGTCAGCGCGGCCAGCCGATCGGTTTCGTGTCCGCGCAGATGGGCGATTCCGCGCAGCCGCGACGGGGAGTCTGCCAGTGCGGCCAGGGCGGCCACGGTCGGCGTCAGCTCGCCCACATCGTGCAGGTCGATATCGATACCGGCGAGGGACTGCGGGCCACGCACGGTCAGTTTGCCGTCGAAGCGCCGCGCCTCGGCGCCCATCCGGACCAGGATTTCGCGGATCACATCACCGGCCTGGGTGGTCAGCTGCGGCCAGTGCGGAATCGTCACCTCACCACCGGTGACCGCTGCCGCGGCCAGGAAGGGCGTGGCGTTGGACAGATCCGGTTCGACGTCCCAGTCGACGGCGTGGATCGGTCCGGGCTCGACGGTCCAGACCTGTTCCTTGCGCGGATCGGCCGGCGCCTGCACCCGCACCCCGGCCTGCTGCAGCATCTGCACCGTCATCTCGATATGCGGCATGGACGGCAGCGGCGCGCCCTCGTGCTGCACGGTGATCCCGGTCTCGAACCGCGCCGCCGACAACAGCAGCCCGGAGACGAACTGCGAGGAACCGGAGGCGTCGATGGTGACCGACCCGCCGCGCAGCGTCCCGGCGCCGTGGACGACGAAGGGCAGGGTGTTGCCGTCGATGTCGACGCCGAGGCTGCGCAGCGCGTCGAGGATCGTGTGCAGCGGGCGCAGCCGCGCCTGCTCGTCACCGAAGAACACGACATCGCCGTGCGCGAGCGCGGCCACCGGCGGCAGGAACCGCATCACGGTGCCGGCCAGTCCGCAATCGACGGTGGCGTTGTGCAATTGCGTCGGCGGGGTGACGGCGAGGGTGTCGCCGTCACCGGTGATTTCGGTGCCCATCGCGCGTAAGCCCGCGATCATCAGCTCGGTGTCCCGGCTGCGCAGGGCGCCGGTGATCGTCGAGGGGCGGTCCGCGAGCGCGGCCAGAATCAATGCCCGGTTGGTGATCGATTTGGACCCGGGCAGGGTGACGGTCGCGTGCACGGCATGGTCGATGTGGGGCGCGGGCCAGAAACTCACCGGACCATCTTCGCGCATGAGAGCTGCCCCTGTGTGCAGGGAGCGCGGTTTTGTGATCTCCGACGTATGCTCGTTTATTTGCTGGATTCGGACATTCGCGGCCTCATGCGGGATCTCACCGGTAGCCACGGCCGATTTCGGCACGCGAAAGGGCCCGCACCATTGGGTGCGGGCCCGATCGAGAGACATCTATTTGTTGCGACCGTGCAGCAGCGGAACCACCTTGCGCAGCAGCTTCATCGTGCTGTCGGTGCGCTTGTAGCTCAGCAGCGCCATACCCGGAATGGTGAAGCGCTGCACCGCGATCGAATGCGGGCTGGTGAACTCCAGCAGACCGGGCGCACCGTGGATGCGGCCGATACCGGAGTCGCCGACGCCGCCGAAGGGCAGCGACGCGATGGCGGCGAAGCCGAGCACCGAGTTGACCGAGGTCGCACCGGCGCGCAGGCGGCGGGCGATCTCGAGGCCGTGCTTGCGCGAGTACACCGCCGACCCCAGGCCGTACTTCGAGTTGTTCGCCAGGTCGACCGCCTCGTCGATGTTCTCGACGGTGCGAATGGTGACGGTCGGGCCGAAGGTCTCCTCGGAGACGGCGTCCGAGCTCTCGTCGACATCGACCAGCACGACCGGCTCGATATACGGCGCGTGCACCGATTCCGGGCCGCCCAGCACCGCGGTGCCGCCGTTGGCCAGAGCCGATTCGATGTGCCGGCGCACGATGTCGATCTGCGACGGCATGGTCATCGGACCGTAGGAGGCCTTGTCGTCGGATCCGGCGTGTACGTTCGACAGGATCTTCTTCACCTCGGCCAGGAACGGCTCGCGAATCGACTTGTCGACGTAGACGCGTTCGACGCCGGCGCAGGTCTGGCCGCTGTTCATCGTCGCGCCGTAGGCCACGGCGTCGGCGGCCGCCGCGATATCGGCATCGGCGGCGACGATCACCGCGTCCTTGCCGCCGCATTCCAGCAACACGGGAGTCAGTGTTTCGGCCGCGGCGGCCATGATCTTCTTACCGGTCGCGGTGGAGCCGGTGAAGGCGATCTTGTCGACCCCAGCGCGCACCAGCGCGGCACCGGTCGCGCCGAAGCCGTTGATCGTGACGAAAACGCCCTCGGGCAGGTCGGGGTTGGCGTCCACGAAGGCCTGGCCGACGAAATTACCGATCGCGGTGGAGTATTCACTCGGCTTGAACACCACGGTGTTACCGGCGGCCAGCGCGTAGGCGAGCGAGCCGTTGGGGGTGTAGACGGGATAGTTCCACGGGCCGATCACCCCGACCACGCCCAGCGGCCGCTGTTCGATCGACGCCGCGAAATTCGACATCAGGGCGCCGGGGGAGACCTTCTTCGGTTTGAGGACCTTCTCGGCGTTCTTGGCGGCCCAGGCGATGTGTTCGAGGGCCAGCATCAATTCCAGGTACGCGTCGTCGCGCGGTTTGCCGTTCTCGGCGTGGATCAGATCGCAGAATTCGTCGGCACGGGCGACGAGGCGGCTGGACCAGCGCAGCAGCGCCCGTTTGCGGTCGGCGAAGCTGAGGCCGCCCCAGGTCGCGGCGGCCGCGCGGGCCTTGGCGACGGCCGCGCGCACCGCATCGTCGTCGGCGATGGGGTGCGTGGCGATGACCTCGCCCGTGGCCGGATTGAGTGAGGAGAGCTCGGTGGGCCGAGCGGATTCGGCTGCCTGCGCCGACGCGGTGCCGGCGGTGGACTCGGTGGTGGACATGGTGCGGCGACCCCTAATGAGAGAGTTGTGGCAAAAAGTTCTCACATTCGCGATGTGATGTCAATCGCCTTCAGTTGGCTTCGTCTCGTTTGTGTGGGTATAGCCGAGCCTACGGATTCTGTCGGTCCGGAATGGCAGCATGGAGATATGTGCGGCAGATATGCGACCACGGCGAATCCCGCCAGGCTGGCGGTCGAACTCGACGCCCTCGACGAAACCGTCGACGGGCCGCCGAGTGGCGACGCCGCCGCGGGAAAGCCGGCGTCCGGCGGTGATGGCGGCACGAGTGCCGGCGGTGAATCCGGAAACGGCGCCAACTACAACGTCGCCCCGACGAATCGCATTCTCACCGTCGTGCGCCGCCACGACCACGACCATCCCGACGACGATCCGGCGCTACGCATCCGTCGTATGCGCTGGGGTCTGATCCCGGTGTGGACCAAGGCTGCCGAACCCGGGATTCCGGCCAAGGGCAAGCCGCTGTTCAATGCCCGCGCCGACCGTGCCGCCACCGCACCCTCGTTCCGGGATTCGGTGAAGAAGCGCCGCTGTCTGGTTCCGATGGACGGCTGGTACGAGTGGCTCACGGAACCGCATCCCACCGGGTCCGGGAAGGCCGTGAAGCAGCCGTACTACATGTCGGATGCGGAGGGGAACCGGTTGTACATGGCCGGCCTGTGGTCGGTGTGGCGCGATCCGGCGCAGCGGGACATGGCCCCGCTGCTGTCCTGCACCATTCTCACCACCGACGCGGTGGGCGATCTGACCCGTATCCACGATCGGATGCCGCTGATGATGCCGCGCGAACACTGGGACGCCTGGCTCGACCCCGACCATCCGGCGCCGCACGAACTGCTGGAAACCCCGGAGCCGCAGGTGATTTCGTCGATCGTCGCGCGGCCGGTCTCGCCGCTGGTGAATTCGGTGCGCAACAACGGTCCGCAGCTGCTGGATCCGGTACCGGGCGCGGGCAGCGAACAGGCCGGGCAGATCAGCTTGATCTGAACCCGGCCCGGCGCTGTTCGCCTGCCACTAGTCACATTTCACGGATGGCATCGCGATATTCAGTCCACATTTCAGGACGTCGGCGCCCATCTCGACGATCTTCGTGGTGGTGTCGGTGGCCAGTTCGATGATGTCGGTGGTGGCGTGGCCGCCCAGCTTCTCGGCCTTCTCCGCCTGTGGGTCCTGCTCCGGCGTGCCCGGATGTTGGGCGTCGCCGCCGAGCGGATAGTTCGGATCGTGGACGGGGACCGGCGCATTCGGGGCGGCGCCGGCGGGCGCTGCCGCCAGCAGACCGGATCCCAGAGCGAGCATTGCGGCGCCGGCGGTCGCGGCGAGCAGGCTACGTACGCGCGGACGATGGGTCATTTCGCATCACATCCTCGGTTCGGAACGAATCGGGGGAGAACGAACTGCTCGACCAGTAACGCACAGAGACAGGTGAGCTTCGGGTAATTCGCGGGAATCGTGGGTGTGGCGCAGCGTGTCCGGCGGAGTGTTGCCGCCCGCGCCGGATCACCTCTGTGTAGTCGCCGCCGGATCCGGCTCCGCCCGCACCGCTGTCGCGGTCGGTTCGGCCTTCTCGCCGCCCACCGGAGCGGAGTCGGCATCGACCAGGACACGCGGCCCGCTGGTCTCCGCACCGGCCTGCAGTCCGCCCGCCGTGCGTAGCGGCACTTCCTTCCAGAACACGACCAGTAGCAGCGCGATCCCGGCGATGGCCGCGACGGCCAGGAAGACGGTGTCCATCGAATCGGCGAAACCGACCTGGAACGGGCGGGCCAGCGTCGGATTCAACTGCTGGATCACCGAACTGTCGCTCATCACCTGGCCCGCTGCCGAAACATCATGTGACAGCAAGCCTTTCGACAATGCCGCGTCGGCCGGATTGCTACTGTGCGCACCGTCGATCACGGCCTGCTGGTAGGCCGGCCGGGTTGCCGCACTGTGTAATTCGTCGCTGATATGCGGTGTCAGCTGTGCGAACAGAATGGACAGGAAGACCGCCACCCCCAGGGTGCCGCCGATCTGCCGGAAGAAGGTGGCCGCGGCGGTGGATACACCCATATCCTTCGGCGGCAATGCGTTCTGCAAGGCCAGCGTGAGCGGCTGCATGAGGTTGCCGAGGCCGAAGCCGGCGATCGCCATGAAGATCATCACCAGCCACAGTGGGCTGTCGGCGCCGATCAGGTGCAGCAGGAACAGTCCGAGGGTCAGCAGGCCGGCGCCGATCAGCGGGAAGATGCGGTAGCGGCCGGTGCGGGAGATGGTCTGGCCCGCGATCACCGAGGCCGTCATCATGCCGAGCACCATGGGCAGCATCTGGAGTCCGGCGACGGTCGGGCTCGATCCGCGCACCACCTGCAGATACTGCGGCAGCAAGGAGATCCCGCCGAACATGCCGGCGCCCACCACGAACGAAATGACCACGCCCAGAGCGAAGGTCGAATTCTTGAACATCCGCAGCGGAATCAGGGCCAGATCGCCGAGTTTCGCCTCGACCACGACGAAGCCGAGGACGCCGGCCACGCCGATCAGATAGCAGGCGATGGCGTCCGGGCTGCCCCAGCCCCATTCCCGGCCCTGCTCGGCCACGACCAGCAGCGGGACTATGCCGACCGCGAGCATCAGCACGCCCCACCAGTCGATGCGCACACCGGGATGCGGGCGGCGCGGCAGGTGCAGGACCTTGGTGACCACGGCGAAGGCGAGCAGCCCGATCGGCACGTTGACCAGGAACACCCAGCGCCAGCCGTCGATGCCCAGAATGGCCGGCTGACCGGCGAACAGTCCGCCCAGCACGGGCCCCACGACGCTCGAGGTGCCGAAGACGGCCAGGAAGTAGCCCTGATAGCGGGCGCGCTCACGCGGCGAGACGATATCGCCCATGATGGTCAGCGCCAGCGACATCAGCCCACCCGCGCCCAGCCCCTGGAATGCGCGGAAGGCGGCCAGTTCGTACATCGACTGCGCCATGGTGCACAGCAGCGACCCGGCGACGAAGATGGCGATCGCCGCCAGATAGAAGGGCTTGCGCCCGAACATGTCCGACAGTTTCCCGTACAGCGGCGTGCTGAGGGTGGCGGTGATGAGATAGGCGGTGGTGACCCACGCCTGCAGCGAATATCCGCTGAGGTCGTCGGAAATGGTGCGGATGGCCGTGGACACGATGGTCTGGTCCAGTGAGGCCAGCAGCATGCCGAGGATCAGGCCGCTCATGATCACCAGCACCTGCCGGTGCGTGAAGCCCGCGGCGTCGGGTGCGGTGCCGGCTGCGGCCTGGGTGGTGGTCGTGGTCACGAATTCTTCTCCGTCGCACGGCCTTCCGTGGGGGAGGGAGGGTGAGTATCGCCGGTCGCGCGGCTTCGTAGTCGTCGACGAAGCGGTGCAGCAGGACCGCGAACTGCTCGCGGTCGGGGTCGTTCCAGTCGGTCAGGATGCGGCCGATCATCTCGTTGCGCCGCGCGCGCAGCTGGGCGGCCATCTCCTTGCCGGCGTCGGTGACGATCAGGACGCTGGCGCGGCCGTCGCCGGGGTCGGCCTCGCGGCGCAACAGGCCACGCTTGACCAGGGCCGCTACCTGGCGGCTGATCGTGGAGGCGTCGGAGTACATGGCCTCGGCCAGCGCGCCGGAGCGCATCGGGCCGTCCCAGAGCAGGCGGAAGATGATGCGGTAGGCCGAGAGGTCGACGTCGCCGTGTGAGGTGGCCGCCACCTGGGCGTTCGTCCGCTCCCGGATCCGCCCCAGGCGAATCAGCTGCTGGGCGATCTGATCGATCACCTGCTCGCTGTCCATATATCGGACCTCCCGCTCGCGCCCGCTCGACCGCGTACCGGTCGAAAACTACTTGTATCAATCAACTATTTGTATACACCAACTAGTTGTTACTCACAAATATTTCCGATCACGCCGGTCGGATCTCCCAGGCTGCGTGAAATCAGGCTGCGAGAAATCGGGCTGCGAGAAATCGGGCTGCGAGGAATCAGGCTGCGAGAAATCAGGCGACGACGGACGCCGTGACCGCGCCGGTCAGCCGGATCAGCTCGGCGGGGGCGAGTTCGATTTCGAGCCCGCGCTTGCCGGCGCTGAAGAGGATGCGATCCCAGGTCAGGGCGGATTCGTCCACCACCGTGGGCAGTGCGCGCTTCTGACCGAGCGGAGATACGCCGCCCAGGACGTAACCGGTGATGCGCTGGGCCTTCGCCTTGTCGGCCATGGCCGCCTTGGGTGCGCCCAGCGCCGCGGCCGCCGCCTTCAACGACAGCGACTGCGGAACCGGGAGTACCGCCACCGCGGGCGTGCCGGTCGACAGTTCGATGATCAGTGTCTTGAAGATCTGCGCGGCCGTCACACCCACCCGCTCCGACAGGGCGGTGACGGCCTCGTCGCCGTAGGACTCGCTGCGCGGATCGTGCGGATAGGAATGCACCGCATGGGGCACCTTCGCCTGGGTCAGCGCCCGGATCGCGGGTGTCGATGCGGCCATGCCGGTCACCCTAGCGGCGCCGGTTCACACCCGGCAATCGCATATGCGCCGGGTGTGACGCGTCCTCGGGAACACAGTGGGGGTCGTGCATGTTGCACTGTTCCGCCAGCACAGCGCAGCGGCCTTCGCAGCCGCTCGAGATCGGAAAAGTTCGAAGGAGATGCCGGTGACCGTCCTCGTCGACGAACGCCCGGTAACGACCGGCGACTCGCTGTCGTACCCGCTGATCGACATCATCGTCCCGGATACCGGGTTCGATCGGCGACCCTCGCGCGCGGTAGATTCAGATGCTACGGCGACCGAAGGGACTTCCGTGACGAGCGACGACGAACTGGCGGCCGATCGCCCCCGCGGTGACACCGCGGGCGGTTCCCGACCGGAGGATATCGAGATCCCCGACGACCCGGTGGACGACGACCCGGCGTCCGAGGATGCCGAGGCTCGCGACGCCGAGGACGCGGAGATCGACGGCGGTTCGACCGTACGCTCCACGGCGGACGAGGCCGAACTCGCGCGGCGCTTCGAGCGTGACGCGCTGCCCCTGCTGGATCAGCTCTACGGCGCGGCCCTGCGGATGACCCGCAACCCGGCCGACGCCGAGGATCTGGTGCAGGAGACCTTCGCCAAGGCATACCAGGGCTTCCGGTCCTTCCGGGAGGGCACCAACCTGCGGGCCTGGCTGTACCGGATCCTCACCAACACCTACATCAACTCCTATCGCAAGAAGCAGCGCCAGCCCGCGCAGTACCCCACCGACGAGATCACCGACTGGCAGCTCGCCGCCACGGCCGAGCACACCTCCACCGGTCTGCGCTCGGCGGAGATGGAGGCGCTGGAGGCGCTGCCCGACGACGACATCAAGGCGGCACTGCAGTCGCTGCCGGAGGAATTCCGGATGGCGGTGTACTACGCCGACGTGGAGGGCTTCCCCTACAAGGAGATTGCCGACATCATGGGGACTCCGATCGGCACCGTCATGTCCCGGCTGCACCGCGGGCGCAAACAGCTCAAGGGGCTGTTGGCCGATGTCGCGCACGAGCGGGGGTTCGACCGGAACCGAACGGGCAACGGGGCGCGTCAGGAGGTAACCCAGTGAGCACGAGTGGGCACGAGCACGACGATCGGGGCGCCGGGGACGAGATGGAACTGGACTGTTCGGCGGTACTCACCGACGTCTGGCTGATTCTCGACGGCGAATGCGACGAGGCCACGCGGGCGCGATTGCAGCACCACATGGACCACTGCTCGCCGTGTATCGAGGCATACGGTCTGGAAGAGAAGCTCAAGCGCCTGCTGAGCCGTAAATGCGGTGGGGATCGTGCCCCCGAATCGCTGCGCGAGCGGCTCACTCTCGACATCCGGCGGTCGATCACCATCACCGAAACCCGGGTCGACCGCGAGTCCTGACCGCACAGACGAATGCGGCACGCCATCCATGATGGCGTGCCGCATTGTCGTTTTCAGCAGTGCACCGAGTCCGCTGGGCGGTCCCGGGGCGCACGGCGCGACGGCTCAGGAGTTGGGCCGCTTGCCGTGGTTGGCCGCATTCTTACGGCGGCTGCGCTTCTTACGCCCACGCTTACCCATCGGTATCTCCCTTCTGACCACACCAGGCTGGGGTGAACCCGCCTCAGGTGCGAGTTCCTGGGAGGAAAGGTTACATGCGCCGCCCGCCCGCCCGGCAATCGGCCGGTGAGCAGCCAGACAGCAGTGACCCGCGCCACCTCCAGTATCGGCGTGCGTCAGAGGATCGCGGGTGCTACGCGGGCGACAGGGGGAAGTGGTGTGGTGTCCGTGGTGGTGGCGAAGGCTCGGATCACGAAGGCGGCGAAGCGGCGCGAGGCGGCGACCCGGGTGGCCGGCGAGCCGATGTGCATGCCTCGGTTGGCCAGGAGCATGAGGATCAGGTCGTCGACGACGAAGTCGGGCCGGAGCCGGCCGGCGTCCTTGGCTCGATGTGCCAGCGCGGCAACGGCTTTCAACGCATATTCGCGTTCGGTGGTGAAATCCAGCGCGTGCGGGAAGGTGGCCGTGAAGGCTTCGGTGAAGCCTCGGCTGCGAGCGTGCAGTGCGAAGAGTTTCTCGATCACGAGGCAGAAGCCCCGCCACGCGTCCGGCTCCGCGAGTCCCGCGTCCACCACGGCCCGGCAGGCGTGCATCTGTTCCGCGAACGCCTCGGTGGCCAGGATCTGTTTGGTCGGGAAGCGCCGGTACAGCGTGGCCGGGCCGACTCCCGCACGCCGGGCGACCTCGCGCATCGGCACGTCCAAGCCCTCGGTCGCGAACAGCGCGCGGGCCACCTCCAGGATGCGTTCGCGGTTGTCGCGGGCATCGGAGCGCAGGGGGTGAGGCAAATCGTCGGGCATCACTCTCACTTTAGCTAAACGGACGGGGGCGTCCGTTAGCGTCGAGCACAGCCCGGACGGCTCGACCGGTCCGGAATCGCCCGAAGCGAGGACAGACGAGTGAAGGCAGTAGTCATCCGCACATTCGGACCCGCCGAGGGACTGGCCGTGGTCGACCTCCCGGCGCCGGCGCCGGCCGCCGGGCAGGTGCTGATCACCACCGAGGCGATCGGCGTCGGCGGCGTGGACGCCGTGATTCGCCGAGGCACGATCGGCGGTTACGGGTTCGAAGCCGGCCATGTTCCCGGCAGCGAAGTCGCGGGCATCGTCACCGCTGTCGGCGACGAGGTGGACCCCTCCTGGACCGGCCGGCGGGTGTGGGCCTTCACCGGATTCGGCGGCGGGTATGCCGAGCAGGCGAGCGCCCGCGTGCAGGACGTCCTCCCGCTGCCGCCGGACCTGTCCTCGGTCGATGCCGTGACACTCGGGAGTTCCGGAGTGGTCGCCCATTTCGCCCTGGCGCACGCCCGTTTCTGTCCCGGCGAGTCGGTCCTGATCCGGGGTGCGGCCGGCAGTATCGGCGTCACCGCCGTTCAGCTCGCGTCTCGGGGCGGCGCCGGCGCGGTAGCGGTGACGACCTCGTCGGCCGACCGTGGCGATCGTTTGCGCGGACTCGGCGCGACCCACGTCCTGGACCGCTCGGGAAAGGGAGGTGCGGACGCTCCGGCGGGATACGACGTCATCGTCGATGTCGTAGCCGGTGCGGACCTGCCCTCGTTCTTCGCCCATCTGAATCCGAACGGCCGCATGGTGGCGGTCGGTGTCGTGGGCGGCCACCCACCGGCGGACTTCGGCATGCAGATGATGGCCGCGTTCCGAAAGTCGTTGTCCTTCGCCACTTTCAGCGCGGACACCGTCGCCGAATCCGACCGCCGCGCCGTTCGTGCGGAACAGTTCGCCGCCGCCGGGCGCGGCGAACTTCGCACAGTGGTCCACGAGATCCTGCCGTTGGACGATGCCGTTCTCGCGCACCGGAAGATGGATGCGGGCGAAGTGTTCGGGCGAATAGTCCTCGCTCCGTAGGCGCGGCCGGGCGGGCGTTGCTCGCGCGCCCTCGAGTGACTGCCTCTTCGAGGCGTAGGAGGGCGAAACGGCGTGATCGTGCGGGCCGCGGTTGTGCCGGGCCGGGGCGTCGGTACCGTGGGCGCAGGAGGTGCCAGGTGGTGGACAGACAGATGACGCAGGCCGGGCAGCAACGCCGGCGGGTGATCCTGGCCGCGGCGGCGGGTTTGTTCGCCGCGTGCGGGTATCGGGCCGCGGGCATGGAGGAGATCGCCTGCCGGGCCGGGATCAGCAAGCCCGTCCTGTACAAGTCGTTCTCGAGCAAGCTGGAACTGTATCTGGCCGTGCTGCACGAGGCGATGCAGGAGCTGGAGGAGACGCTCACCGCCGCACTCGAACCCGCCGAGGGCATGCGATCGATCGTGGAGGCCTCGGTAGCGGCGGTGTTCGACTTCGCCGACATCCGCCCACGCAGCGCCGCCCTGCTGGCCGGTGCCGCCGTGGCCGACGAACCGTCGGCGCAGCGCATCGCGCATCAGGCCGCCACCATCTGTATCGAGACGCTCGCCCGGGCGCTGGCACCGCATCCGCTGCCGCGCGCCGAACACGGCTGGCTGATCACGGCCGAGTTGGTCGCGATCGCCCAGTCCTGTGCGCGGGACTGGGTCGCCACCGGCAAACCCCTGCCCAAACACGAGGCCGTGGCCACCACCGCCAGCCTGTGCTGGACAGGTCTGGCCGGTGTCCAACTGGCGCCGCAGCCCCCGGCCCGCCCGGTCCCGGACGCCACCGCCTAGCGGGCGAACCGCCCGGCGATCGGCTGTCGCCGGTGATGTGTTGAGCCGATTCGACTTTCGCCGCCGGGACCACGGCCTCGGCCCGGCCGGAGAACCCCGGCCTGCGTTTTCGGTGCGATCAGTAGAGTGAATTCGTGAGTCCCGCGAAGATCGTGATCATCGGCGGTGGTTTCTCCGGCGTCGAATGTGCCCGTTACCTGGAACGTCATCTCGGCGCGGAGGAAGCGTTCATCCAACTCGTGACACCGGATGCGGGGTTGCTGTATCTGCCGCTGCTGCCGCAGGTCGCCTCGGGTGTGCTGAATCCGCGGTCGATCACGGTGTCGCTGCGGCGGGTGCTGCGCCGCACCGAGGTGGTTCCCGGCATGGCGATCGGGGTGCATCCGGATACCCGGCAGGTCGTGGTGCGCGGCTCGGCCGGCACCGAAAGTGCCCTCGACTACGACCATCTGGTGCTCGTTCCGGGCAGCATCACCCGCGTCCTCGACGTGCCCGGACTCGACGAGTACGGATTCGGGATGAAGACGCTCGCCGAGGCCATGTTCCTGCGTGACCACGTCCTGCAGCAGCTGGACATCGCGGCCGTGCGCGGCGGTGAGGAGGAAGACCGGGAGCGCCTGAACTTCGTCACCATCGGCGCCGGATACGCCGGCACCGAGACCGCGGCGGTACTCAACAAGGTCACCCGGGCCGCCGCGCGCCGATATTTCCCGAAGCTGGAATCCGGCATGGTGCGCTGGCATCTGGTCACGCACGGCGACCGGATCATGCCCGAACTCGGACAGCGACTCGGGGAACAGGCCAAGCGGAATCTGGCCGAACGCGGCATCGAACTGATCACCGGCGCGTCGGCGAAAGAGGTTACCGCCCATGGTGTTCAGCTCACCAACGGACGCTTCATCCCGACGCGGACGGTGCTGTGGACCGCAGGTGTCGTCCCCAGCCCCCTCGCCGGCCATCTGGGCGCGGCGACGACCAAGGGCCGAATCGTCGCCGACGCCGAGTTCACCGTGCCGGGACTCGACGGTGTGTGGGCCTGTGGCGATGCGGCGGCAGTTCCCGACCTGACCGCCGATGCGGGCACGCTGTGTGCTCCCACCGCGCAGCACGCCATGCGCCAGGGCCGTCACCTCGGCAGGAATCTGGTGGCCGCGCTGCGGGGCGGCCGGCCCACGCCGTACCGGCACCAGGACCTCGGCATGGTGGTCGACCTCGGCGGCGCCGACGCCGTAGCGCGCCCGCTGAAGATCGGATTGCGCGGTGTCCCAGCACAATTCGTTACGCGCGGATATCACCTGATGGCGCTGCGTACGCTCGTCGCACGAGCTCGGGTGGCCTTCGACTGGACCGTGCACGGCCTCAGCGGCGACGACTTCCTGCGCATCGGCTACGGCGACTACACCACCCACACCATCGGCGGTTTCGAGCAGACCGGATGCTATCTGCCGGCCGAAGAAGTCCCGCGGACCTTGAAAGCGCTCTGCGACAGCGACTGACCGCGGCGGACGACCTACCTCACCGGTTCGCCGCGGACGCGGTCAAAACGGGCTTGATGTCGAGAACCGGAGTCCCGTCGAAGGCTTCCAGATGGGCGACGCGGATC